>NZ_JBSFSO010000019.1:0-110615 GCF_053589795.1 Micromonospora sp. NPDC003241 | reverse complement strand
CAAACCGCCCGTCGGCAAGGCCGATGTCGGGCCGCAGCCCCGCACACCGCCCGTCGGCAAGGCCCGACGCAGCGGCAGTGCCGCCCGCAGACCCGGAGGCACGAAGGGTGAATGGTCGGGTCCTAGGATCCCGAGGATGTTCACCCGGACCCGTCACGACGGCTACACGATCAGCACCTCGCCCGATCTGCTCGACCTGGATCTGGTGCACACCTGGCTCTCCACCGACGCGTACTGGGCGCTCGGGCGGGACCGCGCGACGGTGGGTGCGGCGTTCGCCGGCTCGCTCGGGTTCGGCGTGTACCGGCCGACGGACGGCCGACAGGTCGCTGTCGCCCGGGTGATCACGGATCGGGCCACCTTCGGCTATCTCTGTGACGTCTACGTGGACCGGGCCGAGCGCGGCCACGGGTTGGGCACCTGGTTGGCCGGTGCCGTCCGCGACCATCTCGCCGAGATCGGCGTACGCCGGATCCTGCTCGCCACCAACGACGCGCACGGGGTGTACGCGAAGCTCGGCTTCACCGGCGTACGCGCGGACCGGTGGATGGAGTTCGACCGCCGTGAGTCGACCGTGACGCCGCTCACCAGCAAGGATCCACAGGGCGATCCGCCCCTTACGGTGAACACGTGACGCCGCTCCGCCTCGGATACCTCTACGGCCTGGTCGCGTACCTGCTGTGGGGGTTCTTCCCGCTGTACTTCAAGCTGCTGCGCCCGACCGGCCCGCTGGAGATCCTGGCCCACCGGGTCATCTGGTCGGTGGTGTTCGTCGCCCTGCTGCTCGCCGTGATGCGCAACATCGGGTTCCTGCGTGCCCTGCTGCGTCGGCCGCGCGCCCTGGCCGGGGTCGGTGCCGCCGCCGCCCTGATCGCGGTGACCTGGTTCACCTACATCTACGGCGTGAACTCCGACCGGGTGGTGGAGACCGCCCTCGGGTACTTCATCAACCCGCTGGTGGTGGTGCTGCTCGGCGTCCTGGTGCTGCGGGAGCGGCTGCGCCCGGCGCAGTGGGCGGCGCTCGGGGTCGGCGCGCTGGCGGTGGCCGTACTCACCGTCGACTACGGCCGGCTGCCGTACCTCGCGTTGACGCTGGCCTTCACGTTCGGCGGGTACAGCCTGGTGAAGAAGCGGCTGGGGCTGCCCCCGGCGGAGGGGCTCTTCGTCGAGTCCGCCGTGCTGGCCGTGCCGGCGCTGGTGTTCCTCGGTTGGCTCGCGACCACCGGCGACGCCACCTTCGGTCAGGTCTCGGTCGGGCACGCGTTGCTGCTGGTGCTGGCCGGCGCGTTGACCGCCATCCCGCTGCTGCTCTTCGCGGGCGCCGCGAACCGGCTGCCGCTGACCGCCCTGGGCATGCTCCAGTACGTGGCGCCGATCATCCAACTGGCCTGCGGTGTGCTGATCTTCCACGAGCCGATGCCGCCGGCCCGCCTGGTCGGCTTCGGGCTGGTCTGGCTCGCGCTGATCGTCTTCACCGCCGACGCGCTCCGCAACGCCCGGCGCAACCGCCGCACGCGCCCGGACAGCGAGGTCGGCGCGGCGGCGGCGGTGCCCGCCCCACGCTGACCGGTCTGCCCTCACGCTGGCCGGTCCGCTGTTCGACGCCGGGTGGCTCAGCGGACGTCGTAGGCGAGCACGGGGGTGCCGTCGGCGCGGATGAGTTCCAGCCGGACCAGTTCGGCGTTGGTGAACCGGGTCGCACCGGTGATCCGCAGGTCGTCACCGGGCGCGGCACGCCACGAGCCGATCTGCTCCTGCGCGCCGTCCGGGCCGTACGCCACCAGCCGGAAGGCGTGCGCCTTGCCGTAACCGGCGTGCTCGTCGTACCCGCAGTGCATGGTCACCTCGGTGCCCCAGTCGGTGTGCCGCAGGCCGATCTCGGCGTGCACCGGCACCGACCCGGTCACCGGCTCCATCGCGACCAGACGCACCTGTGCCAGCGGTGGCCGGCCCGGCTGCTCGCTCGGCAGCATCGTCGCCACGCCGAAGCCGACCAGCAGGGCGAACGCCGCCGCTGCGAGGCCGGTGACCGCGTACCGCAGCCGGTTGGCCTGCCGCTCCCGACGCCGGCGGTCCCGCGCGGCGTTGAGCAGCTCGGGCACCCGGGGGTTCTCCGGCGGTGGGAGGAACTGCTCCAGGCTCGACGGGTCCAGCCGACCGAGCAGGCCGGGGAGCACGGCGATCTCGGAGACCGACTGTTGGCAGTCGGGGCAGCCGACGAGGTGCCGTTCGTACGCGGCCCGGTCGGCGGGCGAGAGGGCACCCAGCACGTACGCGCCGTCGTCGAAGGCGTAGTCGCAGCGGCTCATCCGGTCACCCCCATCTCCGCCAGCACCAACCGTAGTGAGCGCAGCGCGTAGTGGGTACGGGACTTCACGGTGCCCGGCGGCACCCCGAGCCGGGAGGCTGCCTCGGACACCGAACGGCCCTGGTAGAAGCACTCGACGAGGACGTCCCGGTGGGACGGGCTGAGCCGGTTGAGCGCCTCCGCCACGGTCCACGCCTCCACGGCGCGTTCCGTCTCGTCGACGACCTCGCTGGGCTCGGGCAGCTCGTCGGTGTAGACCTCGCCGACCCGGGTCGACCGTCGCCGCCAGGCGTCGATGGCGAGGTTGCGCGCGGTGGTGAACAGCCAGGCGCGGACCGAACCGCGCCGGGGGTCGAGTGACTCCGGGTGCCGCCAGGCCCGCAGCAGCGTCTCCTGCACCAGGTCCTCGGCGCGCTGCCGGTCGCCGTTGACCAGCCGCAACGCGTGCGCGTACAGCGCCTCGGCATGCTCGTCGTGCAGGGCGCGCAGCAGGTGGGCGTCGTGGTCGCTGATGGTCCTCTCCTCGCTCTCGACCGAGCGGGCGCGGCGTTACGACCAGGGATACGTGCGGTCACGCCGATCGGTTCACCGCCTGCGCGACCTGGGATTCCCGACGGGGGAGTTCATCGCTGGTTCACATCGACGCCGGTTACCGCTCACCACGCCCTCCTAGCGTCCGGCGGGTACCCGTCGGTGAGCTGCACCGGCGCGCGTGACCCTCAGGAGGCTCCTCCCATGAGCGACCGTCCCCGGCTGCTCCCACTGCTGGGCACTCCCCGCCACGGCAGCCGCGACGCCATGACCTGTCTCTACCGCTGCGGCAACGCCTGCGACCACCCGGTGCCCAACACCTCCGACAACGCCTACTTCGGCGACCTGGTCGACGCCGAGGTCTCCCGCCGTGGCCTGGTCCGCGCCGGGGCGGTCGGCGCGCTGGTACTCGGCTTCGGCGGTGGCGCCGGTGCGCTGGCCGGCGGCGGTGCCGCCGCAGCGGCGCCGGGCTCCCCGGTGGTGCCCGAGACCACCACCTTCGCCGTCGGCGGCCGAGGCGTCGGCAGCGGAGCGCTGACCTTCTCGTCGATCCCGCCGAACACGCTGGACACCTTCGTGGTGCCGAACGGCTACGACCACGCGGTCGTCATCCGCTGGGGCGACCCGGTGCTGCCCGGCGCGCCCGCCTTCGACCTGCGCCGGCAGACCGCCGCCGCACAGGCCCGCCAGTTCGGCTACAACAACGACTTCGTGGGTGTGCTGCCGCTGGACAAGGGCGGGCGGCGGGCACTGCTCGTGGTCAACCACGAGTACACCAACGAGGACCTGATGTTCCCCGGCTTCACCAGCCTCGACGCGCTCACCGTCGAGCAGGTGAAGGTGTCGATGGCCGCGCACGGCATGTCGGTGGTGGAGATCGAGCGGGTCGCCGGCACCGGGCAGTGGCGTGCGGTCGCCTCGGGCCGCCGCCCGTACAACCGGCGGGTCGACGCGTTGAGCAGCACCTTCGAGCTGACCGGTCCGGCCGCCGGCTCGGCCTTCGTGAAGACCGCCGCCGACCCCAAGGGGCGTACGGTCGTCGGCACGCTGAACAACTGCGCCGGCGGGGTGACCCCGTGGGGCACGGTGCTCTCCGGCGAGGAGAACTTCAACCAGTACTTCGTCGGCGGCGACGCCGCACCGGCGACGGACAAGCCCCGGCTGGCCCGGTACGGCGTCAACACCACCACCCGATACCCCAGCGGCAACCGCAAGTGGGACCGCGCCGCCGACCGCTTCGACCTGGCCAAGCACCCGAACGAGGCGAACCGGCACGGCTGGATCGTGGAGATCGACCCGTACGACCCGGAGAGCCGTCCCCGCAAGCACACCGCGCTGGGCCGCTTCAAGCACGAGGGCGCGAACGTCATCGTGGCCCGCAGCGGGCACGTGGTCGCGTACATGGGCGACGACGAGCGCTTCGACTACCTGTACAAGTTCGTCTCGGACCGCAAGTTCATGAAGGGCAACTCCTGGGTCGCCCGCAAGCACAACCTGACGCTGCTGGAGTCCGGCACGCTCTATGTCGCCCGGCTGGACCAGACCAGCGCCGACGAGATCGACGGGTCCGGCCGGCTGCCCTCGGACGGCGCCTTCGACGGCAAGGGCCGCTGGATCAAGCTGGTCAGCGGCAACCGTTCCTTCGTGGACGGGATGACCGCCGCCGAGGTGCTCACCTTCACCCGCTTCGCCGGTGACAAGGTCGGCGCGACCAAGATGGACCGCCCGGAGGACGTCGAGCCGAGCCTGCTCACCGGCAAGGTCTATGTGGCGCTGACCAACAACACGAACCGGGGTGTCGGCAGCAACCCCGGGCCGGACGAGGCCAATCCGCGCAGCAACAACCGGCACGGGCAGATCCTGGAGTTGGTCGAGCACCGGGGCGACAACACCGCCGAGACGTTCACCTGGTCGCTGCCGATCGTCTGCGGCGACCCGGCGGACCCGTCGACCTATTTCTCCGGGTACGACAAGACCAAGGTGTCGCCGATCTCCTGCCCGGACAACGTGGCCTTCGACGCCACCGGCAACCTCTGGATCTCCACCGACGGCAACGCCCTGGGCAGCAACGACGGCCTCTTCGCCACGCCGACCGAAGGGCCGGAGCGGGGTCACCTCAAGCAGTTCCTCACCGTGCCGCGTGGCGCGGAGACCTGCGGGCCGTTCATCACCGGCGACAACCGCTCGCTCTTCGTCGCCGTGCAACACCCGGGCGAGGTCACCGGTGCCTCGGTCGACAACCCGGCCTCCACCTGGCCGGACGGCGACTACGCCAAACCCGGCGTGGTGGTGACCTGGCGGCTGGACGGCGGACCGGTCGGTAGCTGACCCCGCCCCGGCTCCGCGCCGGCCGCTTCCCGACGGCCCTCTTCCCACCAGGAAGGGGGCCGTCTCGCGCCGGGTCGGCCCTCGCGGGTCAGCCCTCGGCGGCTCGGTTCTCGGCGGCGGCTCGGTCGACTCCGGTCAGTTCTCGGCGGCCAGGCAGTCGGCGATCGCGCGGGCGGTGGCGATCAGCTTCGTCCGGACCACCCGGGCGGAGGTCATCATCTCGCTGGCCGGCAGCGCGCAGGCCAGCACCGTACGCCGTTCCATGTCCTTGTCCGGGGTGACCAGGACGGCCGCGCAGGCCACCCCCTGCCGGAACTGACCCAGTTCCAGCTGCATGCCGCGCCGCTCGCCGGCCGCCAGATCGGCCTCGAACGCCTCGGGGGTGGTCAGGGTGGCGCTGGTGAACGGCCGCATGCCGTACTCCCGCAGGTAGCGGTGCCGCTGCTCGGCGGTGAGCGTGGCGAGCAGCGCCTTGCCGAGCGCGGTCGCGTGCGCGCCCTCGTCGAACCCGGGGACGAGATCCTCCAGGTACGGCGAGCGGTTCCCCTCCGCGACGGCGGTGATGGCGACCTGGCCGCCCACGAAGCGGCCGAGGTAGTGGCTCCACCCGGTCTCGATGGCCGCCCGACGCAGGTTCTCCCCCACTGCGGGCGAGCCCCGGAACGCGGCGACCAACTCGCGGTAGCGGTCGGCCACCTCCAGCCCCACGATGTACGTGCCGTCCTCCCGGCGGATCACGTAACCCTCGTACGCGAGTGTGCGGACCAGGTGGTACGTCGTGGCCACGGTCAGCTCGCATCGCCGGGCGATCTGCTTCACCGTCAGCCCCCGCGGGGCACGGCCGACCGACTCGAGCACTCGAAGTGCGCGGGAGACGCTTCGGATCAGGTCCGAAGGTTCCGCCAGGGGGTCACGCACAACCACCTCCGCCACCGGGGACTTACACCATATGAAAAAGGAGCCCGGTGCGAAACGCCTGATCGGGTGGAGGATCACCGTTCGTCGGATACCCGATGTGATGCTGACCGCACTTTCCGTTGCCGGAATGCGGCAGGCGTAGGTTGGCCCCACCATGACCCACACCGCCCCGTCCCCCGCTCCGGAGGCCGCCACCCGACCCGTCCGGGCCGCCACCACCGCGGTGGCCGTCACCATCGCCTGCGTCCTGCCCGTCTTCCTGGTCGGTGGGCTCGCCGTGCAGATGCGCGAGGAGTTGGGCTTCAACCCGGCCGGCCTGGGCATCGCCGTGGCGGTCTATTTCGGCGTCGGCGCGCTCGCCTCGGTCCCCTCCGGCACGCTCGTGGAACGCTGGGGCGGCGGCGTGGTCGCCCGGGTCGGCATCCTGATCTCCGCCGGCTCGCTGCTCGCCGTGGCGGTGCTGGCCCGCTCGTACCCGATGCTGCTCGTCCTGCTGGCCGTGGCCGGCACCGCGAACGCGCTGGGTCAACTCTCCAGCAACCTGCTGCTGGCCCGGCACGTACCGACGCGGCGACAGGGCCTGTCCTTCGGCGTCAAGCAGGCGGCCATCCCGGTCTCCACCCTGCTGGCCGGCGCGGCGGTACCCACGCTCGCGCTCACCGTCGGCTGGCGGTGGGCGTTCGTGGCCGCCGCCGGTGCCGCGCTGGCCACGCTGCCGCTCGTGCCGTCACACGGACCGCAACCGGTCCACCGGTCGAACCGGCCGGCCGGGAACGCGACCGTCGGTCTGGTGGTGATCGGCGTGGCCGCGACGCTCGCGGCGGGCGCGGCGAACGCGCTGGGCACCTTCCTGGTGGACGCCTCCGTGGACCGGGGTCACGGCCCCGCCCTCGCCGGACTCATGCTGACCCTCGGCAGCGCGGTCTGCGTCGCCGCGCGGATCGGTATCGGCTGGCTGGCCGACCGTCGCTCCGGCGGGCACGTCACCGTGATCGCCGGCCTGCTGGTGGTCGGCGCGGTGGGGCTGGGCCTGCTCGCGGTGGCCGGCTCCGGGGCACTGGTGGTCGGTGTCCTGCTCGGCTTCGGCCTGGGCTGGTCCTGGCCGGGGCTGATGAACTTCGCCGTGGTCCGGCTGCACCCGCAGGCACCGGCCGCCGCCACCTCCATCACCCAGACCGGCGTGTACGCGGGCGGCTGCCTCGGCCCGCTGGCACTGGGACCGCTCGCGGCCGCCGCCGGCTACCCGGCGATGTGGCTCACCGCAGCCGCCGCCATGCTCACCGCAGCCGGTCTCATGCTCACCGCGACCCGGCTGCTCTCCGCCCGGCCATCGTCAGCCTGACCGCACACCCGGTCGCGGGCGTCGGTGGGGGCGCTGCGGAGGGTCGGTCAGCTCGTGCGGTCGGCGATGTGGTCGCAGAGCGATTCGAGGGCGCGACGCGCCGGCACGTCCGGCAGCGGCGCGAGCCGGGCGCGAGCATCCTCGGCGTAGCTGCGGACCGTCTCCCGGGCCCGCTTGAGCGCGGGGCTCTCCCGAAGCAGTCCGAGCGCCTCGGCGTGCAGGGCGTCGTCGGTCAGCGGGCCACTGGCCAGGATCTCCCGCAGCCGGACCGAGGAGGCGTCCGCGTCGTCGGAGGCGAGGGCATAGAGCACCGGCAGGGTCGGTACGCCCTCCCGCAGGTCGGTGCCGGGCGTCTTGCCGGACTCCTCCGACTCGCTGGCGATGTCGAGCAGGTCGTCGGAGAGCTGGAAGGCGACACCAATGATCTCGCCGTACCCGGCCAGCGCCGACACGTGCTCCGGGGCGGTGCCGCTGAACAGCGCGCCGAAGTGGGCGCTGGTGGCGATCAACGAACCGGTCTTCTCGGCGATCACGTCCAGGTAGTGCCGCACCGGGTCGGCGTCGTCCCGAGGGCCGACCGTCTCGGCGATCTGACCGTGCACCAGGCGGGCGAAGGTGCGCGCCTGGAGGCGTACCGCCTCGGGGCCCAGCTCTGCGGCGACGTCTGCGGCCCGCGCGAAGAGGTAGTCGCCCACCAGGATGGCGACCGAGTTGGTCCAGCGGGAGTTGGCGCTCGGCGCTCCCCGACGAACCGCGGCCTCGTCCATCACGTCGTCGTGATAGAGCGTGGCCAGGTGGGTCAACTCCACCACCACGGCGGCCGAGACGACCTCCGGCCGAGACGGCTCGCCGAACTGGGCGCCCAGGGCCACCAGCAGCGGCCGGAAGCGCTTCCCGCCCGCCTCCACCAGGTGCCGGGCCGCCTCGGTCACGAACGGATCGGCGCTGGCCACGCTGGCCCGCAACTCCACCTCGATGGTGTCCAGCAGGCCCAGCACGGATGCCTCGGTGTGCGGGTCGGCGAGATACAGACCGAGCGGGCCAAACTGGCCCGCGTGCCGGCTCCGGCGGCCACCAGAGCCGGTGCCACCTGAACGCTCGCCACCCCTAATCACCACTACTCCACCATGCCACACGGGCTCTACCTGCAGCGGACCGGGGAGGCGCGGCGGGGGCCGGCCCACACCCGTGGACCGGCCCCCGAAACGGAAGGTGACGCCGCTACCGGATGAAGTCCGCGGCGCCGGTGGTCAGGTCGAGCAGCGGGCCCGGTGCGATGCCGAGGACCAGGGTCGCGAGTACGCCGATCACCAGCGCCGCCGAGGTCATCGCCCCCGGCACCGTGACGGTCGGGGTCGAGTCGCCCGGCTCGGAGAGCCACATCATCACCACGACCCGCAGGTACGGGAAGGCGAGCACCATGCTGGTCAGCACACCGGCGATCACCAGCCACACCTGACCGCCGTCGAGCGCCGGGGCGAAGACGGCGAACTTGCTGGTGAAGCCGCTGGTGAGCGGGATACCCGCGAAGGCGAGCAGGATGAAGGTGAACACCGAGGCGTACCCCGGCGAGCGGCGGCCCAGCCCGGCCCAGCGGGACAGGTGGGTGGCCTCCCCGTCGGCGTCCCGGACCAGGGTCACCACGGCGAACGCGGCCAGCACGGTGAAGCCGTACGCCACCAGATAGAACATCGTGCCGGACAGACCCTCCCGGCCCGGGGAGAGCACACCGACCAGCAGGTAACCGGCGTTGGCGATGGAGGAGTACGCCAGCAGCCGCTTGATGTCGGTCTGGGTGACCGCGAGCACCGCGCCGACCAGCATGGTGAGCACCGCCACCGTGCCGAGCACCGGAGTGAAGTCCCACCGTGCGCCCTCGAACGCGACGTGGAACACCCGCAGCAGGGCGCCGAACGCGGCGACCTTCGTGCAGGCCGCCATGAAGCCGGTCACCGGGGTGGGCGCGCCCTGGTAGACGTCCGGCGTCCAGACGTGGAACGGCGCGGCGGCGGCCTTGAAGAGCAGACCGATGGCGACCAGAGCCATACCGGCGAAGAGCAGCACCGGGCTGGCCGTCGAGTTGGCCACGGCGGCGTTGAGGGTGGCGAAGTCCACGCCCGCCTGACGGTCGCCCAGACCGGCGCTGAAGCCGTAGAGCAGCGCCAGGCCGAACAGGAAGAACGCCGAGGCGTACGCGCCGAGCAGGAAGTACTTCATCGCCGCTTCCTGGCTCAGGATCCGCCGGCGACGGGCCAGCGCGCAGAGCAGGTAGAGCGGCAGCGAGAAGACCTCGAGCGCGATGAACATGGTCAGCAGGTCGTTCGCCGCCACGAAGATCAGCATGCCGCCGATAGCGAACGTGGTCAGCGGGTAGACCTCACCGGCACCACCGGAGTTGGCCGCCTGCCGCCGGTCGTCCGGCGAGTCGGCGGTGATCGCGGCCTGGGCGACGAATGCGCCGCCCCGCTCCACCGACCGCTCGCCCATCAGCAGCAGCGCCACGCCGGCCAGGGCCAGGATCGCGCCCTGGAGGAACAGCGTGGGCCCGTCGATCGCGATCACCCCGATAGTGATCACCCGCTTGTCGGCGTTGAACACCACCATGGTCAACGCGGCGAGCACCGCCAGCAGGGCCAGCGGGAGCTGGACGGGGTGCCGTAGCCGGCGGGGCACGAACGCCTCGACCAGCACCCCCAGCACTGCCGCGCCCAGCATGATCAGGATCGGCGCGAGTGCCGCGTAGTCGATCGGCGGCAGTACGAACTCGTTCACCGAGTCAACCTTTCGTTCGCGACTGCGCTGTCTTTTGCGCTCACCGGCTGGCCTTCGTTCGCGACTGCGGGGCTCGCGAGCTCACTCCTCGCGCTCACCCACTGGCCTTCGTTCGCGACTGCGGGGCTCGCGAGCTCACTCCTCGCGCTCACCGGCTGGCCTCCTGGACGTTGCCTGCCGTCGGCGCCGGATCGGTCCGGCCGACGTCCTCCATGGTCGCCTGGACCGCCGGGTTGATCACGTCGGTGACCGGCTTCGGGTAGAAGCCGAGCACCACGATCAGCGCGATCAGCGGGGCGACCACGAACTTCTCACGCAGGTTGAGGTCGCGCTTCATCGCGTCGATCTGGGTCAACGCCGGATTGAGCGTGCCCTGCGTGGTCCGCTGCACCATCCACAGCACGTACGCGGCGGCCAGGATGATGCCCAGCGTGGCGATCACCGCGACCGGCTTGTTCACCGTGAAGGTGCCGATCAGCACCAGGAACTCGGAGACGAACGGTGCGGTGCCGGGCAGCGCCAGCGAGGCGAGACCGGCGAAGAACAGCACCCCGGCCAGCACCGGCACCAGCTTGCCGGCACCACCGAAGTCGCTGACCAACGCCGAGCCCCGGCGCGTGACCAGCATGCCGACCACCAGGAAGAGCAGGCCGGTGGCGAGCCCGTGGTTCACCATGTAGAGCACCGCACCGGTGCCGGCCTGGGTGGTGAAGGCGAAGAGGCCCACGCCGATGAAACCGAAGTGCGCGATCGACGTGTACGACACCAGCCGCTTGAGGTCGTTCTGCCCCACCGCCAGCAGTGCGGCGTAGATGATGCCGATCACCGCGAGGCCCATCGCCCACGGCGCGAACCACTGGGCGGCGTCCGGGAACAGCGGCAGGCCGTACCGGATGATGCCGAAGGTGCCGACCTTGTCCAGCACCCCGACGAGCAGTGCGGCGGCACCGGCGGGGGCCGCGCCACCGGCGTCCGGCAGCCAGGTGTGGAACGGGAAGAACGGTGCCTTGATCGCGAAGGCGATGAAGAAGCCGAGGAAGAGCCAGCGCTCGGCACCGGTGGAGATGTCCACCTGGGACAGCGCCACCCAGTCGAAGGTCTTCCCGCCGACGACCCAGAGGCCGATCACCGCAGCCAGCATGAACAGGCCGCCGACCAACGAGTACAGGAAGAACTTGACGGCCGCGTACTGGCGCTGGTGACCGCCGTAGCTGCCGATGAGGAAGTACATCGGCACCAGCATGACCTCGAAGAACACATAGAACAGGAAGACGTCGGCGGCGGCGAAGACGCCGATCATCGTGCATTCGAGGACGAGCAGCAGCGCGAAGTAGACCGGCACCGACCGCTTCGACGACTCGGCGTCGTGCCAGGACGCCAGGATCACCAGCGGCACCAGCACCGCGATCAGCATCAGCATGACCAGCGCGATGCCGTCGGCGGCGAAGGTGAAGTTGACGCCCCAGTTCGGGATCCACGGGTACGACTCGCGGAACTGGAACCGGTCGCCGTCGACCTGCCAGGTCACCCACATGACCACGGAGAGCGCCAGCACCAGCAGCGACCAACCGAACGCGACCTGCTTGGCCAGCGTCGGCCGGCTGCGCGGCAGGAGGGCGACCACCACGGCGCCGACCAGCGGCGCCACGGTGAGCACCGAGAGGAACGGGAAGTCGGACATTATGCGGCCTTACCTCCGTCGTCGATGCGCGGTCCGCCGACGACGGCCGCCTGCGAGACCGTCGGCCTCTTGAGGTCGATCACGCGAACCACCCCGCCTGCACGGCGAGGAACGCGCCCACGATCAGCAGCGCCCCGGCGAGGATCGAGGTGGCGTACGACCGGACGAAGCCGGTCTGCAGCCGCCGCAGTCGACCCGAACCGCCGCCGACACCGGCCGCCAGCCCGTTGACCAGACCGTCGATGCCCCGGTTGTCCAGGTAGACGAGCGCCCGGGTGAGGAAGATGCCGGGCTTCTCGAAGACCGCCTCGTTCACCGCGTCGGTGTAGAGGTTCTTGCGGGCGGCGGTGACCAGCACACCGGCCGGCTGCGGCTCGTTGGCCGTGCCGTTGCGGAACAGGAACCAGGCCAGCGCGGCACCGAGCACGGTGACACCCAGCGACAGCACCACGATCGCCCAGTGCGGCAGCACCGCGTCGTGGTGCGCCTCGGCCGCGCCGAGGCCGGCGGTGGCGGTCAGCCAGTCCGGTACGGAGGTGGCCAGCAGCCAACCCGCGCCGATCGAGCCGATGCCGAGCAGGATCAGCGGGATGGTCATCAGCGGCGGGGACTCGTGCGGGTGCTCGATGTCCGTGGTCCAGCGCTTCGGACCGTGGAAGGTCAGCACGAACAGCCGCGTCATGTAGAACGCGGTCAGCGCGGCGCCGAGCACCGCCGCCCCGCCGAACAGCCAGGCCGTCCAGCCGTCCCGCTCGAAGGCGGCGGCGATGATCGGCTCCTTCGAGAAGTAGCCGGAGAACGGGAACATGCCGATGATCGCCAGCCAGCCCGCGCCGAAGGTGATCCAGGTGATCTTCATGTACTTCGACAGTCCGCCGAAGCGGCGGATGTCCACCTGGTCCTTCATGCCGTGCATGACCGAGCCGGCGCCGAGGAACATGTTGGCCTTGAAGAAGCCGTGCGCCAGCAGGTGCACGATGGCCAGCGCGTACGCCGCGCCGCCCAGGCCGACACCGAGGAACATGTAGCCGATCTGGCTCACCGTCGACCAGGCCAACACCCGCTTGATGTCGTCCTTGGCGCAGCCGATGATCGCGCCGATCAGCAGCGTCAGCGCACCCACGCTGACCACCACCAACTGCAGCGTGGCGTTGGCCGAGAAGATGATGTTGGACCGGGCGATCAGGTAGACGCCGGCGGTGACCATCGTCGCGGCGTGGATGAGCGCCGACACCGGGGTCGGGCCCTCCATCGCGTCCGGCAACCACGCCTGGAGCGGGAACTGACCGGACTTGCCGGCCGCGCCGAGCAGCAGGAGTATGCCGAGCACCAGCACGGTGCTGCCGGCCAGCGCGCCGACCCCGTTGAACACCTCGTCGTACTGGGTGGTGCCCAGGGTGGCGAACATGATGAAGATGGCGATGGCCAGACCGGCGTCACCGACCCGGTTCATCAGGAACGCCTTCTTGCCGGCGGTGGCCGCGGCCGGCTTGGTGTTCCAGAAGGAGATCAGCAGGTACGACGCCAGACCGACGCCCTCCCAG
The DNA here is from genome assembly GCF_053589795.1 of Micromonospora sp. NPDC003241. Lineage (NCBI taxonomy): Bacteria > Bacillati > Actinomycetota > Actinomycetes > Micromonosporales > Micromonosporaceae > Micromonospora > Micromonospora sp. NPDC003241. The sequence continues at coordinate 97,191 of NZ_JBSFSO010000019.1, read as the reverse complement.
CCGAAGTAGAGCATCACGTAGTTGTTGCCGAGGACCAGCAGCAGCATGGCCGCGACGAACAGGTTGAAGTAGGCGAAGAACCGCCGACGACCCGGGTCGTGCGCCATGTACTCGACCGCGTACAGGTGGATCAGGAAGCCCACGCCGGTGATCAGCAGGACGAAGACCCCGGCCAGCGGATCGAAGAGCAGGCCGAAGTCGACGTTGAGATTGCCGACCGCGATGAAGTCCCAGAGGCTCAGTTCAACCGACTTGTTCTCCAACCCGCGCAGGTTGAAGAAGTAGGTCAGCCCGAGCAGGAAGGCGGCACCCACGGCGGCCACGCCGAGCCAGTGCCCCCACCGGTCGGCGCGCCGGCCGAGCAGCAGCAGGACCATCGCGCTGACCAGCGGGATCGCCACCAGCAGCCAGACGCTGCTCAGCAGCCCGTCGGCCGTCGCGTACGAGACGGTCTCGGCCGGAGCAGCCTGGGCGTACGTCACAATTTCGTCCACCGGTGGGCCCCTCTAGTACTTCAACAGGTTGGCGTCGTCGACGCTGGCGGAGCGCCGGGTGCGGAAGATCGCCATGATGATGGCCAACCCGACCACGACCTCGGCCGCCGCCACCACCATCACGAAGAACGCCATGATCTGGCCGTTCAGGTCACCGTTCATCCGGCTGAAGGTGACCAGCGCCAGGTTGGCCGCGTTGAGCATCAGCTCGACGCACATGAACAGCACGATCGCGTTGCGCCGGACCAGCACCCCGGCCGCGCCGATGGTGAACAGCACCGCGGCGAGGACGAGGTAGTAGTTCGGTTCGACGGAGAAGAAGTCACTCACCGGACCGGCCTTCCGTTCGCGACTGGGCAGTCTTCTGCCCACGACTGCGGGGCTCGCTCCGCTCTCTCCTCGCGCGGGCGACTGGAGGTCGCAAGCTCACTCCTCGCACTCACTTCTCAGTGCCCTTCAGGGTGGTTTCCTCGGCCGCCAGCTCACGCACCGGAAGGATGTCCGGCGTGCTCCGGTCGCTCAACCGGCCGTCCGGCAGGCGCGCCGGGGTGGCCACCGACGAGGAGGTGGCGAAGACACCCGGGCCGGGCTTCGGACCGGGGTAGTTGCCCGGCGCGAAGCGGGCCTTCATGGTGGCCACCTGGTCGCGCTTGTCCTCCTTGCGCCGCTCGATGTGCGCCAGGATCATGCCGCCGATGGTGGCGGTGATCAGCAGCGCGGCGGTCAGCTCGAAGGCGAAGATGTAGTCGGTGAAGAGCAACCGGGCGATGCCCTGCACGTTGCCGCCCGCGTTGGCCTCCTCCAGACCCACCGCGACGGTGCCCTGGGTGGCCCGGTAGACCCCGCTGCCGAGCAGGGCGGCGAAGCCGACACCGAGCCCGATCGCGGCGATCCGCTGACCCCGCAGCACTTCGATCAGTGAGTCCGAGGCGTCCCGGCCGACCAACATCAGCACGAACAGGAAGAGCATCATGATCGCGCCGGTGTAGACGATGATCTGCACCATGCCGATGAACGGTCCGGCCTGGAGCACATAGAACACGCCCAGGCTGAGCATGGTGAGCACCAGCCAGAGCGCCGAGTGCACCGCGTTGCGTGCCGCGACCATGCCGATCGCGCCGGCCAGCGCGAGCGGGGCGAGGATCCAGAAGGCCACCGCCTCGCCGCCGGAGACCGCACCCGCGGCGAGCACCGTCGAGGTGGTCATTCCGTCTCTCCCTTGTCCGCCGCGGCGCGCTGGGCGGCCTGCTCGGCACCGGGGAAGGTGACGCCCGGGTGCTCGTCCAGCTGGTACCGCCCCGGCCCCATCGGCGAGCGCTCGGCGCCGGCCGAGGTGCCCGGGTTGGTCAGGCTGCCGATGTAGTAGTCCTTCTCGCTGTCGCCCAGACGCATCGGGTGCGGCGGCTGCTCCATCCCCGGCAGCAGCGGCGCGAGCAGCTGCTCCTTGGTGAAGATCAGGTCCTGCCGGTTGTCCCGGGCCAGCTCGTACTCGTTGCTCATGGTCAACGAGCGGGTCGGGCACGCCTCGATGCACAGCCCGCAGAAGATGCAGCGGGCGTAGTTGATCTGGTAGTTGCTGGCGTACCGCTCACCCGGCGAGAAGCGCTGCTCGTCGGTGTTGTCGCCACCCTCGACGTAGATGGCGTCCGCCGGGCAGGCCCAGGCGCACAGCTCGCAGCCGATGCACTTCTCCAGGCCGTCCGGGTGCCGGTTGAGGATGTGCCGGCCGTGGTAGCGCGGCGCCGGCTTCGGCGGGGTGAAGGGGTAGTCGGTGGTGACGACCTTCTTGAACATGTGCGAGAAGGTGACCCCGAAGCCCTTGAACGTTCCGGTGATCGCGCCCACGTCACACCTCCTCAGAATCCTGGCCGGCGGGAACGTTGGCCGGCTCCCGCTCGGCGACCATGCGCCGGGTACGCGGGCTCGGGGGTACCTGCAGATCCATTGGCGGCAGCGGGAAGCTGCCCTGCGGCCGGTTCTCGACCTGCTCGGCGACGGTCGGCTTCGGCTGCGGCTTGCGGCTCGGCCAGAACATCGCGGCGAGCAGCACGATCCCGGCCGGGATGCCGATGGCCCACAGGCGACCCGTGGTGTCCCAGTCGCCGATGGTGCGGTACCAGCCCAGGACCACGATCCAGACCAGGCTGATCGGGATCAGCACCTTCCAGCCGAGCCGCATGAGCTGGTCGTAGCGCAGCCGGGGCAGCGTGCCCCGCAGCCAGACGAAGACGAACACCAGCAGGATGACCTTGCCGAAGAACCAGAGCAGCGGCCACCAACCGGTGTTGGCGCCCGACCAGAGGCTGATCGGCCACGGCGCGTACCAACCGCCCAGGAAAAGGGTGACGGTGAAGGCCGACATGGTCACCATCGCCACGTACTCGCTGAGCATGATCAGCGCGAACTTCAGCGAGCTGTACTCGGTCATGAAGCCGGCCACCAGCTCCGACTCCGCCTCCGGCAGGTCGAACGGCGGCCGGTTCGTCTCACCGACGATGGAGATGAAGAAGACGATGAAGCTCGGGAACAGCAGCAGCGCGTACCAGCCGGGCGCCGGGACGTCGAAGCCGAAGAGGTTCACCTGCGTGCCGGTGCCCTGCGCGGCCACGATCTCCGAGGTGGACATCGTGCCGGCGAGCATGAACACCGCCACGATGGACAGCCCCAGCGAGACCTCGTACGAGATCAGCTGGGCGGTGGACCGCAGACCACCGAGCAGCGGGTAGGTCGAGCCGGAGGCCCAACCGGCGAGCACGATGCCGTAGACCGCCAACGACGAGAAGGCGAGCACCACCAGCACCGCCACCGGCACGTCGGTGACCTGCAACGGCGTCTGGTGGCCGAAGATGCTGACCATCGGGCCGAAGGGGATCACCGACAGCGCGGTGACCGCGCAGATCACCGAGATGGCCGGCGCGAAGAAGTAGATGACCTTGTCTGCCGACTTGGGGAGGATGTCCTCCTTGAAGGCCATCTTCAGGCCGTCGGCGAGCGTCTGCAGCAGACCGAAGGGGCCGAGCTGGTTGGGGCCCGGCCGGACCGCCATCCGCCCCACCACTCGCCGCTCGAACCAGACGCCCAGCAGCGTGCCGAGCAGGGCGACGACGAAGGCAAAGACGATCTTGCCAAGCACCAGCCACCACGGGTCGTGACCGAAGTCGGTCAGCGACGGCGCCTGGGCGAGGAGCGAGTGACTCACTGGGCCCACCTTTCGTTCCCGACTGCGGGGCTCACTCGCTCCGCTCGTTCACTCCTCGCACTCACTGGTTACCCCCGGAGGAGTTGAGCAGCGGGCCCGAACGACCCGCCGCGTCGGCGGCGACCGGCTCGGCCGTACCAGGTGCGGAGACCCGGACCACCGAACCGGAGGTCGCGCCCAGGCTGCGCCGTACCGTCGAGCCGGGCGAGTTGGTGGGCAGCCAGACCACGCCGTCCGGCATCTCGGTGATGGCCGCCGGCAGGGTCAGCGCCCCCCGGTCGGTACCCACCGTCACCGGGTCGCCGTCGGCGATGCCGAGCGCCTCCGCGCTGCCCTTGCCCAGCCGGACCACCGGCGGACGGGCGGTGCCGCCCAGGTGCTCGTCACCGTCGATGAGGCTGCCCAGGTCGAGCAGTTGGTGCCAGGTCGCCAGGACCGCCTCGCCGGGCGCGAGGTCCCGGACGGTGCCCGGCTCGACACTCGGGGCGGCCGGACGACCCACCCGGGTCGTCGGCAGGCTGCCCAGCTCGCGGCGTACGGAGAGCACGTCTCCGGTGCCCAGCCGCACGTCGAGCTGGGCGGCGAGCGCGTCGAGCACCCGACCGTCGGTCATCGCGGCGGTGTTCAGGACCGCGTCGAACGGACGCAGCCGACCCTCCCAGTCCAGGAAGCTGCCGGCCTTCTCGACCACCGGGGCGACCGGCAGGACGACGTTCGCCCGTCGGGTCACCGCGCTGGCCCGCAGTTCCAGGCTGACCAGGAACGGCACCGCGTCGAGGGCCTGCTCGGCCAGGCGCGGGTCGGCCAGGTCGGCCGGGTCGACGCCGGCCACCACCAGCGCGCCGAGCCGGCCTTCGGCGGCGGCGGCGAGGATGCCGTCGGTGTCCCGTCCGGCCTGGCTCGGGATCACCCCGGCCGGGATGTCCCACGCCTCGCCCAGTTCGGCCCGCGCGGTCGGCTCGGTGACCATCCGGCCACCGGGCAGCAGGTTGGGCAGGCAACCGGTGTCGACGGCGCCCCGGTCGCCGGCGCGGCGCGGCACCCAGGCCAGCTTCGCGCCGGTACGCGCGGCCACCTCGGCGGCGGCGGAGAGCCCGCCGGGCACCAAGGCCAGTCGCTCGCCGACGATCAGGATCGCGCCCGGGGCGCTCAGCGCCTCGGCGACCGTGGCGTGCTCGGCGAGCACCCCGGCCTCCTCACCCGGCACCACCCGGGCCAGCTTGGCACCGAGCTTCTCCAGGCCACGGGTGGCGAACGGCGCGATCGCGTACACCTTGAGTCGGTTCTTGAGGTACGCCTTGCGCATCCGCAGGAAGAGGATCGGGCACTCCTCCTCCGGCTCCAGGCCGACCAGCACCACCGCAGGAGCGTTCTCGACGTCGGTGTAGGTGACGTCGGTGCTGCCGGCGACGTTGCTGGCCAGGAAGTCGGCCTCCTCACGGGAGGCCGGGCGGGCCCGGAAGTCGATGTCGTTGGTGTGCAGCGCGATCCGGGCGAACTTCGCGTACGCGTAGGCGTCCTCGACGGTCAGCCGACCGCCGGTGAGCACCGCCGAACCCTGACCGCCGTCCCGAGCGGCACGCAGCCCCTCGGCGGCGACGCTGAGCGCCTCGCTCCAGGACGCCTCGCGCAGCTCACCGGTGCGCTCGTCGCGGACCAGCGGGGTGGTCAGCCGGTCGGTGGCGCGGGCGTACTGGAAGCCCCACCGGCCCTTGTCGCAGTTCCACTCCTCGTTGACCTGCGGGTCGTCGCCGGCCAGCCGGCGCATCACCTTGCCGCGACGCCAGTCGGTGCGCTGGGCGCAACCGGCCGAGCAGTGCTCGCAGACGCTCGGGCTGGAGACCAGGTCGAACGGGCGGGCGCGGAAACGGTACTGGGTACCGGTCAGCGCGCCGACCGGGCAGATCTGCACGGTGTTGCCGGAGAAGTACGAGTTGAACGGCACATCACCTGCGTCGCCCTCCTCGCCGTACTCCTCGTCCCGATAGATGTTGATCTCCTCGGCGGACGACCGGTTCATCAGGTCGATGAACTTGTCACCGGCGATCTCCTCGGAGAACCGGGTGCAGCGCTGGCAGAGCACGCAGCGCTCGCGGTCGAGCAGCACCTGCGTGCTGATCGGCAGCGGCTTCGGGTACTCCCGCTTGTGCTCGTGGAACCGCGAGTCGGTACGGCCGGTCGACATCGCCTGGTTCTGCAGCGGGCACTCGCCGCCCTTGTCGCACATCGGGCAGTCGAGGGGGTGGTTGACCAGGAGCAGCTCCATGATCCCCTCCTGCGCCTTCTTGGCGACCGGGGAGCTGAGCTGGGTACGGACGACCATGCCCTCGGCCACCGTCTGCGTGCACGAGGCGACCGGCTTGCGCTGCCCCTCCACCTCGACGAGGCACTGGCGGCAGGCACCGGCCGGCGCCAGCAGCGGGTGGTCGCAGAAGCGGGGGATCTCCGTGCCGATCTGCTCGGCGACGCGGATCAGCAGCGCCCCCTTCGGGGCGGTGACCTCGACGCCGTCGATGGTCAGCGTGACCGTCTCGGTCGACTTGGCAACGTCGGTCACTGTGCTCGCCTTTCGCTCGCGGCTGCGGGGCTCGCTCCGCTCACTCCTCGCACTCGCATCAGTGGGCTCCCACCAACTGCTTGTCGGACAACTTCGGCGCGGTCCGTCCCTCGATGTAGTCGAGGTAGTCCTGCTTGAAGTACTTCAGGGACGAGGTCACCGAGCTGGTGGCACCGTCACCCAGACCGCAGAACGAGCGGCCGAGGATGTTGTCGCAGGTGTCGAGCAGGGTGTCCAGGTCGTCGTGGGTGCCCTGGCCGGCCAGGATGCGCCGGTAGACCCGGACCATCCAGTAGTTGCCCTCCCGGCACGGGGTGCACTTGCCGCACGACTCGTGGTGATAGAACTCCAGCCAGCGGTAGGTCGCGTAGACCGGGCAGTCCTGGTCGGAGAAGATCTGCGTGGCCGTGGTGCCGAGGATCGATCCGGCGCCGGCCACCCCCTCGAAGTCCAGCGGCACGTCCAGGTGCTCGGCCGTGAGCAGCGGGGTGGACGAGCCACCCGGCGTCCAGAACTTGAGGTGGTGTCCGGGCTGCATCCCGCCGGCAAGCTCCAGCAGTTCGCGCAGCGTGATGCCCATCGAGCACTCGAACTGGCCGGGGTTGGCGATCCGGCCGGAGAGCGAATAGATCATCGGCCCGGAGGACTTCTCCGTGCCCATGGTCTTCCACCACTCGGCACCACCGAGCACGACGTACGGCACGCTCGCGATGGTGCCGACGTTGTTGACCACGGTGGGGCTGGCGTACAGGCCGTGGGTCGCCGGGAACGGCGGGCGCAGCCGGGGCTGGCCCCGGAAGCCCTCCAGCGAGTCCAGCAGCGCCGTCTCCTCACCGCAGATGTACGCGCCGGCGCCCGAGTGCACGACCAGGTCCAGGTCGAACCCGGAACCGAGGATGTCGCGCCCGAGGTAGCCCTTGGCGTAGGCCTCGTTCACCGCGTTGCGCAGCCGACGCGCCGCGTGCACGGCCTCGCCCCGGATGTAGAGGTAGGCCCGGCTGGCCCGGATCGCGTACGACGCGATGATCACGCCCTCGACCAGCGAGTGCGGGTCGTGCGTCATCAGCGGCAGGTCCTTGCAGGTGCCCGGCTCGCCCTCGTCGGCGTTGACCACGAGGTAGTGCGGCTTGCCGTCGCCCTGCGGGATGAAGCCCCACTTGAGCCCGGTCGGGAAGCCGGCACCGCCACGACCGCGCAGCCCGGAGTCCTTGACGAGCTGGATCAGGTCGTCCGGGTGCGCCTTGAGCGCCTTACGCAGCGCGGCGTACCCGTCGAGCTTCTCGTAGGTGCCGATCCGCCAGGCGTCCGGCGACAGCCAGCGCTTGGTGAGTACCGGCGTCAGCTTGGCCAGGGTCTCCGGCCGAGGCGTGGTCACTTCTGAGCCCCCTTGTCGTTCGCGGAGCCCCGGCCACCGCCGGACGACTCCGCCTCGCTGAGGTTGCGCTCCTGAGCCTCGGCGTCGTCGCCGGCAGGCTTGCCGTCACCGGCGGGCCGGTTGGCCGCCGCACCAGCGGCCTCCGCCGCCCGGGCGTCGCTCGACGTGGGCGCCGCCCCGTCGACCGGCACCTTGGTGCCGGGTGCGTCCGGCACGGCCGTCTGGGCGTCCGGCTGCCGGGTCTCGGCGGTACGCACCTGCGGCGACTTGCGGTCCGGCGCGGGTACGTCGGGAGCCGTGGTGCCGGTCGGCGCGGCCTTGGCCGGGGTGGCCGGGGCCGGCTTGTCACCGGCCTTGGCGCTGCGGATCGGGGTGTTCGGGTCGAAGCCCGGCACCGAGATGCCGTGCTGCTCGGCCAGTCTCAGGCCACGCAGGCTCGGCTCACCCGGTACGCCGTCGGCGACCGCGCCCTCGCGCTCGTCGGCGAAGCCGGCGAGCTGCACCGCCATCTCCTTGAGCGTGCAGAGGCGGGCACCTCGGCTCGGCGTGGGCCGCCCACCGGCGCGCAGCTCGTCGACCAGACCGACCGCGCTCTGCGGGTCGACCCCGTCGAAGAAGTCGTAGTTGACCGTCATGACCGGTCCGTAGTCACAGGCGGCCAGGCACTCGGCGTGTTCGAGGGTGATCGAGCCGTCCTCGGTGGTCTCGTCGTGCCCGACACCCAGGTGCTCGGTGAGGGCGTCGTAGACCTCCTGCCCGCCCAGGACGTTGCACATGGTGTTGGTGCAGACGCTGACCAGCCAGTCACCGGTGGGGCGGCGCTTGTACATGGTGTAGAAGCTGGCCACCGCGCCGACCTGGGCCTTGTTCAGGCCGAGCACCTCGGCGCAGAACGCCACTCCGGCCGGGGAGACGTAACCCTCCTCGGACTGCACCAGGTGCAGCAGGGGCAGCAGGGCCGAGCGGGACCGGTCGGCCGGGTAACGGGCGATGATCTCCCGCGCCCGAGCCCGCGTCTGGTCCGTGAAAACAGTCGTGCTCACCGGTCACAACCTCCCATGACGGGGTCCAGCGAGGCGCCGCCGGCGATCACGTCGGCGATCAGGCCACCCTCGGCCATCGCCGGCAGGGCCTGGAGGTTGACGAAGCTCGGCTCCCGGTAGTGCACCCGGTACGGCCGGGTGCCACCGTCGGAGACCGCGTGCACGCCCAGTTCGCCGCGCGGCGACTCGATGCCGACGTATACCTGGCCCGGCGGCACCCGGAAGCCCTCCGTCACCAGCTTGAAGTGGTGGATCAGGGACTCCATCGACTGGCCCATGATCTTGGCGACGTGCTCCAGCGAGTTGCCCATGCCGTCCACGCCGATGGCCAGCTGCGCCGGCCACGCGATCTTCTTGTCGGCGACCATCACCGGTCCCGGCTCGAGCCGGTCCAGCGCCTGCTCGACGATCTTGAGCGACTCGCGCATCTCGGCCATCCGGACCAGGTACCGGCCCCAGACGTCGCCGTCGGGGTGCGTCGGCACGTCGAACTCGTAGTCCTCGTAGCCGCAGTACGGCATGGTCTTGCGCAGGTCCCAGGCCAGGCCGGCGGAGCGCAGCACCGGGCCGGTGACACCGAGCGCGACACAACCGGTCACGTCGAGCACCGCGATGTTCTTCGTCCGCTCCAGCCAGATCGGCTGGCCGGAGAGCAGGTCCTCGTACTCCTTGAGCCGCTTGGGCAGGAGCTTGAGGAAGTCGCGGATCTTGACGATCGCCTCGTCCGGCACGTCCTGGGCGACACCGCCCGGCCGGACGTACGCGTGGTTCATCCGGAGGCCGGTGATCAGCTCGAAGATCTCCAGGATGTACTCACGCTCGCGGAAGCCGTAGAGCATCATGTTGATCGCGCCCAGCTCCATCGCCGTGGTGGCGACCCAGACCAGGTGCGAGGAGATCCGGTTCAGCTCCATCATGAGCACCCGGATGGTGTTGGCCCGCTCGGTGATGTCGTCGGTGATGCCGAGCAGCTTCTCCACCGCGAGCGAGTACGCCGTCTCGTTGAAGATCGGCGAGAGGTAGTCCATCCGGGTCACGAACGTCGAGCCCTGGACCCAGTTGCGGTATTCCAGGTTCTTCTCGATGCCGGTGTGCAGGTAGCCGACGACCGAGCGGGCCTCCCGGACCGTCTCGCCCTCCAGCTCCAGGACCAGCCGCAGCACCCCGTGCGTGGACGGGTGCTGCGGACCCATGTTGACGACGATCCGACCCTCGTTGATCGGGTCGACTCCCGAGACGAGATCGTCCCAGTCCCCGCCGGTGACGGTGAAGACCCGACCTTCGGTGGTCTCGCGCTCGGTGGCGTAGTTGGACGCGCTCACAGTGCCGACCTTTCGTTCGCGACTGCGGGGCTCCGCTTCGCTGCACTCCTCGCGTTCACTGGTACGACCTCCGCTTGTCGGGCGGCGGGATCTCGGCGCCCTTGTACTCCACGGGCACGCCGCCGAGGGGGTAGTCCTTCCGCTGCGGGTGGCCCTCCCAGTCGTCCGGCATGAGGATCCGGGTCAGCGCCGGGTGGCCGTCGAAGATGACGCCGAACATGTCGTACGCCTCCCGCTCCTGCCAGTCTGCGGTCGGGTAGACCGAGGTGACGCTGGGCAGGTGCGGGTTCTCGACGGAGACGGCCGCCTCCAACCGCACCAGTCGCCGGTAGGTCATCGAGGTGAGCTGGTAGACCACGTGCAGCCGGCGCTCGTCGGCACCCAGGTAGTCCACGCCGGAGAGCGAGGAGAGCAGCTCGAAGCGCAGCCCCGCGTCGTCCCGCATCACCTGGCACACCTCGGCGATCCGCTCCGGGCGGATGTGCAGGGTCAGCTCGCCCCGGTCGACCACCACGTTCTCGATCGCGTCGCCGAAGGCCGGGTACGCCTCTTCCAGCGCGTCGTACACGTCGTCGAAGTAGCCGCCGAACGGCCGGGGCGAGTCGGCGAGCTGCGGGCGCGGGCGGACCAGGCCGCCGAAGCCGGAGACGTCGCCGGTGCCCTGGTTGCCGAACATGCCCCGGCCGGCGGGCGAGGCCGGTGGGAACTCGGCGGGCGCACCGCTGGTCGACCCGGCCGGCGTCACCGGAACCGGTACGCCGCCGCCCTCGGCTCGCTTGTCGTCAGTCACTTGATCCCCCCGTACGGGTGGAGGTGGTTCTGGGCCTTCATCCAGTTCTCGATCCGCAACTGCTCCTCGCGGCCCTCGCGGACGGCCTTCGTCCACTCGGCGCGGCGGGCCTTGTCGTTGCGGTACGACGACGGCATCGAGCCGTACGGCACCACCGGCACGTCACCGCGCGCCTCGCGGGCCGCCAGCATCTTGCGACCGTTCGGGCCGAGCGGCTCGTGGCCGATCTTCTCGCGCAGCTTGAGGATCGCGTCGATGAGCATCTCCGGCCGGGGCGGACAGCCCGGCAGGTACATGTCGACCGGCACTACGTGGTCCACGCCCTGCACGATGGCGTAGTTGTTGAACATGCCACCGCTGCTGGCGCAGACGCCCATGGAGAGCACCCAGCGGGGCTCGGCCATCTGGTCGTAGATCTGGCGCAGCACCGGGGCCATCTTCTGGCTGACCCGGCCGGCGACGATCATCAGGTCGGCCTGCCGGGGCGATGCCCGGAAGACCTCCATGCCCCAGCGGCCCATGTCGTAGTGCGGACCACCGGCGGCCATCATCTCGATCGCGCAGCAGGCCAGGCCGAAGGTGGCACCCCAGACCGACGACTTGCGCGACCAGTTGACGAGCTTCTCCACCGAGGTGAGCAGGACGCCGGCGGGAAGTTTCTCCTCGATACCCATTGCCGTTCCTCCCTCAGTCCCAGTCCAGACCGCCGCGCCGCCACTCGTAGGCGTACGCGACGAAGACCGCACCGATGAAAATCAACATGGCGACGAATCCGAACACCGGCAGGAGGTCGAAGGAGACAGCCCACGGGTAAAGGAAGATCATTTCCACGTCGAAGACGATGAAGAGCATCGCCGTCAGATAGAACTTGACCGGGAACCGGCTGCCGCCGATCGGCTGCGGGCTGGGCTCGATGCCACATTCGTAGGCTTCGAGCTTGGCCTTGTTGTAACGCCGGGGCCCGGCGAACCGGGCAGCGCCTATCGAGAACAGCGCGAAGGCGGCGGCGAGGGCGAACAGCCCAATGATGGGTACGTAAGGCGAGAGTGACATCTTCTTCTCCTGCTCGTCCTTCCCTGCCCTCGTTCGTTGGCGAAATTCACACTATTCACATCCCACCCGGCGACCGTCGGCGGGGGGTCGACCTGCCTGGTCCGCGCCCCTACACAGCGGGCGCGACCCGGGTCATCGCATTGATCACCCGGTCCATCGCGTCACCACCACGGGGGTCGGTGAGGTTGGCCAGCAGCTTGAGCACGAAGCGCATCAGGGTCGGGTGGGGCATGCCGTGCTTGGTCGCCACGCGCATGATCTCGGGCCGGCCGATCAGCTTCACGAAGACCCCGCCCAGCCGGTAGTAGCCGCCGAACCGGGTCTTCAACTCCTGCGGGTACGCCATCAGGGCCCGCTCCCGCTCGGCACCGACCGGACGGGCCAGCGCCTGCACCGCGACCTCCGCGGCCAGTTCGCCGGACTCCATGGCGTACGCGATGCCCTCGCCGTTGAACGGGTTGACCATGCCGCCGGAGTCACCGACCAGCATGACCCCCCGGGTGTAGTGCGGCACCCGGTTGAAGCCCATCGGCAGCGCCGCGCCGAGGATCGAGCCCTCGGCGTTGGCCTCGTCGGTCATCCCCCACTCCGGCGGCGTGTTGGCCAGCCAGTCGGTGAGCAGCCGCCGGTAGTTGGTCTTGCCGAAGGCCGACGAGGAGTTGAGGATGCCGAGGCCGACGTTGACCCGACCGTCGCCGAGGCCGAAGATCCAGCCGTACCCGGGCAGCAGGGCACCGGTGCCCTTGGCCCGCAGCTCCAGCCACGACTCCAGGTAGTCGTCGTCGTGCCGGGCCTCGGAGCGGTAGTAGCGGCGGACCGCCACGCCGATCGGACGGTCCTCGCGCTTGGCCAGCCCGAGGGCGAGCGGGAAGCGGCCGGAGACGCCGTCCGCGGCGACCACCAGCGGCGCGTGGAAGGTGGCCGGGGCCTTGTCCGGGCCGTCCTCGGCCTCCACACCGATCACCCGGCCGTTGCCGTCGAGCACCGGGCCGGTCACGTTCACGTTGGTACGCAGCGTCGCCCCGGCGGACATCGCCCGCTGGACGAGCAGGTCGTCGAAGTCGAGCCGGGTGCGGACCAGCCCGTAGTTCGGGAAGCTGGCCAGATCCGGCCAGTCGAGTTCGAGCCGGACGCCGCCGCCGATCACCCGCAGACCTCGGTTGTGCAGCCAGCCGGCCTCCGGTGAGGTGTCCACACCCATCCGGATCAACTGCCGCACCGCGCGCGGGGTCAGCCCGTCCCCACAGACCTTCTCGCGCGGGAACTCGGTCTTCTCCAGCAGCAGCACGCGTACGCCGTGCCGGGCCAGGTGGTACGCGGTCGCCGACCCACCGGGACCGGCGCCCACGACGATCACGTCGGCGTCGTTCTCCACCGCGGTCATTCGCGCCTCCTCCCGAGTGCTCGTGAAATGCTTCACAAGCCAGCCGGGACGAGTCTATGACCGCCGCCGTACGCTCGGTTTGTTAGGGCGACCTAACATCACGGAAACAGGACACTGATGGAACTCCCGGACGCTGCGGCCATGCGATCCGGGACATCGGAGCAGCCCTATGCGGTGGGGCTGGCGGCGTCCAGCCCTGCGCGGATCGTCTCCGGCAGGTGCTCCCGCAACGCGCCACCGGCGGCCCGGTCCAGTGCGGCGAGCACCTCGGACACCACCTGGCGCACGTCCGCCGGATCCGCGCCGGCCAGATCCCTGAGCTGGTCGACCAGCTCGGCGGCATCATCGGTGGCCACGCGGTTCGCATCCGTCATGCGGGCCAGCCTAAGGGGCAGGCAATACCAAACGACCCAATTCACCTAAATGGCGGCGAGAAACGGGCAAGTCGGTCAGTCCCGGGTGGCCCGGTGCAGCGCCACGATGCCGCCGCTCAAGTTCCGCCACGCCACCTTGCCCCACCCGGCCGCGCCCACCCGGGCGGCCAGTGCCGGCTGGTCCGGCCAGGCCCGGATCGACTCGGCGAGATAGACGTAGGCGTCCGGGTTGCTGGACACCGTCCGCGCCACCGCCGGCAACGACCGCATCAGGTACGACAGGTAGACGGTGCGGAAGGCCGGGTTGACCGGGGTGCTGAACTCGCAGACCACCAGTCGGCCGCCCGGCCGGGTGACCCGCGCCAGTTCGCGTAGCGCCGCGTCGGTGTCGCTGACGTTGCGCAGCGCGAAGGAGATGGTCACCGCGTCGAAGCTCGCGTCGGCGAAGGGCAGCCGGAGGGCGTCACCGGCCAGCAACGACACCTGTGGACGGACCTTCTTGCCCGCGTACAGCATGCCCAGCGACAGGTCGGCGCCGACCGCGTACGCCCCGGAGCGGGACAGTTCCTCGGTCGAGACCCCGGTGCCCGCGCCCACGTCCAGCACCCGGTCCCCGGGGCGCAGGGCCAGCGCGGCCCGGGTGGCCCGCCGCCAGAACCGGTCCTGCCCGAAGGAGAGGACGGTGTTGGTCAGGTCGTAGCGGGCCGCGACCCCGTCGAACATCGCGGCGACCTCGTGCGGCTGCTTGTCCAGGCTGGCGCGCTGGCCCTGCGGGGTGCTCACCCCTCCACTCTGCCAGCCCGACCTCCGACCGTTCACCGCCAGGGTCGCCGGTGCCCACCGCACAGACAGTAGGGGCGGGATGGTCGCCCATCCCGCCCCTACTGCCGTGCGTTATGTGAACGGCCCGCGCGGGCCGATTGAGGACCTACCTCAGGAGTTGGTCTTCTCGTCCCCCGGAGCCACCAGGACCACCCGGCGACGACGGGACACCAGGAACATGGCCGCACCGGCGAGCACGACGCCCGCGCCGACGGCGCCGATCGCGCCGGCCTGCACACCGGTGACCGGCAGGCCACCGCCACCGCCACCGTTACCGGTGGCCGCGACGATCACGGCGAAGTCGTCGCTGTTGTCCGACGGGTCGATGTCGGCGAACTCGGTGTCCTCGATCTCCCGGACCTCGGCCCGGTCGAAGTCCGGGACGGTCGCCTGCTTGCTGATCCGGGCACCGGGCGGCAACGCGCCGTGGGCCTCCGCCTTCAACCAGCCGTCCTTGAGGGCCACCGGCGCCTTCACGTCCTCGTCCACCACGACCGGCAGCGGGAGGATCAGCACGCTGTCCTGCTCGAGCAGGAAGTCCTTGTCCTCGCAGACCACGGTGCGCTCGGCGCCGGTCTTGCAGCCGTCGATCGGGAAGGCCAGGCTGACGTGCTCGGGCAGCTTGTAGGTCAGCTTGAGGCCCTGTGCGACCAGGTCTCCCTGGTTGGCGACCTCGCCGTAGACGAGGGCGGTGTCGCCGGGGTGCAGCTTCTTGCCCTCCTTGCCGGTCTCGAAGTCGAAGCTGGTCTTCACGTCCGGGACGATGACGCCCAGGTCGACGCCGCTCTCCGGGGTCACCTCGACGTCGAAGGTGACGCTGTTGTTGCTGTCGTCGGTGTCGTCCGGCGACTCGACGGTGATGGTGACCGGGGCCTTGTACGGCCCGGTGGCCGTTCCATCGGGCTTGATCATGAGGAGCGGCAGCTCGATGGTCTCGCCGGGGCCGGGGATCTCGGTCTTGCCCAGCTCGCAGACGAACAGGGTCGGGTCGCTGTCGGTCGTGCACCCGCCCTCGGTGAACGTCACGAACCAGAGCTTGCTCTCGTCCACCTTGGAGGCGTCGACCTTGAGGGAAACCTTGCTCGGGGTGTTCTTGCCCTGATTGGCGACCTTGGCCCAGGCGACCTTGCCCCAGGCACCGTCGGTGACCTTGGTGCCGGCCGAGGTGATCGCCAGATCGGTCTCGGTGCCGGCGGCGTGGGCCGGCGCACCGAACGCGGCAACCGCGCCCGAGGCGAGCAGCGCGGCCGTGGCCAGACTCGCGGCACGGCGAGTACGGAAGATCATTGAAGGGTCTCCCCCGTGGAGTGGTGAGAAGCGTACGGCCGGGGACGTTAGCCGTCGGCGATCACACGCGCCACCCCGGATCACACCCGCCACAAGCTGCTCAGCTAATGGTCATTTAAGGTTTGTCCGGATTGATGGCTCTTGTTGCCCGAGGGAGCGCGCCCCCGCGCCGCTCCGGCACTACGCTTCGAGCCGGTTGGATGGGCGGGGCGAGCCGTTCGGGTGATCAGCCGAGCGTCGGCACCGTTGGCGAACCGTGACCTTTCCGGGGACCACTCGTGACCTTGGGGAGACTCAGTTCGCTTCGACCAGCGGCAGGGAGCGACCGGCACCGCCGCCGGGCAGCGCGATCGACGAGAAGTGCGACACCACCCGCTCGTCGGTGGGGTCGTCGGCGGGGGTGTGGTGCACGGCCAGTCGCCCGTAGAGCGTGTCCCGTTGCGCCGGGATCCGGTCGGCGGAGCGGATCATCCCGATCAGCTCGTGCAGGTTGGACCGGTGCCGGGCACCCGCCGAGGAGATGACGTTCTCCTCCAGCATGATCGAGCCCAGGTCGTCCACGCCCATGTGCAGCGCGAGCTGCCCCACGTCCTTGCCGGTGGTCAACCAGGACGCCTGCAGGTGCGGCACGGTCTCGAAGAACAGCCGGGCCACCGCCACCAGGCGCAGGTACTCCAGCGTGGTCGCCTGGGTCCGGCCCTTGAGGTGGTTGTTCTCCGGCTGGTACGTCCACGGGATGAAGGACCGGAAGCCCTGGGTGCGGTCCTGCACGTCGCGGATCATCCGTAGGTGCTCGATCCGCTCGGCGGCCGTCTCGCCGGTGCCCATCATCATCGTCGCGGTCGACTCGACGCCCTGCCGGTGCGCCAGCTCCATGACCTCCAGCCAGCGCTCGCCCGACTCCTTCAGCGGCGCGATCGCCTTGCGCGGGCGCTCCGGAAGCATCTCGGCGCCGGCACCGGCGATCGAGTCCAGTCCGGCGGCCTTGATCCGGGCGATGGCCTCGTCCAGGCTGACGCCGGAGACCTTGGCCATGTGCAGGATCTCGCTCGGGCCGATCGAGTGGATGGCGAGCTGCGGGTACGCCTTCTTGACCGAGGAGAACAGCTCCTCGTAGTACTCCACCCCGTAGTCCGGGTGGTGGCCGCCCTGGAGCATGACCTGGGTCGCGCCCAGCTCGACCGCCTCGCCGCAGCGGCGCAGGATCTCCTCGGTGGGGTGGGTCCACCCCTCGCTGTGCTTGGGAGCCCGGTAGAAGGCGCAGAACTTGCACGCCGTCACACAGACGTTGGTGTAGTTGATGTTGCGGTCGATCAGGTACGTGACGATGTTGTCCGGGTACCGCCGACGGCGTACCGCGTCCGCGGCCTCGCCCAGCGCGTGGAAGGGCGCCTCGGTGTAGAGCAGCAGCGCCTCCTCGGGCGTGATCCGCCCACCGTCCGCGCCACGCTGCAGGATGTCGTCGATCTCCCGGCTCGTCGTCACGCCACCGAGCCTACGTCGCGACTCCCACCGACCGCCCCCAGGCCCGGCCACCCTGTGACCAAGATCGGACCGGCGCCCGCCGCAGAGCGGATCTTGGTACGGAAGGGCGGTGTCGTACCAAGATCCGGTCTGGGGTGCGCCGATGACGCGGGGCCGCCCGCGTCCCTCGGGACACGAACGGCCCCGTCGGGCCTCGACCTGGTCGGATCAGGAGCGGTACGCCGCCAGCAACATGGTGTACGCGGCGTGCCCTTCCGCATTCGGGTGGAAGGTCTCGGTGAGGCGGGTCAGGTTGACCCCGTGGATGAACGGCTTGGGGCTGCACGCCTCGTACCCGGCGAGCACCGGACGCATGTCGACGAAGGTGACGCCGGCCCGGCTCGCCGCCGCGCGGGTGCCCTCGGCCACCGCGTCGGCGTTGCCGTTCATGAAGGTGCGCTTGGCGGCACTGGGGCTGATCGCGCCGCAGGAGCCGGTCGGGGCGACCAGCCTCGGGTAGCCGAGCACGACCACCTTCGCCTTGGGCGCCCGGCGCTTGATCTCGCCGTAGAGGCCGGCGAGCTCGCCCACCATCTGGTTACGGGCGTAGTACGAGGAGTACATGGTGGCGGTCTCGCAGTACCACTCGCTCTCGGTGAGACAGCCCGTCGCCACCGAGGAGAACTGCGCGTCGTTGCCGCCCACCGTGATGCTGACCAGCGCGGTGTTGCTGCTCAGCGCGGAGAGCTGCTTGCTCCGCACGTCGGCCATGGTGGCACCGCTGCACGTGACGTCCTTGAGCGTGTACCCGCCGACGCTGGAGGCCAGCAACCTCGGGTAGCTCCTCGGACTGCGCAGACATGCGCCACTGGCCGAGTCGTACGGGAAGGCCCCGACGCCGGAGGCGTACGAGTCGCCGAGTGCCACGTACTCCTGGGGGGCTGCGGCGCGGGCAGGTGCACCGACGACCGCCTCCATGGCGATGAACGCCATGGCTGCGGCAACCACCACCGAGGTGAATTTGCGCATGGCTTCCTTTCTGACTGTGAAGCCGGAACTGGCCGGGATGGCCGCATCAGCGCTCCTCCGAAGCGGACCAAGTCGGTCCAGCCATCGAGAACCGGACGATGCTCTCGTTCATCCCTCGGCGACACAGACGGTGCGAAGCCCGCGCATGTTCAGATCCCGATCGGCGATCTTCCGACCGAGCGGGTGAGGCGGGTGGAGGTCAGGCGTCGTAGTCGACGGTGACGGTGTCGGTCACCGGGCTGGACTGGCAGGTCAGCACGTAACCGGCGGCCACCTCGTCGGGCTCCAGCGCATAGTTGCGGGCCATCTCGACCTGGCCGGAGACCACCTTCGCGCGGCAGGTCGAGCAGACGCCGCCCTTGCAGGCGTACGGCAACTCGCTGCGGACCTTCAACGCCGCGTCCAGGACCCGCTCGTCACGGCGCATGGTGAAACGCGACGACCGACCGTCGAGCAGGATGGTGACCTCGGTGCCGGTGCCCGGCTCGTCGCCCGGGCGGCGGACCGGATCCGGTGGCGCGTCGACGTGGAACAGCTCGGTGTGCACCGCCGACTCGACGACGCCCCGCCCGACGAGCACCGCCTTGGCGTCCACCACGAGCCCGTACGGGCCACAGAGGAACCACTCCTCGATCGCGTCGCCGGGTACCACGGTGTCCAGCAACCGGCCCAGCCGCGCGGCGTCGATCCGGCCGGAGAGCAACGGCGACTCGGTCTCCTCCCGGGACAGCACGTGCACCAGGTGCAACCGGGTCGGGTAGCGGTCCTTCAGGTCGGCCAACTCCTCGGCGAACATCACCGAGTTGGCCGTGCGGTTGCCGTACACCAGGGTGAAGGTGCTGGCCGGCTCGACGGCCAGGGCGGTGGCGACCAGCGACAGCACCGGCGTGATGCCGGACCCGGCGACCACCGCGCCGTAGCGGCGGACCCGGTCCGGGGCGAACGCGGTGCCGAAGTGCCCCAGCGGCGGCAGCACCTCGACGGTGTCGCCGCGCCGCAGCACCCCGCACGCGTACGCCGAGAACGCACCACCGGGGATCTCCCGCACGCCGATCCGCAGCCGCCCGTGCCGGGCCAGGTCCTGCGGCGTGGAGCAGATCGAGTACGACCGGCGCACGTCCTGGCCGGCACCCCCGCCCACGTCGGCGGGCAGCCGTACGGTGAGGTGCTGCCCAGCCTGGAAGGCGAAGGTCCCGCGCAACTCCTCGGGCACGTCGAAGGTGATCGCGACGGCGTCGGAGGTGAGCCGGTCCACCGCGACGACGGGCAACGGGTGGAACACCGGGCGACGGCGGACCGGACGGGTGATGGTGACAGTCACAGCGCCTTCACATGGTCGAAGGGTTCGGAACAGGCGCGACAGCGCCACAGCGCCTTGCACGCGGTGGAGCCGAAGCGGCTGAGCTGCTCGGTCTCCGGTGAACCGCAGCGCGGGCAGCGCACGGCGAGGGTCAGCGGGACCACGCCGTCGCGGGATGCCGCCTGCGGTGGGGCGATGCCGGCGGCGGCCAGCTTGGCCCGTCCGGCGTCACTGATCCAGTCGGTGCTCCAGGCCGGGCTGTGGACCGTACGCACCTCGGCGTCCGGGTGCCCGGCGGCGGCCAGCGCACGCCGGATGTCGGCCCGGATGACGTCCATCGCCGGGCAGCCGGTGTACGTGGGGGTGATGGTCACCACGACGCGGCCGGTCGCCGGGTCCTCCTCCACCGCGCGCAGGATGCCGAGGTCGTCGATGGTGAGCACCCGGATCTCGGGGTCCACCACCGACGCGACGGCCACGCGCGGATCGGTCATCGCGACGGCCCGTCCGCGCTCACCAGCGCGCCCCGGGGTGGGCCCGGTGCAACACCTGCGCCTCGGCGAGCAGGTACGACAGGTGTTCGGTGTGCACGCCGTCCCGCCCGCCGGCCGGTGCCCAGGCCGACTCCGGCACGATGAGGGTCGCCTCGGCGAGCACCTCGGCGACCGTACGGCCGACCTCGTCCCGCAGGGTGGCCGGGTCGACCGGGGCATCCGGCCAGGGGCTGAACAGCTCGTCGGCGTACGGCCAGATCTGGTCGATCCCGGCCTGCATCCGCCGGTGCGACTCGGCGGTGCCGTCACCGAGCCGCTTCACCCAGAGCGCGGCGTGGTCCAGGTGGTAGGCGGACTCCTTGCGGGCCTTGCCGCCGATCGCGGCCAGCCGCTCGTCGGAGCAGCCGGCCAACGCGGTGTAGAGCGGAAGCTGGTATGCCGACAGCACGAGCAGCTTCGCCATGGTCACCGCGAAGTCGCCGTTCGGCAGCTCGACCAGCAGACAGTTGCGGAACTCCCGGTCGTCGCGCAGGTACGCCAGCGCGTCCTCGTCCCGGCCCGCGCCCTCCAGCTCGCCCGCGTACGTCAGCAGCAGCCGGGCCGCGCCGAGCTGGTCGAGGGCGATGTTGGCCAGCGCGATGTCCTCCTCCATCTCCGGGGCCCGGGTGGTCCACTCGGCGAGCCGCTGCGCCGCGATCAACGCGTCGTCGCCGAGCGCCAGGGTGAAGGCGAAGGGACCGTTCACAGGTGCGCCACCCCGTCCGGCACCTCGTAGAAGGTGGGGTGGCGGTAGACCTTGTCGGCGGCCGGGTCGAAGAAGGCGTCCTTCTCGTCCGGGCTGGAGGCGGTGATCGCCCCGGCCGGCACCACCCAGATCGACACCCCCTCCTGGCGGCGGGTGTAGAGGTCCCGGGCGTTACGCAGGGCCAGCTCGGCGTCGGGCGCGTGCAGGCTGCCCACGTGCGTGTGCGACAGCCCCCGCCGGGCCCGCACGAAGACCTCCCAGAGCGGTGCGGATTCCCTCGCCGTCACCGGGTCACCTCGGTTCGCGACTGCGGGGCTTGCAAGATCGGCTCACTCCTCGCGCTCACAGCACCCCCCTGGCTCGCGACTGCGGGGCTCGCAAGATCGGCTCACTCCTCGCGCTCACGCTGCCACCTTTTCTTTGGTGCGCCGCTTGGCCGCGTACGCCTCGGCTGCCTCGCGCACCCACGCGCCGTCGGTGTGCGCCTGGCGCCGGTGCGCCATCCGCTCCCGGTTGCACGGCCCGTTGCCCTTGATCACTCGCATCAGCTCGGCGTAGTCGGGCTGGGTGTAGTCGTACGCCTGCCGCTCCTCGTTCCAGCGCAGGTCCGGGTCGGGGAGGGTAAGCCCGAGCGACTCCGCCTGGCCGACACACATGTCCACGAAGCGCTGCCGCAACTCGTCGTTGGAGAAACGCTTGATCTTCCAGGCCATCGACTGGGCGGAGTGGGTGGAGTCGCCGTCCGGCGGGCCGAACATGGCCAGCGACGGGTACCACCAGCGGTCCACCGCGTCCTGCGCCATCGCGCGCTGGGCCGGGGTGCCGTGCGCCAGCACGTGCAGGATCTCGTAGCCCTGGCGCTGGTGGAACGACTCCTCCTTGCAGACCCGGATCATGGCGCGGGCGTACGGGCCGTAGGAGCAGCGGCACAGCGGCACCTGGTTGACGATCGCCGCGCCGTCCACCAGCCATCCGATGGCGCCGACGTCGGCCCAGGTCAGAGTCGGGTAGTTGAAGATCGAGCTGTACTTCTGCCGGCCGTCCAGCAGGAGCTGGACCAGCTCGTCCCGGCTCACCCCGAGGGTCTCGGCGGCGGCGTAGAGGTAGAGCCCGTGGCCGGCCTCGTCCTGCACCTTGGCGAGCAGGATCGCCTTGCGCTTGAGCGACGGGGCCCGGCTGATCCAGTTGCCCTCCGGCTGCATGCCGATGATCTCGGAGTGCGCGTGCTGGGCGATCTGCCGGATCAACGTCCGCCGGTACGCCTCCGGCATCCAGTCGCGCGGCTCGATCTTCTGGTCGGCGTCGACCACGGCGGTGAAGTACGCCGCCAGGTCCGTTCCGGGATCGGCGTCCGCCCGCCCCCGTTCCGCCGCGGCCCGCAGTGCCGCCTCCGCCGCCTCGACCTCGCCGAGCAGGCCGCCGGGCGGGTCCTCGCCCGGGAAGTCATTGCCATACATGGACTCAGTGTTACAGCTTGCAACTTGCGACACCAGAGGGGTGTCATAGAAATACGAGATACCCGAGCGTTACCAGGCGCACGCCACGGGTAGCGCCCGTGACTATGAACTGGGTCACAAACGAGCGGCAAATCCTCGCAACAGCCGCGTAGCGGGTTCTTATCCCGCCTTCGCGGCGAGTTGACCGGTGTCGGATCCTGGCGTCATGCGAATCCGGACGTAGACTTCGCAGGTCACACCGATCGGTGCAGGACGATCGCGAGCCGATGGGGCACCTCCCCCGCCCCGCAAGCGATCCACACCGGTCAGTCCTGGCAACAAGCCGGTCCCCCGGCCCTGACATCTGGAGCTCACCCGCTCATGCGATCTCGCGTGATCATGGTGTTCGCCGTCACGGCGGTGCTGCTCGGCGGCGTCATGCTGGTGCCGGCCGCGTACGCCCGACTCAGCGGCGACGAAGCGAACGCCGCCCAGGAGAGCGTCGCGGCCCCGCCGCCCGCGCCACCGCCGCCGCCGACCCTCGCCGCAGGCAAGGTCTCGGTGAACTTCGAGGGCGAGTTCTTCTCGTGGGCGCTGATGGACCGCGAGTCGGGCAAGATCTCCGGCTCGAAGAACATGGCCGCGACCAGCTCCACCGAGTCGATGATCAAGGCCTGGATCGTCGCCGACTACCTGCGCCAACTCGGCGACGAGGAGCCGCCGGCGGCGTTCAAGAAGGCGGCCAGCCGGGCCATCCGGGACAGCGACGACTCATCGACGAACGTCGTCTACCGGCAGGCCGGCGGCTCGTACGCGGTGCCGGCCGGCGGCCAACCCGGCCCGGTGATCAAGCGCGCGATCAGCATCTGCGACCTCACCGACACCAAGCGGGGCAACATCAAGGGGTACGAGGGCTGGTGGAGCTTCACCAGGATGTCCCCGCGCGACGCGGTCCGACTCGGCGACTGCATCGCCGACGGCCGGGCAGCCGGCCCGAAGTGGACCGAATGGGTGCTCTCCGAGATGAGCAAGGTGCGCGGCACCACCGCCGACAAGGACCAGCACGAGGAAGAGGGTTGGGGCGGCGGCCGGTGGGGCATCATCGATGGCCTACCTGAGTCGATCACCAGTCAGGGCCCGGTCGGCATGAAGAACGGCTGGACCCGCCTCTATTACGACCGCAACTGGCACGTCAACTGCCTCGCGGTCACGGAGAAGTGGAGTCTGGCCGTCATGCTTCGCTATTCGATCGCTGAAAAGCTCGACTACGGGGCCGACGTCTGCGCCACCGTCGCCGCCCAGTTGGTGACCCCGCAGCCCGGTGGCGCGCTCAAGGTCCCGCAGCAGCCGGTCGGGAAGCTCTGATGGCCGCCCGCAAGCGCGACCGGGAGGGCGGAACATCCCCGCTACGGCTCGTCGCGATCGCCTGCGTCCTGCTCGGCCTGGTGCTGGTCTCCCTGCGTCTGCTTCCCGGCTCGCCCTTCGAGTCCCGCGCCGCCGCCGAGTGGGGTCGGGCCGAGCCGCCGGTGTCCCGCGACGGCTCGCTCACCGACCGCCACACGCGACCATCGCCCTCGCCCAGCCCGTCGCCGGAGCCCGAGCCGCTGCCGTTCGCGGCGAAGCAGCTCGACCTGGACATCGACGGCTGGTACGGCTGGAGCGTGCTGGACCGCCGCTCGGGCGAGATCATCGGCTCGGACAACATGGACGAGACCAACACCACCGCCTCGCTGATCAAGTCCTGGGTCGTCGCCGACTACCTGCGCCGCACCGCGAACGCGGGACAGACGCCGAGCGACGCGAAGCTCGACGACCTGACCAGGATCATCCGGGACAGCGACAACACCCGGACCGAGCAGCTCTACACCCAGATCGGGCGGGCCGCGTCGATCAAGCGGCTGCTGTCGGTCTGCGACCTGACCGACAGCAAGGTCTCCAGTGACCTCGGCTGGAGCCGCACCGAGCTGTCGCCCCGCGACACCGCCCGGCTGGGCAACTGCATCGCCGACGGTCGGGCCGCCGGCCCCGAGTGGACCAAGTGGCTGCTCAAGGAGATGCGCCTGGTACGCGGTGCCGGCGACTTCGGTATCCGTAAGGCGTTCCCGGCCGACGAGGCGAAGCAGATCGCCATCAAGAACGGCTGGGTGGACCGCACCCGGGAGCAGGAGATCCACGTCAACTGCCTGGCGGTCGGCGACACCTGGACGATGGGCGTGATGCTCCGTTACCCCATCAGCAAGGGCTACGAGTACGGCATGGACAACTGCCAGGAGATCACCGAGGCGCTGCTGACGCGTACCTGAGGGTGCGGGGCGGTCAGCGGCCGACCGCAGTGCCGGCGGCGACGTGCGGCGGTGGCTCGACGGCCGCGCTGCCGTCGGTTCGGGGTGCGGTCAGCGGGTGAAGAAGGCCGGTCCGCCGGCCGGCAGCGCGGGGGCTTCGCCGATCTCGGCGGCCCGGCGGGCGAACTCCCGGAGCCCGGCGACCTGACGCTCGCCGAGCGAGAAGTCCAGGGCCCGGAAGTACTCGGCGAGGGTGGCCGCGTCGAAGGGCTCCCAACGGGCCGCCGACTCGGCCACCTGGTCCAGCTCGGCCAGGCACAGGTCACGCGAGCGCAGGAACGCCTCGTGTACCTCCTTGACCAGGCCGGGATGGGCGGCGGCGAAGTCACGGCGGACCGCCCAGACGGCGAAGACCATCGGCAGCCCGGTCCACTCCCGCCAGGCAAGCCCCAGGTCGGTCACGGTCAGCCCCTGCCGGGGCGCTTCGTACATGGCCCGCAGCGCCACGTCGCCGATCAGCACCGCGGCGTCGGCCTCCAGCAGCATCTGGGTCAGGTCCGGTGGGCACCGGAAATACTCCGGGTCGACGCCGTACCGCTCGCGGAGCAGCAGCCGGGCGAGCAGCACACCGGTCCGCGAGGTGGATCCGAGCGCGATCCGGGCCCCGTCGAGGTCGGCCAACGGGCGGGTGCTGACCAGGTTGACCGACAGCACCGGGCCGTCGCTGCCGACCGCCAGGTCCGGCAGGAGCAGCAGCTCGTCGGCGTGCCGCAGGTACTCGACCTGGGTGATCGGCCCGATGTCCAGGTCACCGGAGACCAGCGCGGCGCTGAGCCGATCCGGCGAATCCTTGTGCAGGTCGACGTCGAGCAGCGCGCCCGAGCGCATCAGCCCCCAATAGATGGGAAGGCAGTTGAGGAACTGGATGTGCCCGACCCGGGGGCGGGCGACGCGCTCGACCATGCCCCGACCGTATCGCCGCCCTCCCTGATCGGCTCAGCGAGCCGCCCCGGAAGTGGCCAACCCCGCACTCCCGACCAGCCCAGCCCCAGCCCCGGACCCGGCCGCGCGGCGTGAGATGCGTGATGCGTCCGTTTGTTAGGAGGGGACCCCTGTACTACACGCGGCGTTAGTAGGGGACCCCTCCTTGCACCGACCCCGGCTGGGGTGGGGCGCGGTAAACCGGTTGCCGCCCGCCCGTCGGGGAGTAGGCTGGCCGTTTCCGCCCGACGGCCGAGGTGAGTAGCACCGGAGCGGACGTCCCGCGCCGACCCGTGGTCGGACACGCGAGCGGCAGCCTTCCTCCCCGTCAAGGAGCACGTGGATGAGCCTGCACGCCCCACAGACCCCGCACCCGCCGCCGTCCGGCCTCGACGACGAGCTGACTGCCGAACGAGCGCACCTGACCCGGTCCCGAGCCGCACTGCACCGGATGCGCGAACGCGCCGAGGCGCTCTTCGCCACCGGCGACACGGTGGCCGGTGACTCGTACACCGCCGAGCAGCTCGGGCGGCACCTCGCCCGTCGGGTGGCCGAACTGGCCGACGACCCACGGACGCCGCTGTTCTTCGGTCGGCTCGACTTCGGTGACGCCGACGCCGAGCACGCTGGGCGGCGCTACCACGTCGGCCGCCGGCACGTCACCGACGAGCAGGGCGAACCGCTGGTGCTGGACTGGCGGGCCCCGGTGTCGCGGTCGTTCTACCGGGCCAGCGCCCGCGACCCGCAGGGGCTCGCCGTCCGCCGCCGGTTCGGCTTCGGCGACGGCGTGCTGACCAGCTTCGAGGACGAGCACCTCGACCGTGGCGAGGAACTCGGCACCGCCAGCCGGATCCTCACCGCCGAGATCGAACGCCCCCGGATCGGGCCGATGCGCGACATCGTCGCCACCATCCAGCCGGAGCAGGACGAGCTGGTCCGCGCCGACCTGGCCGACTCGATCTGCGTACAGGGCGCGCCCGGCACCGGGAAGACTGCGGTCGGGTTGCACCGCGCCGCGTACCTGCTCTATCTGCACCGGGAGCGGCTGCGCCGGTCGAAGGTGCTGGTCGTCGGCCCGAACCGGGCCTTCCTCGGGTACATCGCGGCGGTGCTGCCCGCCCTCGGTGAGGTGGAGGTCGCGCAGGCCACCGTCGAGGACCTGGTCGACCGGGTGGCGGTGCGCGCGGTGGAACCGCCGGAGGTGGCGAGGATCAAACACGACGCCCGGATGGCCGAGGTGCTGCGCCGGGCCGTCGACGCGTACGTGGGCGAGCCGACCGAGGCGATGACCGTCTCCGACGGCTCGTACCGCTGGCGGATCGGGTTGGAGCCGCTGCACCGGCTGGTCCACGAGACCCGCGCGGAAGGGCTGCCGTACGCCGTCGGCCGGGAACGGATCCGCGCCCGGGTGGTCGGGCTGCTGCAACGGCAGGCCGAGGCCCGGCGGGCGGAGTCGCCCAGCGACGCCTGGCTACGCCGGACGGGCCGCTCGACGCCGGTCACCACGTTCCTGGACGCGGTCTGGCCCGCGCTCACCCCGGAAGGGCTGGTGCACGCCCTGCTCGGCGACCCGGCCCGGCTCGCGGCGGCGGCGCAGGGTCTGCTCACCGGCGACGAGCAGGCCCTGCTCACCGCCGGGAAGCTGGCCCGTACGCCGAAGGCCACCCGGTGGACCGCCGCCGACGCCGTCCTGATCGACGAGGCGGCCGGGCTGATCGAGCGGCCGACCGGCTTCGGGCACGTGGTCATCGACGAGGCACAGGACCTCTCTGCGATGCAGTGCCGGGTGATCGCCCGGCGCAGCGAGCACGGTTCACTCACCCTCCTCGGCGACCTGGCCCAGGCGACCGCGCCGTGGGCCGCCACCGACTGGCGGGAGACCCTGCGGCACCTGGGCAAGCCGGACGCCACGGTGGTGCCGTTGACGGTCGGCTTCCGGGTACCGGCGGAGGTGCTCGCCTTCGCCAACCGGCTGCTGCCGGCGCTCGCCGTCGACGTACCGCCGGCCGAGTCGCTACGCCACGACGGCACGCTGACGGTGCGTACCGTGACCGAGCTGGCCGAGGCGACGGTGGCCGAGGTGCGCGCGGCGCTCGCGCACGAGGGGTCGATCGCGGTGATCGCCGCCGACGGCGCGGTGCCCGGGCTGCGCGCGGCGCTGGCGGCGGCGGGGATCGAGACGGCCACCGTCGACGAACCGACGGCGGGTACGCGGGTCTGGGTCATGCCGGCCACCACCGTCAAGGGTCTGGAGTACGACCACGTGGTCGTCGCCGAACCGGCCGCCATCGTGGCGGCCGAACCGCGTGGCCTGCACCGCCTGTACGTGGTGCTCACCCGGGCGGTGTCCCGGCTCTCGGTGGTGCACGTCGCGCCACTTCCCGCCCCACTCGGCTGATTGCGCGGTGGCACCGACCCGATAGACCGTTGTACACGGAGCAACGTGGAAGGAGCCTCCCGTGATTCTCGCCCGCGCCGACCAGGTCAGCCGCCGCTACGGCGAAGTCCTCGCGCTGGACCGGGTCGACCTGGAGGTTCGCGCGGGCGAACTGGTCGGTCTGCTCGGGCCGAACGGTGCCGGCAAGAGCACCCTGCTCAACCTGCTGGTCGGGTTGCGCCGGCCGACCTCGGGCCGGGTGGAGCTGTTCGGCGGCGACCCCCGGGACGCGGCGAACCGCCAACGGATCGGTGTGACGCCGCAGGAGACCGGGCTGCCCGCCACCCTGCGCGTCGGCGAGGTGATCGACTTCGTCTCCGCCCACTACCCGGACCCGGTGCCCCGGGGTGAACTGCTCGACCGGTTCGGCCTCACCGCCCAGGTCAAGCGGCAGAGCGGCGGGTTGTCCGGTGGCCAGAAACGGCGGCTGGCCGTGGCACTGGCCTTCGTCGGTCGCCCCCGGCTGGTGGTGCTCGACGAGCCGACCACCGGGCTGGACGTGGAGGCCCGACACACCCTGTGGGAAGCCATCCGCTCCTTTCACGCCGACGGCGGCACAGTGTTGCTGAGCAGCCACTACCTGGAGGAGGTGGAGGCGTTGGCGCGACGGATCGTGGTGATCGGGCACGGTCGGGTACTCGCCGACGACAGCGTCGACGCCGTCCGGGCCGTGGTCGGCGTACGCCGGGTCAGCCTGACCACCGACGCGCTGCCCACGCTGCCCGGGGTGGCCCGCACCGAACACGTCGACGGCCGGACGCACCTGCTCACCGCCGACGCCGACCAGCTCGTCCGGGACCTGGTAACCAGCGGCGTCGACTTCCGCGACCTGGAGGTACGGCCGACCTCGCTGGAGGAGGCGTTCCTCGCCATCACCACCGCCGACACCGAGCCGACCCCCGTCTGAGGAAGTGCCTGCCGTGCCACTCGCCCTGACCCACGCGCGTTACCAACTGCTGGAGACGGTCCGCATCCCGATCGCGCTCTTCGGCAGCGCCTTCTTCCCCGCCGTCGCGATGCTCTTCTTCGTCGTGCCGTGGGCCGGCGACGACCCGGTCGGCGCCACCTTCGCCACCGCCTCGATGGTCACCTTCTCGGTGATGAGCGCCAACATCTTCCAGTACGGCATGGGCGTCGCCGAGGATCGCCAACAGCCCTGGGACCCGTACACCCGGACCCTGCCCGTCGGGCCCGGACCACGCTTCGCCGGCCGCGTGCTGGCCGGACTGCTGATCACCTACCTGTCGCTCATCCCGTTGGTGGTGATCGCCGCGACGTTGACGGCGGCCGAGATCACCCCGCTCCGGTTCCTGCTGGCGCTGGCCACCGTGGCCGTGATCGCGGTGCCGTTCACCCTGCTGGGGCTCGCCATCGGGTACTCACTGCCGAGCAAGGCGGCGATCGTGGTGGCCCAGGTCGTCTTCTTTCCGATGGCCTTCGGCGGTGGGCTGCTCTCCTCCCCCGGTGACGCGCCCGGCTTCATCGAGGCGATCGCGCCGTTCCTGCCCACCCGGGGCGCGGTGGAGCTGATGTGGGCGGCCGTCGGCGACTTCCAGGTCAGCACGTTGTCGCTGGTCATGCTCGGGGTCTGGGTGGTGGCGCTGGCCGCGATCGGGGCGTGGGCGTACCGGCGGGACGAGGGTCGCCGGTTCAGTTGACGTTCCGGCCGTTTCCCTCGGGCGGCGGCCGGGCGGTGCCACGATGCCGGTGAGGGCGGTCGAGCGTCGAGCGCCCCGAGCCGAGAGGGGCGGGGAGTGGTCGACGTCGCGCCGGGCACCCCCTGCTGGGCCGATCTGGCCACCCCTGAGCTGGACGCGGCCCGACGGTTCTATCCCGAGCTGTTCGGCTGGACCGGTCGGGTCGATCCCGAACCGGAGGCGGGCGGTTACACGGTCTTCCTGCTCGGTGGGCGACCGGTGGCCGGTGTGGGGCCGCCGGCCGTACCGGACCAGGTGCCGATCTGGTCGACGTACGTCGCCACCGACGACGCCGACCTGGTCGCGGGCCGGGTGGAGCGGGCCGGCGGGCAGGTGGTGGTACCCCCGTTCGAGGTGTTCGACCGGGGTCGGATGGCGGTGTTCAGCGACCCGGCCGGTGCCGCGTTCAGCGTGTGGCAGCCGATGACCTTCGCCGGGGCCGACGTCTTCGACGTGCCGGGCGCGATGTGCTGGACCGAACTGGTCACCCCCGACCCGGACGGGGCACGGGTCTTCTACGAGCTGGTCTTCGGGTGGCAGCCCGAGGAGGAGCCGATGGGGCAGGTCGCCTACACCGGTTGGCGCCTGGGTGACCGCCTGGTGGCCGGGATGATGCCGCCGGTGGGTGCGGAGTTCCCGGCCGACTCACCGGCGTACTGGACGCTGTACTTCTCGGTCGCCGACGCCGACGCCACCGCCGCCCGCGCCGCCGAGCTGGGCGGCACCATCCTCGTCCCGCCCCGGGACATTCCCGCCGGCCGCGTCACCGCCCTACGCGACCCGCACGGCGCGCTCTTCTCCCTCATCGCCCTGACCTCCTGACCCGCTCCCACCCCCACCCGTCAGCGGGGGCGGGTGGGGAGGACCAGGGGGCCGTGGGGGCCGGGGACGACCGTGACGTGGGCCCGGTAGTAGCGGGCGAGCATCTCCTCGGTGAGCACCTCGGTCGGGGTGCCCTCGGCGACGATCCGGCCGTCGGCCAGCAGCACCATGCGGTCGGCGTACTCGCCGGCGATGGAGAGATCGTGCATGGTGGCCAGCACGGTCAGGCCGTGCGTACGGCGCAGCTGGTCGACGAGTTCCAGGACCTCCTGCTGGTGACCGATGTCCAGCGCACTGGTCGGCTCGTCGAGCAGCAGCAGGGTGGCGCCCTGTGCCAGCGCGCGGGCCAGGAAGACCCGCTGCCGCTCACCGCCGGAGAGGGTGGCCAGTTCCCGGCCCTGGAAGCCGGCCAGGTCCAGCCGGCCGAGCACCTCGTGCACCACGGCCAGGTCGGCGGCGGACTCCCGGCCCAGCGGCGGGATGTACGGGGTACGTCCGAGCAGGACGTAGTCCAGCACCGCCATTCCGGGCGGTACGACCGGGGACTGGGCCACGGTCGCCACCACCCGGGCCCGTTCGCGGCGGCGCAGGGCGCTCAGCGGCGTACCGAAGAGGTGGACGGCGCCCGGCGCGGCGAGCAAGCCGCCGACGGCCCGCAACAGGGTCGACTTGCCGGCGCCGTTGGGACCGATCACGGTGACCCACTCGCCAGGCTGGACGGTCAGGTCGACGCCGCCCAGGATCGGCGTGCCGTCCAGGCTGATCCGCAGGTCTCGCACCCGCACGGCGGCGGCCCCGGACGCGTCGGGCGCGGTCATGTCAGCACCCGTCGGGCGGTCCGCAGGATCAACACGAAGAAGGGACCGCCGAGCAGCGCGGTGACCACCCCGATCGGGATCTCCTGTGGCGCGGCGGCGGTCCGGGCCGCCACGTCGGTCAGGGCCAGGAAGGCGCCGCCGAACAGCAACGACAGCGGCAGGATGACCCGGTAACTCGATCCGGCGAGCAGCCGCACGGTGTGCGGCACGATGATCCCGACGAAGCCGATCAGGCCGGAGGCGGACACCGCGGCGGCGGTGCCCAGCGAGGCGGCGGCGATCAGCAGGTACCGGGAGCGTTGCGGGTGCAGGCCGAGCCCGGCCGCCTCGTCGTCACCCACCGAGAGCACGTCCAACTCCCGCCGGTGCAGCAGGATGACCAGGCTGGTGAGCAGGAAGTACGGCAGCACCAGCCGGACGTCGTGCCAACCGGCGGTGGCCAGCCGCCCGAGCAGCCAGGAGTACACCTCCTGGATGCTGTCCGCGTTGCGTTGCAGCAGGTACGTCTGCCCGGCGGAGAGGAACGCGGAGACGGCCACCCCGGCCAGGATCAGCGTGGCCGGCGAACGACTGCGTCCGCCGGCCACCCCGAGCAGGTACGTCATGGCGACCGCACCGAGCGAGCCGACGAAGGCGGCCAGCGGGATGGTGAGCGGCAGCCCGCTGAGCGCACCGCCGGTCGCGGTGCCCAGGGTCAGCACGACGGTGACCGCGAGGCCCGCCCCGGCGGCCACACCGAGCAGGTACGGGTCGGCCAGCGGGTTGCGGAACACACCCTGGTAGGCGCCACCGGCCAGGGCCAGCAGTCCACCGACCAGCAGACCCAGCACCACCCGGGGCAGCCGCAACTCGGTGACGATGGCGATCTCGCGCTCGGTCAGCCCACTCTCCAGGCGTACCCCGGGCAGCAGGTTGAGCAGTTCGATCGCGACACTGCCGGGCGGCAGGCTGACCGGCCCGAGCGAGACGCCGGCCACCAGGGCGACGAAGACGGCGAGCACGCCGATGGCGAGCCAGCGTTTCCGCAGGCCCGCCGGCCGGGCGACGACCGGTAAGGAAGGGTCCCTTGCTAACGCCTGGTGCATAGGAAGGGTCCCCTGCTAACGCCTGACGTCGGTCACTCGGCAACCTTGCTGGTGGCGTCCACGATGGTGCGGAGCAGGTCCACCACACGCGGGCCCCAGCGCGAGGCGACGTCGTCGTCCAGCTCGACGATCTGGTCGTTCTTGACCGCCTCGATGCCGGACCAGCCGCTGCGCGCCTTGACCGTCGCGGCGCTCTGCTGGCAGCACTTCACGTCGGAGAGGAAGACGAAGTCCGGGTTGGCCTGGACGATCACTTCCTGGGAGAGCTGCGGGTAGCCGCCGTTCTTGCCGTCGGCGTCCGCCGCGTCGGCGATGTTCTCCAGCCCGGCGAGGGCATAGATCGAGCCGATGAAGGTCTTGCTGGTGGCGGTGTACAGCTCCGGCCCCAGCTCGTGGAAGTAGGTGGGCGCCTGGACCCGCTGCGGCACCTCGGCGACGATCTTCGTGATGTCGTCCTTCATCCGCTGCACCACGTCGCCCGCCGCGTCGGCGTTACCGGTGAGCGTGCCCAGCTCGGTGATCTGCCGGTACGAGTCGTCCAGGGTCTGCGCCGCCGGGGTCAGGTAGACCGGGATCTTCAGTGTGGTGAGCTGGTCGACGATCTTGTTGCGATCGTCGCTGAGCACCACCAGGTCGGGGTTCTTCGCGGCGACCGCCTCGGCGTTCGGCTGGTAACCGGAGAGGTCCGTCTTCGGCGCGTCGGCCGGGTGGTTCGACTGGTCGTCCACGGCGGTGACCTGCGGCCCGGCACCGATGGCGAAGAGCATCTCGGTGGCGGTCGCGGAGAGCGAGACGATCTTCTCGGGACGCTGCTCCAGGGTCAACGACCCGACGGTGACGGGGAAGGCGGCGCCACTCGGGCGCTCGCCGGTGCTGGGTGTCTCGCTGCTGGTCTCGGCGCAGGCGCCGAGGGCGAGCGCGGCCACCGCGAGAGTCGCGGCGAAGACCCGGGGGGTACGGCTGAACATCGGTCCTCCTGTCGGTCGAGGAGTGCTGCTTCGCCGACAGGAGCCGGAGCGACCCGTCCGCGAGGCGCCCTTCCTCGAGAGCGCGGATCGCGACGCGCCCCAGGCGACCTGACTCGTCCCCGGCTTCGGGGCATCACAGTTGCGGGACAGCGCCGGTTTCGCACCGGCTTCGCTGCGGCGGGTCGGTACGACGGTAGCGCACGGCGGGACCGCGACCCCGCTGAGCAGGTCGCGGTCCCGGTCACGAGCGGCCACCGGCAGCCCGTCTAGTTCGCTGTTGTCCGTTTGGCCCCTGGGACGGGGCCCCGCGCGAGGGGGTGTGGCGGGGCCCCGCCGATTTCAGGAGGCGGTGATGGTGACGTTGTCCACAGCCGCCTCGACCAGGCTGGCCGTCGACGCGTCGGCGGCCTCCACCAGGATCCGGACGGACTGTCCCGCGTACGGGGTGAGGTTGAGGTTGGCCTGGGTCCAGGCGCCGTTGCGGTTGCTCGCCGCACCGGCCTGGGTCAGCAGTGCCGTGGTGCCGCCGTTGTGCACCACGCTGACCCGCAGGTAGTCGGCCGACGACGAGTTGGATCCGTGTGCCAGGTACCAGGCCAGCGACAGGGTCAACGTACCGCTGGACGGCAGGGTGACCGCCGGGGACCGGGCGCTGGTCACGCCGCCGTCCACGTCGTAGTCTCCGGCGGCGCTGCCGGCCAACCGGCCGGTGACCAGGTCGTTGCTACCGGCGAACGGGGTGAGCTGCTTGGCGCCGCTGGAGTTGGTGGCCTGCGCGGCGCCCCGCTCCCACTGCCCCGAGGTGGCCGTGTCGGTGCCGTTGGGGTTGATCGTCCAGCCGGTCGCGGTCTCGAAGGTGTCCGACCAGACCGTGGTCCCGCTGCCACCGCCGCAGTACTGCGACTGCTTGCCGATGGCCCGGTAGGGGCAGTCGGCGTACTCGGAGAGGATCAGCACCGCCTCCCGGTTGCGCGAGGTCTGCGCCGGGATGACCTCGTCGGGCGGGTAGAAGCCGCCGCCGGAGGCCGAGCCCGGATACAGCTCGAAGGTGTACGCCCAGATGCCGTGCGTCGCCCACATCCAGTCGATGCTGCTGCCGTCGGTGATGTACAGGTCGCTGGACTGCTGCGGGGTGAAGCCGTTGGTCGCCGCCATCTGCTGGCCGATGGTCGCGAAGGTGTTGTACTGGTCGGCGTTCATCCCGGTGGCGGTGTTGCTGGTCGTGTAACCGTACGGCCAGAGCACCAGCTCGGAGTAGGTGTGGAAGTCGATGTTGGCCTTGATCTGCTGCACCCCGCCGACCACCCGGCTGTTGACGAAGTTGCGCAGCGCCTGCGTCTCGGGAGCGGAGAACGCCGACGGGCCCCGGTAGGTGTCCGAGGAGGTCGAGCCGGACGAGCCGCCGCAGCACCCGAAGTTGTAGCTCCAGTTGCGGTTCAGGTCGGTGCCGACGTACGACGAGCCGCTGTTGGGTTGCCGGTTCTTCCGCCAGGACCGGTAGGAGCCGGTGGCGATGTCGTACTCGCTGCCGTCGGGGTTGACGGTCGGCACGATCCAGATCTCCCGGTTGTTGACCAGGCTGGTGATCCGGGAGTCGGAGCCGTAGTTGTCGGTGAAGAGGTTGAGCAGATAGATCGCCATCTCGACGGTCAGGTGCTCGCGGGCGTGCTGCTGGGCGTTGAAGAGGATCTCCGGCTCGTTCTCGTCGGTGGCGACGTTGTCGGAGATCTTCACCGCCACCAGGTCCCGGCCCTCGTACGAGCTGCCGATGCTGACCTTGCGGGCGATCGACGGGTGGTCCGCGACGACCTGGTTGACCACGGCGGTCATCTCCGCGTAGTCGTGGTAGTTCGCGTCGGCCGGCGGGAAGGCCAACGCGCCGACCTGCCCGTCCGTCGCGCCCCGATCGGTGGGCAGGGCGGCGATAGCCTCCAGCCGGAACCCGAGGCGGCTGATCGCGGCGGCCTCGGCGCGGGTCGCCGAGACGTGCAGCACGCCGTGTTCGGAGTAGTCGATCGCGGCACCGGTGCCGGCGATCGCGTTGCGGTCGGCGAGCGTCTTCGGCCCGAGCACCCGGTAGGGCACGGCGGCCGGCTGCTCGTCCCGGTTCGGGGCCGGGTCGGCGGACACCGGTGGTGCGGAGATGGTGAGCAGGCCGAGCCCGGCGGCGACGATGAGCGCCAGGGCACGGCGGACGGGGATCGAACGGAAGGCCATGGACAACCTCCTGGAGGCGCGGGGGTTCCCCGCCCGGCAGCGGACAGCCCACCACCGGTCACATGGTCATATCAACATCGATCGCTGTCCGGCCCATCCCAGTCGGATCCTCATGCCGACGACATGGTCCCGTCGCCGCAGGTCAGGAGGAGGGACCGCGCCCCGGCTCGGTGGACGAGCCGGGCTGGTCGGCCGATCCGCCGTCGGCCTGGCCGCCGGAGACCGTGTCGGCCTCGGCCTGGTCCTCGCCGGCCAGTGCGGACCGCAGCCGCTCCTTCTCCGAGCGGCGACGCTCGGCGGCGGCGGCCATCTCCTCGGCCATCTGGTCGCGTACGCCCTTGAGCAGGAAGAAGGAGACCGTAGCGGAGAACAGCAGGGCCAGGATCAGCTTGAGGAAGATGTCCATGTCGACCGGCCAGAGGGCCAGCATCACGACCACGAACAGGCCGATCCGGCCGAGGGTGTACTTGGCCGCCGCGCTCACGTCGTACTCCATTCTCCGCCGGGGGCGGCGTCTCTCAGCTCCTCCGTGCGGCCCCGCCGCACGACGCAGGGCGACCTCAGGTCGTCCGATCGACCAACCAGCGGACGCCGGGGAACCAGACCAGCGCGTACACGACTGTGAACGTCACCGCCGCCAGACCGCCGGAGAGCAGCGGCGGCAGCCCGGTCACCACGCCCGCCACCAGCAGGCCGGAGACCACCGCCATCGCCAGCGCCACCAACCCGGCCACCACCCGGGGCGCGCCGAACTCCCAGGCCCGGAAGTCCTCCCAGAACAACCAGACCGCCAGGATCACCGCCAGCCACCCGTTGGCCTGGCCGAAGTCACCGGCACCGAACCAGGCGAAGGCGGTGTCGAAGAGCACCAGCACCAGCATCCCGATGACCACCCCGGCCAGGCTGACGCCGAGCAGATCACCCAGGAACCGGATGCGCCCGTCGTCGTCCCGGCGCGGAAACGCGCCCTGCTGCTCGCTCATCGTCGTGCCAGGGTACGCGTCGACTCAGGCCCAGACCTGCTGCGGCTCGGAACGGCGCTCCGCCATGCTCGGCGCGGCGTCGTACTCGCGGACCACCTCGTAGCGGGTGTTCCGCTCGACCGGGCGGAAGCCGGCGTCCCAGATCAGGTGCAGCAGGTCGTCCCGGTGCATCGTGTTCGGCGTCCCGTACGAGTCCGCATCGTGCGTGATCTTGTATTCGACGACCGAGCCGTCCAGGTCGTCCACGCCGAAGTTGAGCGAGAGCTGGGCCACCGAGAGCCCGTGCATCACCCAGAAGCACTTCACGTGCGGCACGTTGTCGAACAGCAGCCGGGAGACCGCGAAGGTCTTCAACGACTCGGCCGGCGAGGCCATCGTGGTGCGGGCCTGGATCCGGTTACGGACCTTGCCGTCCGCCGAGTCGACGAAGTCGTGCTGGTAGCGCAGCGGGATGAAGACCATGAAGCCACCGGTCTCGTCCTGGAGCTCCCGCAGCCGCAGCACGTGGTCGACCCGGTGCCGTGGCTCCTCGATGTGGCCGTAGAGCATCGTCGACGGCGTCTTCATGCCCTTGCTGTGCGCCAGCCGGTGGATCCGCGACCAGTCCTCCCAGTGGCAGGCGTGGTCGACGATGTGCTGGCGGATCTCCCAGTCGAAGATCTCCGCGCCGCCGCCGGTCAGCGACTCCAGACCGGCCTCCATCAGCTCGTCGAGGATCGCGTCGGCGGTCAGCCCACTGATCTTCTCGAACCACTGGACCTCGGTGGCGGTGAACGCCTTGAGCTTGACGTTCGGCAGCGCGGCCTTCAGCTCGCGCAGCACCTTCGGGTAGTAGCGCCAGGGCAGCGTGGGGTGCAGGCCGTTGACGATGTGCAACTCGGTGAGCTGCTCGTCCTCCATCTCCTTGGCCTTGCGGACCGCCTCGTCGATGCGCATCGTGTACGCGTCCTTCTCGCCCGGCTTGCGCTGGAAGGAGCAGTACGCGCAGGAGGCGGAACAGACGTTGGTCAGGTTGAGGTGCCGGTTGACGTTGAACATCACCCGGTCGCCGTTGCGCTCGGTGCGCGCGTGGTGGGCCAGCCGCCCCAACCAGGTCAGGTCGTCGCTGGAGTAGAGCGCGATGCCGTCCTCACGGGTCAGCCGCTCCCCGGCGTACACCTTCGCTTCGAGCTCGCGCTTGAGTCCGGCGTCCATCGAAAGCCCGTCCCTTTCCCCTGCGTCCGCGACCGTTACCGGCCGCAGTCAGAGCCTACGTCGCACACCCGGGCTGCTCACACCGTGGTCCATCGGTGACCAGCGTCTCCCGAACTCACAGTTTTCTTTAACCCGTCCAAACATCGACACCACGCACCAGGTGAGGTAAGACAGGATGGGGCACGCCACACCTCACACCGGTGACACCTGGCGATCTGGCGACACCTGGCGGTAGCGTCCCCACCGCCGCGTCCGACCCCCGGCGCGGCGTAGCAGGTCCGGACGGGAGCGCAATGGTCGACAGCACGGACGGACGACGGCGACGGCGACGGAGTCCGGTGGTCTCGCCGGTGCTGCGGCCGATGCTCTGGTCCGCCCTGCTCAGCGCCGTCGCCACCGCAGTCCTCGCGGCTCCCGCGTACGCCGAGCCGAGCGTCCCGGTCACGGTGCCCGACACCGGCTCCCGCCCGGCCGTCGCCGGCCAACTCCAGTTGCCCGGCGCACCGACCGGCGGCACCCCCGGTGTGGTGGCGCCGATCGTCACCCCCGCCGGCAACGCGCTCGAAACTCAGATCAACGCCGTCGAGGCACGGATCGGTGAACTCGGCACCCAACTCCTCGACCTGCAACAGCAGCGCACCGAGGCCGAGTCCCAGCACACCGCCGCCGGACGCACCCTGGAGTTCGCCCGGGCCGCGGTCACGCAGGCCGAGCAGCGCGCCGACCAGGTCGCCGCCGAGGCGATCAAGGTCGATGCCGCCCAACCGCCCGGCGACTGGGCGGCCACCCTCCGGGACCTGGAACTGCTGCACCGGGCCAACCGGGGTGAGCGCAGCGAGGGCGCCACCGGCCCGGCCGCCGGCCAGGTCAGCCGCGCCCGCGCCGACGAGCAGGTGGCCACGCAGGCGTACACCGCCGCCGAGCAGCGGCTGCGCGGCGTCCAGCAGCAGTACGCCGCCACCCAGCAGTCGCTGCGGGAGGAAGAGGCCAAGCTGGTCAAGCTGCGCGAGGAGAACTCGGCGCAGTTGATCACGCTGGCCCGCCAGCAGGAGGCCGCCGAGCAGCGACTCGGCACCGACTACGGCGACCAGTCGGCCGACGGGCTGGTCGCGCACCCCACCGCGTTGGCCGCCCTCGCGTACGCCCGCCGCCAGCTCGGCGACCCGTACGTCTGGGGGGCCACCGGGCCGAACTCGTTCGACTGCTCCGGTCTGGTCTGGTCGGCGTACCGGTCGGCCGGGCACTACAAACTGCCGCGGGTCGCCCGCGACCAGTACTACGCGACCCGGTCCCGCACTGTGCCGCGCAACGCGCTGCTCCCCGGCGATCTGATCTTCTTCGCCTCCGGCAGCAGTTGGCGGACCATCCACCACATGGGCATGTACGTCGGCGGCGGCAAGATGATCCACGCACCGACCACCGGCGACGTGGTGAAGATCTCGACGGTGCGCTGGTCCCGGTTCTACGCCGCGACCCGGGTGGTCGGTGCGGTGCCCGCCCCCGCCACGCCCCCCACCCCGTCGCAGCCGCCGGCACCCAAGCCCACTCCGAAGCCGACGCCGAAGCCCACCACCACTCCGAAGCCGACGCCGACGCCGCGACCCACGTCGCCGTCCCCCTCGCCCACGGGCTCGCCCACGCCGAAGCCGACCGACTCCCCCTCCCCCTCGCCGTCGGTGACGCCGTCGCCGACCACCTCGCCGTCGGAGAGCCCGTCGGCCCCGGCGACCCCGAGCACGGAGAGCAGCAGCCTCGCCCCGACGAGCAGCAACCTCGCCCCGACCACGGCGGCGAGCAGCAGGGCTGTCGAGGAGAGCGCCTCGGCCTCCCCGTCCACCGTCGGCGGTCGCTGACCGGACGGGGCCCGCCGAGGCGATCTTCGGCCCGACCCGCCCGTACACGAGGGACACTGTGCGGGCTACAGGTGTGCCAGCCGGTCGGGATGTGGCACGGTGTCACACAGGCACTGCCGGTCCGGGGCACGGATCCGGGTGCGAGCGTGGCACGGAGGACGAGGATGACCGAGCACGAGGTTCCGGCGAAGCCGGCCGACCCTGCGTCCACCGCCGCGCCGAGCACCACCGCCGAACCGCCTCCGGCCACCGCCGAGCCTGCACTCTCCAGCCCTGAGCCTGCGCCATCCGCCCCTGAGCCTGCGCCTTCCGCCTCCGAGCCTGCGGCTTCGGCTGCGCAGCCTGCTCCGACGGTCCCTGAGCCCGCTCCGGCCGGCCCGGAGCCGACGCCTTCCGCGTCCGGCCCCGAGACGACGCCATCCACTTCCAGCCTGGAGCCGACGCCATCCGCATCCGGCCCGGCGGCCGTCATCGGCACCGCTGCCGACCTGGTCGGCACGGGCCCCGCGCCGTCACCGGCGGCGCCGAGCGACACGGATCCGCCACCGGCACGCGGCCGGGCGGGAGTCGCCCGCGTAACCGTCCCAGGGAGTTCGGCGGTCGTCGGCACCGGACCAGCCGCCCCGGCCACCGGCGGGCCCGGAACCGGCGCTCCCGCGACGGGCGGCGGCACCACGTACCGGGCCGGTTCCCCGGTGTCCTCCGAGTCCGATCGGCCGCCGGTGATCGCCCGAGCGCAGGTCAGCGTGGCCGGCGCAGCGGGTGCCGGCACGACCCAGCCCGCCGATTCGAACGCACCGTCGGCCGTTGCAGGCGGGAGCGGTGTCACCGGCACCGCCAGCGTCGCGGGCACGAACGGCACCGCCAGCGTCGCGGGCACGAGTGGAGCCGCGAGCAGCACGGGCACCAGCGCCCTCACCGGCGGCACGGGCATGAACAGGGCTGTCGGCAGCGCGGGCGTGAGCGGTGCCGCCAAGGTCGGGACGGCGAGCGTGCCGGGGCAGCGCGAGCCGGTGCCGCCCACTGCGGCTCGTGCCAGCGTCCGGGTCGCCGGCATGGGCCAGGTGAGCGCGGACGAGGCCGCAGCCGCCGGTGGTGGCCGGGCCAGCGGGGTCTACCGGTCGACGCCGGTCGCCCCGGAAACGGCTGAGCCCGCCGGACCGGCCGAGCCACCGCAGCCCACGACGCCGGAGCCCCTGCCGGTGCCGGATCCGGCACCGGCGGAGCCCGCGCCGACGCCGCCCGCGCCGGTGCCGGGACCCAATCCGCCGTCGCCGACGCCACCCGTCCCGGTGCCCGCACCGCCGACGCCCGGGCCGTACCCGCCGGGACCGGTGCCCGCACCGCCACCCGCTCCCCGGCCGGCACCGCCGGTGCCCGGCCCGCCGTCCCCTCCGCCCGGCCCACCCGTGTCGCCGCCCCCGCCGCCGCCCGGCCCGATGCCCGCACCGCCGTTCCCGCCGCCACCGGCCACCACCGTCTCCGCAACGGCAGCATCGGCCACGGCTACCTCGACCACGGCGGCTGCGGCAGCGTCGGCAGCGGTGCCGCCGGTCACCAGGCCGTCGGCCGCGCCCGGCTCGGCACCGCCGGTGGTGCCCGCTCCGGCGCTGCCGGTGTGGCCGCCGCCGACCACTCCGGCCGGGCGTCGGGACGAGCCGGTCTCCGGCGCACCGGGGGTCGCACCTCGGGTCTCGGCACGGCCTGGGCTGCTTCCGGCCGAGCCACCGACGGCCCCGCTCGGCACCGATCCGAACCGAGCCCGGCCGGCCCCGCTCGGCACGGACCCGGACCGGACCCGGCCGGCCCCGCTCGGCACCGACCCGGACCGGACCCGCCCGGTGCCGCTGGACGACCCCGACGTCACCAGGCCGGTCCTCCGGCCGAACCCGCCGTCGACGGCGGCCGGGCCACCGGCGGCGGCCGGTCCCGGACCTCGGTCGGACGCCTCCGGTCAGGCCGGATCGGCGACGCACCGTCCCCGCGGGTCCGATCTGAGCGCCTACTACGCGGACGGGCCGGGGGCCAACACCGTGGCCTTCCCGGCCGGCGAGGAGAACTCCGGGTCACTCACCGGTCACATCCTGGCGCAGGGCTGGACGGACACTCCGGCCGAGCGGTCCGGTAGCACCCTGCGGGTGGCGATCGTGCTGGCGGTCGCGCTGGGCCTGCTGGTGGCGTTCAGCGTGCTGGTCGTCCTGCTGACCAACGACGCCCTGAGCGGTCTGACCGGCGCTCTGCCGGGGTGAACAGCGGGTGAGTCCGCCCACTACCCCCATCCGGTCCCCGCGTGGGGACGACACTCGCCGTACACTTGTGGGCGATCACTGACCTGGCGCGCGACCGCGCGCCCATGGGCGTTCTTGCGGACGGATCCGGCGGCGCAGTGCCGTGGCGGGACATCGCGAAGGTGCGCCCCGCTCGAAAGGCATTTCTTGACCACCTCCGCTGCCTCTGGCATGCCCCTGTCCGCCTCCGACGTTCCCACCGATCTGCCGGCCGACGCCGCCGGCCCTGACCAGTCGATCGACTTCGGCGCACTGGGGCTGCCCCAGCCGCTCGTGCGCGCCCTCGCCCGCCAGGGCATCACCACACCCTTCGAGATCCAGCGCGCGACCGTGCCGGACGCCCTCGCCGGGCGCGACGTGCTCGGCCGGGGACAGACTGGCTCGGGCAAGACGCTCGCGTTCGGGCTGCCGCTGCTGGCCCGGGTGGCCGAGGGGGGCCGGGCTCGCCCGATGCGCCCGCGTGCCCTCGTCCTGGTGCCCACCCGGGAACTCGCCATGCAGGTCAACGACGCACTCCTGCCGCTGGGCAAGTCGATCGGCGTCTTCCTGAAGACCGCCGTCGGCGGAGTGCCCTACGACCGCCAGATCGACGCCCTGCGCCGGGGCGTCGAGGTGGTGGTGGCCACCCCGGGCCGGCTCGCCGACCTGATCGACCGTGGCGTCTGCCGCCTGGACGACGTCGAGGTCACCGTGCTCGACGAAGCGGACCAGATGGCCGACATGGGCTTCCTGCCCGAGGTCACCGAGCTGCTGGCGAAGACGCCTGCGAACGCGCAGCGACTGCTCTTCTCGGCCACTCTGGACACCGACGTGGACACGTTGGTCAAGCGGTTCATGACCGACCCGGTGACCCACTCCACCGCGCCCGCGACCGCGGCGGTCTCCACCATGGACCATCACATGCTGCTGATCCCGCCACAGGAGAAGTTCCCGGTGACCGCGTCGATCGCGGCACGGTCCGGCCGGACCATCGTCTTCGCCCGTACGCAGCTCGGCGTGGACCGGTTGGTCACGCAGCTCGCGGCGGTCGGCGTCCGCGCGGGTGGGCTGCACGGCGGCAAGACCCAGCGGATGCGTACCCGCACCCTGGCCGAGTTCCGCGAGGGCCGCACCAACGTGTTGGTGGCGACCGACGTGGCGGCCCGGGGCATCCACGTGGACGGTGTCTCGCTGGTGTTGCACGTCGACCCGCCGAAGGACCCGAAGGACTACCTGCACCGGGCCGGGCGCACCGCGCGGGCCGGCGAGGCGGGCGCGGTGGCGACCCTGGTGCTGCCGAAGCAGCGCCGCACCACCCTGGCGATGATGGAGAAGGCCGGTGTGGAGCCGGAGCAGACCCGGGTACGCGTCGGTGACGCCGCCCTGGCCGAGCTGACCGGAGCCCGCGAGCCGAGCGGGGTGCCGGTACGCGAGGAGCGGGAGGAGCCGCGTCGGCCCGGCCGGCCGACCGGAGGCCCGCGTCGCTTCGGTGACCGTCCCGGCGGCGACCGTCGCTTCGGCGACCGCCCGGCCGGGGAACGCCGCTTCGGTGACCAGCCGCGTGGCGAGCGCCGCTTCGGCGACCGCAGCTACAGCGACCAGCCACGCGGGGAGCGCCGCTTCGGTGACCGCTCCTACGGCGACCAGCCGAGCGGGGAGCGCCGCTTCGGTGACCGCTCCTACGGTGACCAGCCCCGTGGGGAGCGCCGGTTCGGCGCCGACCGGGGTGGGCGCTCGGAGGTGCGGGGCGAGGACCGGCGCGGGTCGGTCGGGCGGCCCCGGGCGCACACCTACTGATCCTCCTTCGGCGCATGCCCTGCCGGGCCGGGCGCGGTGGCGTAACGTCCGCACCATGTCGACCACGCGGAAGTCGTTGCTGTGGACCCGGTCCGACACGGCCGGTGCCGAACACGCCGTGGTCGACGACAGTTCCGGGCTGACCGCGCACGGCACGCAGATCGCCGCCGACCCGGTGCCCTACACCTGCCGCTACCAGGTGGCCACCGACTCCGAGTGGGTCAGTGTCCGCCTGGAGGTCGAGGTCGAGGGTGCCGGGTGGCGGCGGAGCGTACGCCTGGAACGGGCGACCGGACGGTGGCGGGTGACCGCCGCCGAGCAGGGTGACCTGGACGCGGTCCTCTCCGCCGCCGGACGGCCCCCGGCCGGGCTGCCCGGTCTGGAGGACCCCGACCGTCTGGCCGACA
The DNA here is from genome assembly GCF_053589795.1 of Micromonospora sp. NPDC003241. Classification (NCBI taxonomy): domain Bacteria; kingdom Bacillati; phylum Actinomycetota; class Actinomycetes; order Micromonosporales; family Micromonosporaceae; genus Micromonospora; species Micromonospora sp. NPDC003241. Next base: position 53,215 of record NZ_JBSFSO010000019.1, on the reverse strand, counting down.
CCCTCGACGTCGACCTGGGCGGCTCGCCGCTGTTCAACACGCTGCCGGTGCGGCGGCTCGGGCTGACCACCGGGCCCGCCGACACCACGCACCGGATCGACGTGGCCTGGGTGCTGCTGCCGAGCCTGACCGTGCTCCCCGCCGAGCAGGTCTACACCGGGCTGGGCCCGCACCGGTTCCGGTACGCCAGCGACGGTTTCAGCGCCGAGGTCGACGTGGACCAGGACGGCTTCGTGCAGCACTACCCCGGACTGGCGGAGCGCGGCACGCCCCGCTGAGCCGCCGTGGGTTCAGGACGGCCAGGAACCGTCGGCCAGGAACCGTTCCACGGTCGCCAGGTGCGGGGCCAGGTCGAGGCCCTGTCCGGCCACCCACTCGTCGGCGTAGTACGTGTCGGCGTACCGGTCACCGGCGTCGCAGATCAGGGTGACGACCGAGCCGGTGCGCCCGGCGGCGCGCATCTCCGCGATCAGCCCGAAGGCGCCCCACAGGTTGGTGCCGGTCGACCCGCCCACCCGTCGGCCGAGGACGGCCGACCCGGCCCGCATGGCGGCCAGGGAGGCGGCGTCCGGCACCTGCACCATCCGGTCCACCACGGCGGGCAGGAACGACGCCTCCACGGTCGGCCGACCGATCCCCTCGATGCGGGAGCCCCGGCCGGTGCGGACCGACCAGTCGGCCGCCTGCCAGGCCGGATAGAACGCGGAGTTCTCCGGGTCCACCACGCAGAGCTTGGTGGGCAGCCGCCGGTAGCGGGCGTACCGGCCGATGGTGGCGCTGGTGCCGCCGGTGCCGGCGCCGACCACCACCCAGGCGGGTACGGGATGGCGTTCCAGAGCGAGCTGCGCGTAGATCGACTCGGCGATGTTGTTGTTGCCCCGCCAGTCGGTGGCCCGTTCGGCGTAGGTGAACTGGTCCATGAAATGCCCGGCGGAGTCCTCGGCGAGCCAGCGTGCCTCGATGACCACCTTGGCCGGATCCTGCACCAGATGGCACCGGCCGCCCTGGAACTCGATCTGGGCGATCTTCTCCGGCGACGTCGAGGCGGGCATCACCGCGATGAACGGCAACCCCAGCATCCGCGCGAAGTACGCCTCGGAGACCGCCGTGGAGCCCGACGACGCCTCGACGATCGTGGTCTCCGGCCCGATCCGGCCGTTGCAGAGGCCGTACAGGAACAGCGAGCGGGCCAGCCGGTGCTTGAGCGAGCCGGTCGGGTGCACCGACTCGTCCTTGAGATAGAGGTCGATCCCCCACGACCGGGGCAGCGGGAAGGGCAGCAGGTGGGTGTCGGCGGACCGGTTGGCGTCCGCCTCGACGGCGGCGATCGCCTCGGTCACCCACCGCCGGCTTGCTTCGTCGCACCGGTCGAGATGAGTCACGCTCGGAAAGGTAGCAAGCCGCTCAGGACGAGGTCTGCGCCACCGGCTGGGGCCGGTTCTCCCACTTGGTCGACAGGGCGATGCCGGTGCGGGTGGAGGCCACGCCGGGTGTCCGGTTCAGCCGTACGATCAGCCGCTCCAACTCGGCGATGGTGCTCACCCGCGCCTTGAGCAGGAAGGACTCGACTCCGGCCATGAAGTAGCAGGACTCGATCTCCGGTATCCCCCGGAACGCCTCCAGCACGTCGTCGGTGTCCGCGCCGGAGTCCTCGACGATGCCGATCAGGGCGGTGACGCCCAGCCCGACGGCCTCCGGCTCGACGTCGGCCCGGTACGCCCGGATGACCCCGCCGGACTCCAGCTTTCCGACGCGTTCGTGCACTGCCGGCGCGGATAGACCGACCTGGCGGGCCAGTTCGGCGTACGACAGGCGGGCGTTGCTCCGGAGCAGGTCCACGAGGCTGCGGTCGATGGCGTCCACGGACTGTGACCCTAGTCGGCGACGGGTGACACCGGGACGCCGGTATCCGTTGGGCATGGCAGTGGGTGACAGTTCGCATACCCAGGGTCCGAAGGGCGTGCCGCCGGTAGCATTTACTAACTTCTCACTCAGTGCGTTTTTCGCGTTTGGCGGACAGGCCAGTTCGCTGGTGCTGTAATTGCCATACGTCCCTCATGACGGCTCTGGGCTCGCACCGGCCGGGGGCAGTGTGTTCAGCCGGGGGCTTCGTCGACGCGAGGAGGGGGCTGTGGACACTGGAGATCGCCTGCTGACACCGGGTGAAGTCGCCGCGCTGTTTCGGGTGGACCCGAAGACTGTGACGCGATGGGCGGCAGCCGGCCGGATCGGCAGTATCCGGACTCCAGGAGGGCACCGCCGGTTTCGGGAATCCGAGGTGCGGGCCCTGCTTGAAGGGGAGGGCATGCTGGAAGAGGCGGACGAGATGGGCAGACCACGCAACAACGGCCCAGCCGCCTCGACCGGCTCAGGTCCGGCCAACGCCGGCATGTACTGAGTGGTGCGGGTCAGGACGCGGACCGGTCGTCAGGTCCGGTCCGCGTTCAACTTCCCCGCCCACCTGCGGAACAGGGTGTGCGGTACGCCGAGGGCGTCGAGCACCTTGCCGGCCACGAAGTCCACGAGCTGGGCCGCCGACGCGGCGGCTCCCGCGCCGTAGAAGCCGGGGCTGGCCGGCAGCACCACCGCACCGGCGTCGTGCAACGCGATCAGGTGTTCCAGGTGGCTACGGGTCACCGGGGTCTCCCGGGGCACCACCACGACCCGTCGACGCTCCTTGAGGTTGACCTCGGCGGCGCGCTGCAACAGGTCCTTGGACAGCCCGATGGCGATGCCGGCGCAGGCTGCCGTGCTCGCGGGCACCACCGCCATGCCACGCACCGGGTACGAGCCGCTGCTCGGCCCGGCCGCCAGGTCACCGGCCGGCCAGTGCCGTACGTCCGCGCCGGCCAGGTCGCGACCGAGCCAGGCACCCAGGTCGTCGGCCCAGTGGGCGTCCCGGAACGACCTGCCGGTCTCGTCCAGCACGGTCAGTCGGGCGGCCCGGGAGACGATCAGGTCCACCGACTCCCCGGCGTCGAGCAGCCCGCGGACGACTGCGGCCGCGTACGGCGTGCCGGAGGCCCCGGAGACGCCGACCACCCATGGTTCACGCATCCCTCAAGCCTGCCTGGTCACCGTCGACGCCGGTGCGGCACCCCCGGGACCTGCCCTGATCCGGCAGTAGAGGGGCGTTACGCCACCGATGTCCGATCGGCGTGCGGGGGCCATCGCGACCTGGCATGCTGCCTGGTGCCGCACGCGGTACGGCACCTCAGGGGGAGGGATCGGGATGAGTCAGTACGTCCTGCCCTCACTGCGGGACGCCTGTCCGATCCCGTCCCGGCTGTCGCCGTACGCGGACGACGTGCAGGAGTGGTTGATCCACTGGTTGCCGCAGACCGGGCTGACGGTGGACCCGGCAACCGCCGGACTGTTGGCCGGGGCCCGCTTCGCCCGCTACGCCGGCCGGCTCTATCCGGACGCCGACGAGCCCGACCTGCGCGTACTCACCGCACTGTTCACCTGGTTCTTCCTGGTCGACGACGCCTGCGACAAGCCCGACCGGTTCACCCTCGCCGAGATCCGTGGACTGCGCGAGGGCGTACTCGCGGTGCTGCGCGGGCAGACCCGCTCACCGCAGACCGGGCTGGCCGGGCCGATGCGCCGGCTGCTGGTGACCGCCTGGCGGGAGCCGCGCCGCCGGATGCCGGCCCCCTGGCGGGCACGATTCGCCGACGCGGTCGCCCACCACCTCGACGGGACCTGGCAGGAGGCGGCCAACAAGACCGGCGGTCACCGGCCCGGCGTCGCCGAGTACGTCGAGCTGCGTCGCGCCACCTCGGCCGCGTACGTGTCGTATCCGCTGGTGGAGTTCGTCACCGGTCGGCCGCTACCCGACGCGGTCTACCACCACCCGGCACTGAGCCGGTTCCGGGACCTCGGCAACGACCTGCTGTCCTGGTACAACGACCTCGCCTCGCTGGAGCGCGACGACGCCACCGCAGGTGGGCACAACCTGGTGCTGGCGACCGCCGCCGAACACCGGCTGTCCCGGGAGGCCGCCATCGAGTCGGTGATCCGGCGCTGGCACGAGACGATGCGGGAGTTCGTCGACCAGCGGTCGCGCGTGCAGTCGTTCGGTCCGGCGCTGGACGAGGCCGTCACCGCCCATCTCGACGGGGTGTCGCGGGCCGTGCGCGGCACCATCGACTGGACGCTGGAGAGTGCCCGCTACGCGGGTAAGGAGGGGCCCCTTACTAACGCCTCCGGTAGATAAAGGGTCCCTTCCTAACACCCCGAACCCCCCCCACCCGAACCCAGCCGGCGCCCACGCACGGCAGGGCGGCAGGGCGCGCGGCCGAGGTTCAGGGACGCAGGCCGAGCCGGACGACCAGGTCGAGCACGGCGAAGGCGAACAGGGCGATGCCGACGAAACCGTTGGCGGTGAAGAAGGCCCGGTTGACCCGGCTCAGGTCGGTCGGCGTGACCACCAGATGCTGGTAGCCGAAGGCGACCGCGGTCATCAGCAGACCGATCCACCAGAGCCAGCCGAAGCCGACCAGCACGCCGAACCATCCGAAGAGCGCGAACGTCACCACGTGCGAGACCGTGGAGGCGTGCAGCGCGAAGCGCAGGCCGTACCGGGCCGGCACGCTGTGCACGCCGATCTCGCGGTCCACCTCGGCGTCCTGGCAGGCGTAGATCAGGTCGAAGCCGCCGATCCACAGGCCGACGGCCGCGCCGAGCAGCCAGGCCGGTCCGGAGCCGGCGAAGGTACCGGTGACCGCCAGCCAGGCGCCGATCGGGCCGACCGCCTGGGCCACCGCCAGGATGGCGTGCGGCCAGTTGGTGAACCGCTTGCCGTACGGGTAGACCACCAACGGCACCACGGCCAGCGGCGCGAGCACCAGGCAGAGCGGGTTGAGCAGGGCGGCGGCGGCCAGGAAGACCACCAGGGCGACGCCCGCGCCGGTCCAGGCCGTCCGCAGACTCACCGCCCCGGTGACCAGCTCCCGGTTGGCGGTACGCGGGTTCCGCGCGTCGATCCGGCGGTCCAGGATGCGGTTCGCGGCCATCGCGAACGTCCGTGCCCCGACCATCGCCACGGTGATCAGCAGCAGGTCGAGCCACCGCACCCGCCCACCGTTGACCTGCATCGCGGTCAACGCCGACAGGTACGCGAACGGCAACGCGAACACCGAGTGCTCGATCGCCACGAGCTTGAGGAAGGACTTCACGCGCCCCGGGCGTTCAGCCGGCTCCACGGCGGCGGTCGCCATCAGATGCCGTACTCCTTCCAACGCTTGTCGACCAGCGAGACGACCTCGGGCGACATGGTCATCTCCTCCGGCCAACCCCGGGTGTAGCCCTCGGTGGGCAGCTTGCGGGTGGCGTCGATGCCCGCCTTGCCACCCCAGAACTGCTGGTAGGAGGCGTGGTCCAGGTGGTCCACCGGCCCCTCGGTGAGCAGCAGGTCGCGGGCGTAGTCGACGTTGCCGAAGGCGCGGAACGCGACCTCACGGTAGTCGTGCACGTCGCAGTCCTCGTCCACGATCACGATCAGCTTGGTCAGCGACATCATGTGCGCGCCCCAGATCGCGTTCATCACCTTCTGGGCGTGCTTGGGGTACCGCTTGCGGATCGACACGATCGCGCAGTTGTGGAAGACCCCGGCGGCGGGCAGGTCGTAGTCGACGATGTCCGGGATGAGGAAACGCAGCAGCGGCGCGAAGATCCGCTCGGTGGCCTTGCCGAGGCCGTGGTCCTCCTGCGGCGGCTTCGAGGTGACGATCGTGTGGTAGACCGGGTCACGCTGCATGGTCATCGCCTCGACGTGCAGCACCGGGAACGGCTCGACCGGGGTGTAGAAGCCGGTGTGGTCGCCGAACGGCCCCTCCGGCAGGCGCTCGCCCGGCTCCAGGTAGCCCTCCAGCACCACCTGGGCGTGCGCCGGCACCTGCAACGGCACGGTCAGGCAGTCGACCATCTCCACCCGCTCGCCGCGCAGGAATCCGGCGAACAGGTATTCGTCGATGTCGGCGGGGAGCGGCGCGCTGGACGCGTAGCTGACCACCGGGTCGCAGCCGATGGCGATGGCGACCGGCAGCCGCTGGCCGAGCCGCTCGGCGACGGCGTGGTGCGCGGTGGAGTTCTTGTGGATCTGCCAGTGCATGCCCACCGTGTTGTGGCTGTGCTGCTGGAGCCGGTACAGCCCGAGGTTGCGCTTGCCGGTCTCCGGGTGCTTGGTGTGGGTCAGCCCGAAGTTGTGGAAGATCCCGCCGTCGCCCGGCCACACCTGGAGCCCCGGCAGCCGGTTCAGGTCGACGTCGTCACCCCGGTAGACCACCTGCTGACACGGGGCGGTCTTGACCTTCTTGGGCGGCATCGACTTGAGCTGCATCACCTTGCCCAGGCCGCCCATCATGCCGGAGAAGCCCATCGGCAGCTCCGGCTTGAGCATTTCGCCGATCCGGTTGCCGATCTCGTCCAGCGACTCGACGCCGAGCGCCATCGCGGTGCGCTTCTCGGTGCCGAACAGGTTGATCGCCACCGGCATCTCGCCCCGGGTGGGCCGCTCGAAGAGCAACGCCGGCCCGTCCGCCCGCACGGTCCGCGTGACGACCTCGCTGATCTCCAGCGTCGGGTCGATGGGTACGCCGACGCGCCGTAGCTCGCCCGCGCGCTCCAGCGCCGCCAGGAAGTCCTTCAGATCGGTGTACGGGAACCCACGAGCCGCCATGCAGCAAGTCTGTCCTACGCGCCGTCGTCGTGCCCACGCCGGGTACCCGCCCGTGCTGTGGCACGGCCCACCCTCGGCCGGTCCGGACGGGTCGGCTCTCGGGCGGAGAGCACGTCGCACGGGGCGTCGCGTGTCGTACTGCGCATCTAAGCTCATGGTTCCCGAACGGCTCCGCCCCCGGTGGCGTTGGCGTGCCGTCGGGTCCCTCCACGCAAGGAGTCACATGCGATCTGCGCAACGCCCGCATGCCCGTGCGGGACGAGCCGCCGTGGTGTTGGCGGTCACCGCCTCACTCGTGGCACTCGGTGCTCCGGCCCAGGCCGAGACCGGGTCCGGTTGGTTCCAGGCCCAGCTCGACGATGTCGTGATCGGTGCAGCCGGCGCCCCCGGCAAGGCCAAGCCGCTCTACGTGTACGCCCAGGACGCGGTGAACCCGCGGGTCGTCGTCGACCTGACCGGGCTGTCCGGCGTCGCTACCGCCGAGTTCCCCGCCTGGTGCGCCACTTCGGGAACCCAGGTCACCTGCCCGCTCCCACCGGACGTCGACCCGGACTCAAGCCTCCAGATCGGCAGCATTCCGGTGCTGTTCCGGCCACTGGCCGGTGCCTCCGGGGGCGACAGCGCCACCGTGTCGTACCAAGCGGTGGCCGACAACGCCGATCCCTTCGTCGCCACGGCGACAGTGTCCGTCGGTGACGGCGCGGACCTGGTCAACCTGGGCGACGGGCGGGTCGACACGTCTGCGGTCGGTGATCTGTTGTCCGCGCCGATCCGGCTCACGAACGTCGGCAACCGGACCAGCAGAGGAGTCCGGATCACCTTCACCCTCTCCTCGGGGTTGACGCCGTCAACCTGGTCCAACTGCTGGTACGCCCCGCTCACCGGTCACCGCACCTCGGTCGTCTGCGACCTGAACGGACGGGTCCGGCCGGGAACGACGATGGAGGTGTCCGGCGGCTTCGGATTCGAGATCGGCAGCTCGGCGTACGCCGGGGAGAGCCTCGACCAGTTCGTCGAGCCACTTGCCGGCGCTGCGGCCCTGCCGACGCACCTCGGCTACCAGCGCCGGGAGGGCGGCACCAAGCTGAGGCTGCGGCCCAGCCAGACCACATCCGCAGCGGCCCGCACCCTGACGAACGAGATCGACCCGAGCGACAACTGGGCCTCCTTCTACGTCGACAACGTGCCGAACAGCCTGGACCTGGCCGCCTTGGCGGAACCGGTCGTCGGTCCGGTCGGCGGTTCGACCACCCTGCGCGCAGGTGTCCGCAACAACGGCGCGGGAGACCTCGACGACTTCCGCAACGGTGCGGGCGAGGTGGCGCCGTTCTATCTGAGGGTGCCGGCCGGGGTGACCGTGGAGTCGGTGCCCGACCACTGTTTCGCGCTCTACGAGTCGGAGGACGGTTGGAACGGCGGCGAGCCGCAACTCGGCGCCTCCTGGTACCGCTGCGCGGTGCCCGACTCGGTGTTCGCCGCCGGTGAGACCTATCAGGTCGACTTCGGGGTCCGGATCACCTCCGTGGGTGGTGCGGCCGGCGCGGTGAGCCTCAACATGCCCGGGCCGTACCCCTCCTGGTGGGACGACGACCGGGACAACGACGAGGTCACGGTCGTCGTCCAGATTCAGTCCTGATCGTGGCCGGTTCGGGATGGTGACCGGGGCTGGCCCCGCCCATCCCGAACCGGCCCTGCGACGCCGAGGGCTCACGCTGGTGCTGCTGCATTGCTGTTGTCCGCAGTCCTCCGGGAGGGACGAGAGGTGCTGGTCGAGCCCTGTCGAGCTGATCGCAAGAATGGATCGTGACGGGCCACCGCGAGTCGGCGAATCTTGCCACTCTTGTCTCCCACCCAACCGAGGAGGCCGGATGAACCACGAACCGACGACTCTCGCCCGGTATACCCGGCCGGGGCGGATGACCTCCGCCGGGGCGTACGCCGGACTCCTCGACGCGGTGCCCGCGGACCCGGCGGGGATCGCCCGGACGCTCCAGGGACTGGTGATCCACGAGCACATCGCCGGGGCGTACGGCGTCACCCTCTCCGACGCCGACCGGAGCAGCGTGCACGTGCGGCCCGCCGACGAACTGCTCGCCGGCATCGCCGGCCGGGACGACCGGCCGCCGGACGTCCCCCGGCAGCCCGAGCAGCGGTTGGCGGGCAACTGCCGGCACTACACCGTCCTGCTGGTCACCGTGCTGCGGGCCCGTGGCGTGCCGGCCCGCGCCCGGTGCGGTTTCGGCGACTACCTGGCGCAGGGGCGGTACGAGGACCACTGGGTCGGCGAGTACTGGGACCCGGAGCAACGCCGGTGGATCATGGTCGACGCCCAGCTCGACGACCTTCAGCGGGAGCTGTTCGGCATCGACTTCGACACCACCGACGTACCGCGTGACCGGTTCCTGGTCGCCGGTGATGCCTGGGCACGATGCCGTGCCGGCCGCGCCGACCCGGACACCTTCGGGCTCAGCGTGACCGACGAGGCCGGCTGGTGGTGGATCGCCGGCAACCTGATGCGGGACGCCGCCGCACTCGACGCGGTGGAACTGCTGCCGTGGGACGTCTGGGGTGCGATGCCCGGCCCGGACGAGACGATCGACGAGGAGCGGATCACGCTTTTCGACGAGCTGGCCCGACTCACCCTCGATCCCGACGGGCACGCTGCCGAGCTGCGGCGACTCTGCGCAGATCAGCGGCTACGCGTCCCGCCCATTGTCCGCAACGACCTGCGCCACCGCGACGAACCGATCTGACCCCTCCGGCATGCCCAGGGGCGGCCGGTGGCCGATTCGCCCACGAGAGCGGCGGACGGCAGGTCAGTGGCGGCGGGCCAGCGCCACGAACGCGCGCCAGGCGGCCGGGCCGAAGATCAGCACCTCGCCGTCCCGGTCCTTGCTGTCGCGGACGGCGACCACGCCGGGCAGGTTGTCGGCCACTTCGACGCAATCACCACCGTTGGTGCTGCTCCGGGTGCTGGTGCGCCACCGGGCACCGGTCAGCTCCGCCATGACTCCGCCACCTCCGTCAACAACTCGATCGACTGCCGGGGCGGCAGCGCCTCGCCCTGGATCGCCTCCCAGGACGCCCGGATCGCCAGCACGTCCTCGGTGTCGTCGATGACCTGACCCTTGAGTTGGTCATCCAGGTAGGCGACGTCCTCCCCATCGGGAAGGGTAGCCAGCACGAAGGCCCCGGCGACACCTGGATACGCGCCGACCGAGGCGGGCACCACGTGCAGCCGCACCCGGGGCTGTTCGGTGGCCAGCTTGACCAGGCGGCGCAACTGCTCCCGCATCACCAGCGGGCCGCCGACCGGGCGACGCAGCACGTGTTCGTCGAGCACCGCGACGAGCTGCGGCGGTCGCTCGCCGGTCAGCACCGCCTGCCGCTCCAGCCGGGCCGACGCCCGCTGCTCCACCTCCTCCTCGTCGTAGAGGCCGACGCTGCGGAACAACGCGCGGGCGTACGCCGAGGTCTGCAACAGTCCCGGCACCACCGTGTTCTGGAACGAGCGCAGCACGGTCGCCTGCCGCTCGTTGGCCTCCCACTCCCGCATCCACTGCGGCGACCCGAGCCGGACCAGCATCCGGGCGAACGCGCCGCCGGTGTCGAGGGCGGTGTCCGCCAACTCCCAGAAGTCCGGCGGCGGTTTACGCGCCTCCGTCTCCACCATGGCCACCGTCGACGGCGAATAGTTGATCGCCCGGGCCAGGTCTTCCTGGGTCATCTTCCGCGCCGCCCGCATGTGCCGCAGCTCGTCGATCAATACGCGCGACCGCTCGTCCATCCCCACGTCTCCTCACCAGCGCGTTCCGCGATCCTCACGCCCCTCACCGGCGACCCCGCCCGACGCACAGGGCGACCGGATGCCTTCCGACAGTAGTCGCCTCCTCACCAGACTGTCCCCATCGGAACCGTCCGGATCCGACCCGAAAGGACGGGCGGAACCGAGGCGAGGCCGTCCGGCACGTCGGCGACGGACGGCCCCGCTTCCACCCGCGAGGGAGGCCCGCGTCCGCCCCGGCAAGCCGCAGAGCGACCCGACGGACCCGCGTCCTCGACGGAGCCGGTCCCGCGTCCACCCGTAACGGAGCGGCCCCAATTCCGCACTGCGACGGACGACCCTGCTTCCGCACTGCGACAGACGGCCCTGCTTCCGCCACCAGCAAACCGGAACGCGGCAGCCGGCCCCACCCGACACCCGTGAAGGGAGACGCCGATGAGTTCGGTGCCGCAAGTCCACGTACCGCTCCGGCCGCTCTGGCTGTGCCGGGCCTGCGGCATGCCGTGGCCCTGCGCGACCGCCCGGCTCACCCTGCTGGCCGACTACCGGGAGAGCCGCATCGCCCTGTCGATCTATCTGGCCGGGATGCTGTACGACGCCGTGGACGACCTGTATCGACTCGATCCACACAACGTGCCGAAGCCCGCGTCGCTACACGAACGCTTCCTCGGCTGGGCCGCCCCGCGCACACCCCGTCCGCCCGAGACCTCAGCCCGTTGAGCCCACAACGCGTCGACGATTGAGGCGACAAGCGGCGGGATATCTCACCGGTGCTGGGCCGGCGGGCGTCGGGGAAGGCAGGATTGGCGCATGTCGGACGCGTACGTCGTCGGTGACCCGGACGGGTTGTCACCGCTGCTCACCGGCCTGCGAGACGCTGTCGCCCGCGAGCTGCACGCGCAGCTGGCGATGCGTGCCGAGCGCATCGAGCTGGCCGACCTGCCGGAGATCGCCTACCAGATCACGTTGCGCGTCGACGAGACCCTGAGCCGCCCTGGCAGGGACTGGTGACTACGGCCCGACCAGGGTCGGCAGCCGGTTCACTCGCCGGAGTAGAGCCGGGCGGCATCGACCAGGACCACGTCCGGTCGGCTGACGGCTAGCTGCCGCAGCTCGTCGGTGAATCCCGCAGCGCTGGCGAGCAACAACCGCGTGTGATCCAGATCGAGACCGGGCCGCCCCCGCAGCAGATCACGTGCCCGGACCAGCCGTTCGAGATCTGAGCGGCCCAGCGTACGACCCCACTTGGCCTCCCCCAGGGCCAGCAACGGCCGTGGGCCGTCACCTGCCGGCAGTTCCCCGAGCGCCACCAGGTCGAGTTCCTGACTCGTCCGGCTCGCCGGGTCGGTCAGCACCGCCGCCTGCACTTCGGCGGCGATGCCACCCAGCGTTTCGGGGGCGACGAAACGCAGCGTCCACTGCCGGACCAACTCCTCGAAGCCGGGGCCTAGCACCGCGCTCGCGTATCGCTGCTGGGATCGGCGCCAGACGTCCGCGCCACGGCGCTGCTCCAGAGCGGTCCATGCGGGACGCATCAGAGCCTGGTAGAAGGTGATCAACGGCTCGGCGATCCGGTACCGGCTTCGCCCGCTACGCAGCGGGTCAGGCTCCCGCACGAGCAGCCCGGCGTCTTCCAGGACCGTCAACGGATGCTGCAAGTCGGTGGCCTTGCGCCCGATGAAACCGGCGATGCCGCCCCGGGTGGCGCTGCCCTCGGCGACCGCCGCCAACACCGAATGGTAGAGCGCGGTGTCGCGCAGATCCGGGTCCTCGGCGAGCAGGTAGCGCGCCTCGCGGAAGAGTGGCCGGGCCGGATTCAGCACGGCGCGCACCACCCAGTCGTCGAAGTCGTCAGGCCCCTCCGGCGCGTCGTCCTGGACGTACTCCCGCCGGTAGGCCGGCGTGCCGCCCACGATGGCGAACACCTGGACGGCGAGTCGCGGGTCGCCGATACCCCAGAACTCCGCTGCGGCGCGGTAGTCCAGCGGCGCGATCGGCAGTTCGAGCCCGGCCCGGCCCCGCAGCGGTGCGGAGCCGGCCAACAAGCCGCCCATGAAGGAGAGCGCCGATCCGCACAGGAGAAGACGGGTACGTGAGCCGGTGCGCTCAGGTCGGCCAGGGGTGAGTGCGTGCTGGATGATCGACGGAAGATCCCGGCTGGCCCTGGCCAGGTAGGGGAACTCGTCGATCACCACGGTGACGGCACGCTCCTTGCCCAAGGCGAGCAGGGCGTCAACGGCATGCTGCCAGTCCGACAGTTGCACCGGGCCCGGGCTGCCGGCGTACCGGCCGAGAGCCTCACCGAGTCGCCGAAGGGACTCGGCCGGAGTCGCCTCGGTCGCCCCGAAGTAGAACCCGCGGGTGGCCTTTGCCAACTCGTACAGAAGCAGGGTCTTGCCCTGGCGGCGGCGCCCGCTGACGACTCCGAGCGTTGCACCTGGGCGAACGTCGGTCGCGAAACGGGTCAGCTCGGCCCATTCCGCGTCGCGGTCGAAGATCTCGACAGGCTTCGCCAGCCTCATGGCGGTCCACCAAAATGTAGAACTACAGTTATAAGAAGTGTAGTTCTACATCCTGGGTTCTGTCCTCACAGACCGCCGTAGGAGTGCAGGCCCTCGAAGAAGATGTTCACGCCGAAGAGGTTCATCATCACCGTCAGGAAGCCGAGGATGGCCAGCCAGGCGGCCACGTTGCGCTTCACGCTCGGCGTCGCGCGGGCGTGCAGGTACCCGGCGTAGATCACCCAGGAGATGAACGACCAGGTCTCCTTCGGGTCCCAGCCCCACGGCCGACCCCAGGCCGCCTCGGCCCAGATCGCCCCGGCGATCACCGCGAAGGTGAAGAGCGGGAACGCGAAGGCGTGCAGCACGAAGGTGAGCCGCTCCAGGCTGGCCGCCGCCGGCAACTTCTTCGCCAGCGTGTACGGAAAGCTGCGCTTGCCGCGTTCGTAGCCGGCCCGCATCAGGTACGTCGCGGCCGGCACCGAGCCCAGCAGGAACAGTCCCGAGGCGAAGACGACGGTCGACACGTGCACGATGAACCAGTACGAGTTGAGCGCCGGCACCAGCGGCACGATCGGGGTGTAGAGCACCAGCTCGGCGGTGGCCACCAGCAGCACCATGACCAGGGTCAGGAACAGCCCGAGGCGGCGCAGCGACGGCACCTTCCAGAGCACCACCAGCCAGGCGGAGACGCCGATGAACGAGACCGTGAGCACGAACTCGTACATGTTGCCCCAGGGCATCCGCTCGGCGGCGATGCCCCGGGTGACCAGCCCGACCAGGTGCAGGGCCGCGCCCACGGCGGTGAGGGCCACCGCGATCCACCCGGCGAGTGCGGCCCGCCGCGCGGTGCGTTCGGCAGGGGTACGTGCCGCACCGCCGCCGGCTGCTCCGCCACCGGTCCCGGCCACACCGTCGGCCGTACCCGTCGGACCGCCGTCCTCGGCCGCCCCCGTCGCGCTGCCGCTGCCCGCTGCGCCCGTCGCGCCGGAGCCGCCGCCGACCGCCGCGCCGACCAGCTCACGGGCCGGGGCTGCCGCCACCTTGACCCGCGAGTTGCCGAGGGCGTACTCGACCGCGTGGCTGATCATCGCCAGCAGGTACACCAGGGTGGCGATCGACACCACCTGGTCGGAGAGTGCGGACATCACTCGGCTCCTTCTCGCGCCCCGGCCCGCTCGTCCGGGTCGATGGCCTCGCCGGTCCGCCGGTCGTCGCCGATCGCGGCGACCAGTTGGCTGAACTCGGCGGCGAACCCCGGATGTTCGGTCCGGGGCAGGCCAGCCACCTCGACCAAGCTACTACCGCCCGTCGGAGATCCACTGTCGGGGGGCCCGGAAGCGGCGAGGCCGACGCCGGTGGGCACCGCACCGGCGGGCTCGGACCCGGCGGTCCCGGCACCGGCCGGCAGCACCCGGACGAAGATCCGGCGTCGCCGGACGAACAGCGAACCCATCAGCCCGAGCACCAGCCCGACGGAGCTGACCAGCAGCAGCATCGTGCCCGGGTCGTGCCGTACGGACAGCACGATGTAACGCTCGGTGCCGACGAACTCGACCGTGGTGCCGTCGTCGAGTGTCCAGCTCTCGCCCTTGCGCAGGTCCTTCGAGCCCACCTCGGTGAGCCGGCCGTTGCGGATCTGCCGCTGGTCGAGCTGGTAGACCGAGCCGGGGATGCCGCCGTCGAGGCCCAGGTTGCCCCGGTAGGCGATCAGGCCGAGCAGCGGGTTCTGCTCCGTCGGGTACTCGGAGCGGGTGAACGGGGGCTCCTGCGGCGCGGTCGGCAGGTACAGGCCGGAGAAGGCCATCTGGAGGTTCGCGTTCCGCTCACCGGTCTCCGGGTCGACGTTGGCGTCCGGGAAGGCCGCCAGGCCCTCGCCGGTCAGGCCCATGTCGCCGGTAGTGAGGAACGGCACCGCGCTGGTCTGGGTCTTGCCGAACCGGTCGGTGTAGCGGATCAGCGGGACGTAGCCGTGGCCGAGCAAGTAGACGTTCGCGCCGTCGAGGCGCAGCGGCGAGTTGACCGAGAACTCGGCCGCCCGGGGTGCGCCGCCGTCCTCGTCCACGGTGACCTTGGCGTTGAAGTGCGAGGGCTGGCCGCTGGGCAGGAACTCGGCCTCGAACTCGTCGAGCCGCATGCAGAACCGGGGCAGGTCGTCGTCGACGCGCGGGCCGAGTTTCGCCTCGGCGTACTGCTGGCGGGTGTTGCAGAAGACGCCGTCCGGGCCGGAGACGAGCAGCCGGTTGCCGTGCCAGCCGTACCAGGACCCGAGCGCGACACCGACCAGCAGCAGCACCATCGCGCTGTGGAAGATCAGGTTGCCGGTCTCCTTGAGGTAGCCCTTCTCGGCGGAGATCTCGTCGCCGCGTACCGCCACCCGCCACCGGCGGCGGCGCAGGGTCTCGGCGACCGCGGCCGCGCCACCGGCGGGCGCCGGCACCACCGCGTGCTGAGGCAACCGCTCCAGCCGCTTCGGTACGGCCGGCGGCCTGGCCCGCATCGCCCGGACGTGGTCGCGCAGCCGGGGCGTGATGCACCCGATCAGCGAGGTGAACAGCAGCAGATAGATCGCCGAGAACCAGACCGAGCTGAACGCCTCGAACGCGCCGATCCGGTCCAGCACCGGGGCGAGCTGCGGGTTCGCGGTGTAGAAGTCCCGGACGTCCTCCGGGTTGACGCCGCGCTGCGGCAGCACCGAACCCGGGATTGCGGCGACCGCGAGCAGGAAGAGCAGCACCAGCGCGGTACGCATGCTGGTGAGCTGCCGCCACGAGTTGCGCAGCAGAGCGAGCAGCGCGTTGGGGCGGCGCCGGGGTGACTCGGCCGGGGCGGCCGGCCGGTCGTCCACCGCGGTCATCAGATGCTCACCTCGAAATCACCCACCCCGACGGTGGTCTGCAACCAGATCACGACGTTGGTCCACCCGCCGGTGAGCAGGGCCAGCCCGATCACGATCAGCAGTACGCCGCCGATCCGGGTGACCCAGCGGCTGTGCCGCCGGATCGTACGGAAGACCCCGAGCAGGCGGTTGAAGCCGAGCCCGAAGACGATGAACGGTATGCCCAGCCCGAGGCAGTACGCCACCGCGAGCACCACCGCGCGGTCGGTCTGCCCGCTGGTGGTGGCCATGCCGAGCACCGCGGCCAGCGTCGGGCCGGTGCACGGGACCCAGCTCAGGGCGAACACCGCGCCGAGGACGGGTGCGCCGAGCAGGCCGGCATTCGGCAGGCGGTTGATCCGGAACTCGCGTTGGAAGCCGGGCAGCGCGCCGAGGTAGCCCAGCCCGAGCACCACGATCAGCGCGCCGACGACGATCTCCAGCGCCCGCTCGTAGTCGAAGAAGACCCGGCCGATGCTGCTGAACAGGATCGCGGTGGCGGTGAACACCACGGTGAAGCCGGCGATGAAGAGCAGCGTCCCGGCGAGTACGCGCCCCTTGACCGCCGGGCTGACCCGGGTGCGCTCCCGCAGCGCCGTGCCCCCGCCCGAGGTGTTAGGAGGGGACCCCTCCTCTACACCAGGCGTTAGTACGGGGCCCTTCCTTACATCCCGGCCCTCCAGGTCGGCGCCGGCCAGGCCGGTCACGTACGACAGGTAGCCCGGCATCAGCGGCAGTACGCACGGGGAGAGGAAGCTGACCAGCCCGGCCAGCGCCGCCGCGCCGATCGCCAGCAGCAGCGGCCCCGAGACGGCGAGTTGACCGAACGTCTCGCCCATCAGCGCGGGCCGGACGCCGCAGCGGACTCCGCGGCGATCCGCTCGACGATGGGTTGCAGGCCCTCCTGGCGTACCGCCGCCCGGATCACGGTCGCGATCCGGCCCTCCCGGTCCAGGACCACGGTCGCGGGGATGGTGTTCGGCGGGATGTCCAGGTCGAGGGCGAGGCGGCTGCCCGGGTCGAAGATGCTCGGGTAGCTGATCCCGAAGCCCTCCTCGAAGGCGATCGCCTTGTCCCGGCTGTCCTGCACGTTGATGCCGAGGAAGGTCACCCCGGAGTCCTTGGTCGCCTGGTAGGTGTTCTCCAGGTCGTCGGCCTCGGCCCGGCACGGCGCGCACCAGGAGCCCCAGAAGTTGACCACGACGACCTGGCCCCGCTGCTGCGTCACGTCGTAGGAACCGCCGTCGAGCAGCTCACCGGCGAGACGGGGCGCGTCGGAACGTTGGTCCGGGGCGCATTCCACGATGCCGCCCGCGTTGTCGCAGGCCGCTTCCCGGCCACCGCCGGTGCAGCCGCTCAGCACCGTCGTGGCGGTCACGGCGGCGAGCAGGCCCACGGCCCACCTACGGGCACCCATCTCAGGCCCCCTTGGCCGTCCGCGCGGTCGGCGAGATCGCCACCAGGTGCGCGGCCGGCTCGGAGTAGCCGATCCCGACGATCTTGGCGCCGTCGAAGTGGAACGTGGTCAGCGAGGCCAGCCCGCACTGCCGACGTCGCGGGTCGTGCCAGAGCCGCTTGCGCTCGACGTGCCGACGCAGCGTCCAGATCGGGAGCTGGTGCGAGACCAGGACGGCCTCCCGCCCCTCGGCGGCGACCCGGGCGGCGTGCAGCGCGGCGAACATCCGCTCGGCGATCACCCGGTATGCCTCCCCCCAGGAGGGGGTCACCGGGTCGCGCAGCACCCACCAGTTGCGCGGGTCACGGAAGGAGCCGTCACCGGGCGAGACCTTCTTGCCCTCGAACCAGTTGGCGCTCTCGATGAGCCGTTCGTCGACTCCCACGGGGAGCCCGAACTGGGCGGCGATCGGTTCGGCGGTCTGCTGGGCCCGTTCCAGGGGGCTGGCGACCACGTGCACGACCTCGCGTTCGGCGAGCCCCTGCGCGGCGGCCTTGGCCATCTGGACACCCAGCTCGCTGAGGCGGAACCCGGGCAGCCGGCCATAGAGGATGCCGTCCGGGTTGTACACCTCGCCGTGCCGAAGCACGTGGACCACCGTCTTGCTCACTGTGCTATACCCCTGTCGTCGCTGCCGCCGCGTTGGCCGCCACCGGCAGGGCGGCGGCGATCTGTTCCAGGGCGGCGTCGTCGATCGCCGCCGACACGAACCAGGACTCGAACGCGCTCGGCGGCAGGTAGACCCCGGCCGCGAGCATCGCGTGGAAGAACGCCTTGAACGCGGGCACCTGCTGGGTGCGGGCGCTGTCGTAGTCGACCACGTCGGCGTCCGTGAAGAAGATCGAGAACATGCTGCCCGCGTACGACAGCCGGTGCGGCACCCCGGCGGCGGCCAGCGCGTCCGCGGCGAGCTTGCCCACCACGGCGGCGGTGTCGTCCAGCCGGCGGTACAGCGCCTCGTCGGCCAGCCGCAGCGTGGTCAGACCGGCGGCGCAGGCCAGCGGGTTACCGGAGAGGGTGCCGGCCTGGTAGACCGGCCCGGCCGGAGCCAGTCGCGACATGATCTCCGCGCGCCCGCCGAACGCCGCCGCAGGCAGCCCACCACCCATGACCTTGCCGTACGTCCACAGGTCCGCGTCGACCGGATCGAGGCCGTACCAGCCGGAGCGGGAGACCCGGAACCCGGTCATCACCTCGTCGATGACGAGCAGCGCGCCGTGCGCGTGCGCGATCCGCGCCAACTGGCCGTTGAAGTCGTCCCGGGGTGCCACCACACCCATGTTGCCCGGCGCCGCCTCGGTGATCACGGCGGCGATGTGCTCGCCCTCGGCGGCGAACGCCTCCTGCACCGCGGCGAGGTCGTTGTACGGCAGCACGATCGTCTCGCTCGCCGCCGCGCCGGTCACACCGGGCGAGTCGGGCAGCCCGAGGGTGGCCACGCCGGAGCCGGCCGCAGCCAGCAGCGCGTCCACGTGCCCGTGGTAGCAACCGGCGAACTTGATGATCTTGGAGCGTCCGGTGTACCCCCGGGCCAGCCGGATCGCCGACATGGTCGCCTCGGTGCCCGAGTTGACCAGGCGTACCTGCTCGACCGGCGTCCGCGCGACGATCTCGGCGGCCAGGTCGACCTCGCCCGGGGTGGGGGTGCCGAAGCTGGTGCCCTGCGCGGCAGCGGCCTGCACGGCCGCCACCACCTCGGGATGGGCGTGTCCGAGGATCAGCGGGCCCCAGGAGCAGACCAGGTCGACGTAGCGCCGCCCGTCCGCGTCGTGGAGCCACGGTCCCTCGCCACGGACCATGAAGCGTGGTGTGCCGCCGACCGCTCGGAAGGCGCGCACGGGGGAGTTCACCCCGCCCGGCACGATGGCGCGGGCGCGGTCGAACAGGGCCTCTGAGGCCGGCGCGGCGACCGGATAGCGGTCGGTTCCGGCGGGAAACACCTCGGTCACGATGCCGCCATTGTGTCAGCGCCCGACGGCGGATCGGCAGGCACCCCGGATCAGGGTTATCCGGCTCACCTGCGGCACGCTGGGCGGAGGCGGTTCGCCTCGACAGGCCGGGTGCCCGAGATCGCGATAGGCTGACCCGGTGGATCGTGCCGAACTGTCCATCACCGTACACCGGACTGGCGACGAAGCGGTGCTTCGCCTAGCCGGTGAGATCGACATGCTCACGGCCGCCCAGCTGTCGACCGTCGTCAACGAAGTGCTCACCGAACCCCCGCCTCGGATCGTGCTCGATCTCGGCGGGGTCACCTTCTGCGACTCGCAGGGGTTGGGGACGCTCGTGGTCCTCAGCCGCAAGGCCAGCCACGCGCAGAGCCTGCTCCTGCTGAGCAACGTGGGCGAGTTCCTGATACGGGTACTCGACATCACGGGCCTGCGCAGTGCCCTGATGATCCGAAACGACGCCCCTACCAGCTGAGACACCGCTCAACCCGGTCCCGACCACGGGCCGCCGGGTCGATCGTGACGCTGTCGTGGACCACCGGGCGGCAGTCCACGGCGACGTCACGATCGGGCGGTGTCAGGGGGTGGTGCCCCAGCGGGCCTGCTCCAGCAGGGCCACTGCCCGCGAGACGGCGTCCGGTTCCTTGTCCGCGCTCCGCAGCAGGGTGCTCGCCTCGTCCACCGCGTCGGTCAGCAGCCGCCACTGGGCGTCGCGGTCCCGCACCATCTCGGACTGCGCGGCCAACTGCCGGGTCTTCGTCCACAGCTCCACGAAGACCGAGACCTTGGCCCGCAGCACCCACGGGTCGAAGGGCTTGGTCAGGTAGTCCACCGCGCCGACCGCGTAGCCGCGCAACGCCAGTTGGGCGTCGCGGTCGGCGGCGGTCAGGAAGATGATCGGTACGTGCCGGGTCCGTTCCCGCCGCTTGATGTGACTGGCCGTCTCGAAACCGTCCATGTCCGGCATCTGGGCGTCCAGCAGGATCACCGCGAAGTCGTCCACCAGAAGCTGCTTCAGCGCCGCCTCGCCGCTCTCCACCGCGACCGTCTGCACCGGCAGGCCCTGGAGGATCGCCTCCAGGGCCATCAGGTTCTCCCGGCGGTCATCGACCAGCAGCGCCTTCGCCACCTGCGTCACGAGCCCTCCTCGGTGCGGCTGCCACTGATCGAGCTGGTCATCAGTTCGATCAGCTCGTCCAGGTCGACCGGCTTGGTGATGTAGTCGCTGGCCCCGGCCGCGATCGCCGACTCCCGGTCACCGGGCATCGCCTTGGCGGTCAGGAAGACGATCGGCAGGTCCACGAAACGGTGGTTCCGGCGGATCTGCCGGGTCGTCTCGTACCCGTCCTGGTCGGGCATCATCGCGTCCATCAGGACGATGTCCACCTCCGGATGCTCCGCCAACAGGCGCACCCCGTCGGTGCCGTTGTCGGCGTACAGGACGGTCATGCCGTGCAGTTCGAGCGCGCTGGTCAGGGCGAAGACGTTACGGACGTCGTCGTCGACGATCAGCACGGTGGCACCGTCGAGCTGACGGGTCTTGGGTGCCTCCGGCCGCTGCGGCAGCAACTCCACCGGCGGCATCAGCAGCGACGACGGCAGGCCGGCCCGCTGTGGCGAGGGTGGCGACGGTGCCACCACCGCGTCCGGCGCCAGCACGTCGGGCAGGTACAGCGTGAACGTCGAGCCCTGGCCCGGTGCCGAGGTGACGGTGATCGTGCCGCCGATCAGGCGGGCCAGGTCCCGGCTGATCGACAGTCCCAGACCGGTGCCGCCGTAGCGACGGCTGGTGGTGCCGTCCGCCTGCTGGAACGCCTCGAAGATCAGCGACAGCTTGTCGTCGGAGATGCCGATGCCGGTGTCGATCACCGTGAACGCGAGCACCTGCCGGGCGTTGGTCAGCGCCGGTACGTCGAACACCGCGTGCTCCGGGGCACGTGCGATGCGCAGCGTCACCGCGCCGTTGTCGGTGAACTTGACCGCGTTCGAGAGCAGGTTGCGCAGGATCTGCTGGAGCCGCTGGGCGTCGGTGACCACCGCCGCCGGCAGGTCCTTGCCGACGCGTACCTGGAAGTCCAGGCCCTTCTCGTCGGCCTGCGGCGCGAACGCCTGCTCCACGTAGTTGCGGATCTCCGCGAACCGGATCTCGGTCGGCTCCACGTCCATCCGACCCGCCTCGATCTTGGACAGGTCGAGGATGTCGTCGATCAGCGAGAGCAGGTCGGACCCGGCCCCGTGAATGGTCCGGGCGAACTCGATCTGCTTGGGGCTGAGGTTCTGCTCCGAGTTCTCGGCGAGCAGCCGGGCCAGCAGCAGCAGCGAGTTCAGCGGCGTACGCAGCTCGTGGCTCATGTTCGCCAGGAACTCCGACTTGTACGCCGAGGCCCGGGTGAGCTGCTGCGCCTTCTCCTCCAGACCGAGCCGGGCCAGTTCGATCTCCCGGTTCTTGGTCTCGATGTTGCCCTTCTGCTCGGAGAGCAGCGTCGCCTTCTCCTCCAGCTCGGCGTTGGTGCGCTGCAACTCCGCCGACTGCTCCTGCAACTCGTGGGCCAGCCGCTGAGACTGGGCCAGCAACTCCTCGGTACGCCGGTTCGCCTGGATGGTGTTGACCGCGATGCCGATGGTGGAGACCAGCCGCTCCAGGAACGCCAGGTGCAGTTCGGAGAAGGGGGTGACGGTGGCGAACTCGATCACGCCGAGCAGTTCGCCCTCGAAGAGGACGGGCAGCACGACCAGGTCGGCCGGCGGAGTGTCGGCCAGACCGGAGCGGAGCGTGATGCGGCCGTCCGGCACCGCGCCGACCCGGATCGTGCGCCGGGAGATCGCCGCCTGGCCGACGAGTCCCTCACCGGGCCCGAAGGTGACGTCGTGTCCCCGGGACACATAGCCGTACGAGGCGGTCAGCCGCAGCCGCATCACCCCTTCGGAGTTGTCCGCCAGGAAGAACGCGCCGAGCTGCGCGTCGACCAGCGGGGTCACCTCCTGCATGATCATGCGGCAGACCTCGCCGAGGTCGCGCTGGCCCTGCAACAGACCACCGATGCGGGCCAGGTTGGAGTCGAGCCAGCCCTGCTCCGCGTTCTTGTGGGTGGTCTCCCGCAGGGTGACGATCATCTGGTTGATGTTGTCCTTGAGCTCGGCGACCTCGCCCTGTGCCTCGACGGTGATCCGCTGGGTCAGGTCGCCACGGGTCACCGAGGTGGAGACCCGGGCGATGGCGCGGAGCTGGGTGGTCAGGGTCGAGGCGAGCTGGTTGACGTTCTCGGTCAGGTCCCGCCAGGTGCCGGAGACGCCCTTCACCTGCGCCTGACCGCCGAGCTTGCCCTCGCTGCCGACCTCGCGGGCCACCCGGGTGACCTCGTCGGCGAAGGACGAGAGCTGGTCGACCATCGTGTTGACCGTCGACTTCAGCTCCAGGATCTCGCCCTGCGCGTCGACGGTGATCTTCTGCGACAGGTCGCCCTTGGCCACCGCCGTCGTCACCGACGCGATGTTCCGCACCTGACCCGTCAGGTTCGACGCCATCGAGTTCACGTTGTCCGTCAGGTCCCGCCAGGTGCCGGAAACACCCTTCACCTCGGCCTGACCGCCGAGCTTGCCCTCCGTACCCACCTCACGAGCCACCCGGGTCACCTCGTCGGCGAACGACGAGAGCTGGTCGACCATCGTGTTCACGGTCGACTTCAACTCCAGGATCTCGCCCTGCGCGTCGACCGTGATCTTCTGCGACAGGTCCCCCTTGGCGACGGCGGTGGAGACCTGGGCGATGTTGCGGACCTGGGCGGTCAGGTTGGACGCCATCGAGTTCACGTTGTCGGTGAGGTCACGCCAGGTGCCGGCGACGCCCTTCACCTGCGCCTGACCGCCGAGCTTGCCCTCGGTGCCCACCTCACGGGCGACCCGGGTCACCTCGTCGGCGAACGACGACAACTGGTCGACCATCGTGTTCACGGTCGACTTCAACTCCAGGATCTCGCCCCGGGCGTCGACCGTGATCTTCTGCGACAGGTCACCCTTGGCCACCGCCGTCGTCACCGACGCGATGTTCCGCACCTGACCCGTCAGGTTCGACGCCATCGAGTTCACGTTGTCCGTCAGGTCCCGCCAGGTACCCGACACGCCCTTCACCTCGGCCTGACCGCCGAGCTTGCCCTCCGTACCCACCTCACGGGCCACCCGCGTGACCTCGTCGG
This sequence comes from Micromonospora sp. NPDC003241, assembly GCF_053589795.1. Classification (NCBI taxonomy): domain Bacteria; kingdom Bacillati; phylum Actinomycetota; class Actinomycetes; order Micromonosporales; family Micromonosporaceae; genus Micromonospora; species Micromonospora sp. NPDC003241. Next base: position 29,772 of record NZ_JBSFSO010000019.1, on the reverse strand, counting down.
CGAACGACGACAACTGGTCGACCATCGTGTTGACCGTCGACTTCAACTCCAGGATCTCGCCCCGGGCGTCCACCGTGATCTTCTGCGACAGGTCACCCTTGGCCACCGCCGTGGACACCTGCGAGATGTTGCGGACCTGGCTGGTCAGGTTGCCGGCGAGCTGGTTGACGTTCTCGGTCAGGTCCCGCCAGGTGCCGGAGACACCGCGTACCTGGGCCTGACCGCCGAGCTTGCCCTCCGTACCCACCTCACGGGCCACCCGGGTCACCTCGTCGGCGAACGACGACAACTGGTCGACCATCGTGTTGACGGTGTCCTTGAGTTCCAGGATCTCGCCCTGGGCGGCCACCGTGATCTTCTGCGACAGGTCGCCCCGGGCCACCGCCGTGGAGACCTGGGCGATGTTGCGGACCTGGGCGGTCAGGTTCGACGCCATCGAGTTGACGCTGTCCGTCAGGTCCTTCCAGGTGCCGGCCACGCCGGGCACCTCCGCCTGACCGCCGAGCTTGCCCTCGGTGCCCACCTCGCGGGCCACCCGGGTCACCTGCTCGGCGAAGAGGCGCAGCGTGTCGGTGAGCGAGTTCATCGTGTCGGCCAGCGCCGCCACCTCGCCGCGCGCGCTGACGGTGATCTTCTGCGACAGGTCGCCCTTCGCCACCGCCGTCGCGACCTGGGAGATCGACCGCACCTGGCCGGTCAGGTTCGAGGCCATGGTGTTCACCGAGTCGGTGAGGTCCTTCCAGGTGCCGGCCACCCCGCGGACGTCGGCCTGGCCGCCGAGCTTGCCCTCGGTGCCCACCTCCCGGGCGACCCGGGTCACCTCGTTGGAGAAGGACGAGAGCTGGTCGACCATGGTGTTGACCGTGCGGCCGATGCGCAGGTACTCACCGCGCAGTGGGCGACCGTCGATCTCCAGCGCCATGTGCTGGGAGAGATCGCCGTCGGCGACCGCCACGATGACCCGCGCGATCTCGGTGGTCGGTCGACCCAGGTCGTCGATCAACGAGTTGACCGCGCGCTGCCCCTCCGCCCAGGAGCCGTCCAGCCCCTCCTCGTCCAGGCGTTCGGTCAGCCGACCGTCGCGACCCACGACCCGGCTGATCCGGCGCAGGTCCAGATGCTGCCGCTCCTGGAGCGACACCACGTCGTTGAAGGCGTCGGCCACCTCGCCGGCCGCTCCCGAACGTCGGGGCAGCCTGACCTTGAGATCGCCACCGCGGACCCGTCGCAGCGCCTCGGCCAGCTCGGTGAGGACCGCCTCGTGGTCGGCGGCGGAGGTGTCCGCGATCGCCGACTGTTTCGCCGTGGTCATCATTCCTCGCACTCGCATCGGGGTACACCGGCTCGCGCCGGCCACCCCATCATTGTCCCCGTGACCTCGAAACCGCCACGGCGCACCGCCGTCCGTATTACGGACCCGACCGGTGATCGGCTTGGCACGAGGCGGGTGCCGGGGCAGGATACGAGGGTGTCAGCGGCGGTGGGGCCAATGACGGACGGGGGCCCGGAGGAGCACGTCCGGCGGGTCCGGCTGCCCGCCGACCGGCGTACGCCGGCCGCCGCGCGGGCCGTCGTCCGGTCCGTACTGGCCGAGGCGAACCTGGACGGACTTCTCAACGAGGCGCTCCTGCTCACCACGGAGCTGTCCACCAACGCGGTCGAGCACGCCCGTACCGAACTCGACATCGAGGTCAGCGCGGACTCGTCCGGGTTGACCGTGACCGTGTCGGATTTCGCCTCCGGGCCGGTCGACGAGCTGACCGTCGGCGTCCGGAACGTGGCGACCGACATCACAGAGGTCGCCGAGCGCGGGCGGGGTCTGCTGCTGGTCGACCACTTCGCCAGCCGGTGGGGCACCACCTATCTGCCCAGCGGCAAGGGCGTGTGGTTCCGGTTGGAGCGGGACGGGCCACAGCGCGACGGGTCGCAGCTCGCCCGCCCGGACGACTTCGCCCCGCCGACCGGCCGCTCGGACGGCGCGCACACCTCCGTGCCGAGCGCCGGGGCGATGAGCGCCCTGATGCAGCCCACCCCCGACCCGTACGCGGACGATCCGCTGCCGGACTTCGCCACCAGCCTGCTGACCCGGGTGGCGGAGATGGTCGGCGCGGCCGGTGGAGTGGTGCGCCTGGACCGGGGCGACGGGCACGGCCCACAGGTGATCGCCCGGTACGGTCGGCAGCCCCGCCCCGGCAACGACCTGCTCCGGGTGCCGCTGGCGGTGCACCGCCCGTACGCCGGTGAGCTGGAACTCGACGCGGCACCCACCGCGTACGCCCGGCCGTTGGCCCTGCTGACCGCCGAGCGGTTGTCGCTGCACCTGGAGAACGACCGGCTGCGCCGCGCCGACGTCCGGCGGCAGGCGTGGCTGACCTTCCTCGCCGAGGCCAGTGAGCTGCTCGCCCAGTCCCTGGACGTGGAGCTGACCATGGCGCTCGTCCCGCAGCTCGTGGTGCCCCGGCTCGGCCAGTGGTGTGCCGTGCACACCACCGACGAGTGGGGTCGACTCAAGCTGGCCGCGGCCAGTCACGCCGACGAGTCGATGCTGCCGCAGTTGCACGCCACGCTGCGCGAGGCGGGACCGGACTCGGTCCAGGCCCGGCTGCGCGAGGCGAGCCGCAACGGCACCCAGACACCGCTCGGCGCGCCGATGGAGGGCTTCGCCGTGCCGCTGATCGCCCGAGGTCAGCGCCTCGGCACGCTGGCCGTCGGCCGACACCAGCGGCACCGGCACGATCCGGACGAGATCGCGGTGCTGGAGGACGTGGCCCGCCGCGCCGCCCTGGCGATCGAGAACGCCCGCATCCACGCCGAACGTCGCCGGGTGGCGCAGACGTTGCAGCAGTCGCTGCTGCCGCCGGTGCTGCCGGTGGTGGAGGGCATCGGCTTCGCCGCCGAGTACGTGCCGACCGGCGACGACGCCGAGGTCGGCGGCGACTTCTACGACGTGGTGCCGTTGCCGGACGGCCGCTGGCTGGTGGTGATCGGTGACGTCTCCGGCAAGGGTGTGCAGGCCGCGGCGGTCACCGGGCTGGTCCGGGACGTGATCCGGGTGCTGGCCGGGGACGGCAAGCCCCTGCCTGAGGTGCTGTCCCGGCTCAACGAGACGCTTGTCGAGCGAGGCGCCGGGCGCTATTGCACGCTGGCGCTGGCGGCGGTCGGACCGGGCGAGAACGGGCAGCTCGATGTGGGGCTGCACCTCGCCGGCCACGACCGGCCGGTGCTGGTACGCGCGGCGGGCGGCCCGGCCAGGTTCGTCGGCACCGGCGGCACCGCGCTCGGCCTGCTCGATACGATCACCTCGCCGACCCTGGACATCGCCCTCGACCCCGGCGACTGCCTGGTCTTCTATACCGACGGGGTGACCGAGCGCCGCCGGGGCCGGGAGTTGTTCGGCACCGGTCGGCTCCGGGACGCCGCCGCGCCGCTCGCCGGCTACTCGGCGGACGTGGTGGCGGCCCGGCTGCGCGCCACCGCGATCAACTTCTCGGTCGAGGCGCCCCGGGACGACATCGCCATCCTGGTCCTGCGCAACGACGCGGTCTGACCGCCGGGGGTCAGAGGCCGCCGGGGAGGCGGCCGGGGGCCAGCCGGTGACCCGGGTCGAGGTGCTGCTTGACGGCGCGCAACCGGGCCACGCCGGTCAGCTCACCCCACAGGTCGACGGCCCGCCGGACGGCGGGCGGCGCGGAGAGCACCAGGCAGCGACCCCGTCGGGCGAGCAGCACGCTGCGCACCGCGACCAGGATCGACGCCACCCGGTCGGGGGCCATCGTGCCGGGCAGCGCGGCGTGCACCACGCCGAGGCCGGCGGAGCCACGGACCGGCACCGGCGAGCCGGCCGCGTCCCGCAACGCGTAGACGGCGGCGTGCAGGTCGCTGATCGGGACCTCCAGCCGGAGCGCGGTGTCACCGGGGGCGAACGGGTAGCTGCGCCACCAGGACGGTGCGGATCGGGCGACGGTGGACCGGGAACCGAGCATCGACCGGAGCCGGTCGGCCCGCTCCGCCACGTCGGACGGCCCGCCTTCGAGCAGCACCACCAGCGAGCCGGCCCCCGCCGGGCCGGTCGACGGGCGTCCCGTCATGGACGGGTGGCGCGCCATCGCCTCGGCCCGGGGGTCCCTCGGCCGGGGTCCCGCACCGGCCGGCAGGTCCACCTCGATGGCAGCCGGGTCGAGCCGGGCGGCGAGCACCGCCCGGACCAGGTCGTGCACCTCCAGCGGCGTCCACACCGGGCGGGTCACCCAGACCCGGCTGGCCGGCAGGGACTGCACCCGCAGGGTGGCGCTGACCAGCACGCCGAGCGCGCCCTCCGACCCGCACAGCAGCCGGGCCTGGGCCAGCCCGGCCGCCCCGCCACCGGCCTCGGCCAGCTCGCCGTCGGCGGCCAGGTAACGCAGGCCGACGAGCTGGTCGCAGGCGGTGCCGTGCCGGAGTCGCAACGGACCGGCCTCGTCTGCGGCGAGCACGCCGCCGACCGTGGCGCCGGGTGAGGGCGCGTCCAGCGCGAGCCGCTGACCGGTGCGCTCCAGGCTGGCCTGCACCGCGCGCAGCGGCGTGCCGGCGCCGACCTCGGCGGTGCCCCGATCGGAGGACTGGTGACCGATTCCGGCGAGCCGACCGGTGTCGAGCATGATGTCGACCCGTGCCGGCACGGCACCCCAGTCGATCTTGGTGCCGGCGCCGCGCGCCACCACCGTCAGATCGTGCCGCGCGGCGAGCCGCAGCACCTCGGCCGCCGCGTGGGCGCCGCCGGGCACCGCGACCCAGCGGGCCGGTCGTCCGGCCACCTCGTCGGCCGGGCCGGCGAACCGGGCGAAGCGTGAGCCGCAGATGTCGGTGAGGCGACGGGCGATGTCGAGGGCACCGGACCCGCCGGTGGAACGCGCTGGCACCATGGCAGCGATCGTACATGTGTTCGAACGACCGAGTGGGGATTTGCGCCGCCCGAGACGCCCGGCCTGCCGGTAACGTGGCGCCCGTGACCACCGAGACCCCCGTACCCGTAGCCAGGCAGGTGCCGAGCGAACGCGTCCACCACGGCGACACCGTCGTCGACGAGTACGCCTGGCTTGCCGCCAAGGACGACCCTGAGACGATCCACTACCTCAAGGCCGAGAACGCCTGGACCGAGACGCGTACGGCGCACCTCGCCGAGCTGCGCACGGAGCTGTTCGAGGAGATCCGCCGGCGTACCCAGGAGACCGACCTGTCGGTGCCGACCCGCAAGGGCGGGCACTGGTACTACTCCCGGACGGTCGAGGGCAAGCAGTACGGCGTACACTGCCGCCGTGCGGTCCGCGACGACGAGACCACGCCGCCGATCAGCCCCGACGGTGCCCCGTTGGACGGCGAGGAGGTGCTGCTCGACGGCAACCTGCTCGCCGAGGGGCACGACTTCTTCTCGCTGGGCGCCTTCGACGTCAGCCCGGACGGCCGTTACCTGGCCTACTCGACCGACTTCTCCGGCAAGGAACGCTTCACCCTCCGGATCAAGGACCTCGCCACCGGTGAGCTGCTGCCCGACGAGATCCCGGACACGTTCTACGGCACCGCCTGGGCCGCCGACGCCTCGGTGCTGTTCTACGTGACCGTGGACGACGCCTGGCGTCCGCACCGGGTCTGGCGGCACGTGCTCGGCACGGCCGCCGCCGACGACGTGGTGGTGCACTCCGAGGACGACGAGCGGTTCTGGGTCGGGGTCGAGCTGACCCGCTCGGAGCGTTTCATCCTGATCGACATCGCCAGCAAGATCACCAGCGAGGTACGCGTCATCCCGGCCGGCAACCCCACCGGCGAGCCGGCCGTGATCGCCCCCCGCCGGCAGGGCGTCGAGTACTCGGTGGAGCACCACGGACACCGGTTCCTGATCCTGCACAACGACGGCGCGGAGGACTTCGCGCTGGCGTACACCTCGGCCGACGCCCCGGGCGACTGGGTGCCGCTGATCGAGCACTCCCCCGGCACCCGGCTGGAGTCCGTCGACGCCTTCGCCGACCACCTGGTCGTGACGCTGCGCGCCAACGGGCTGACCGGGTTGCGGGTGCTGCCGGTCGGCGGCGGCGACGGGCACGACATCGAGTTCCCGGAGCCGCTGCACACCGTCGGGCTGGACTCGAACCCGGAGTACCGGACCGGGCGGGTTCGGCTGCGCTACACCTCGCTGGTCACCCCGGACTCGGTGTACGACTACGACGTGGTGACCCGCGAGATGACGTTGCTGCGGCGGCGACCGGTGCTGCCCGGCCCGGACGGGCGGGAATACCGCCCGGAGGACTACGAGCAGCACCGGGACTGGGCGCTGGCCGACGACGGCACCAAGGTGCCGATCTCGCTGGTCTGCCGCCGGGACACCCCGCGCGACGGCTCCGCGCCCTGCGTGATCTACGGGTACGGCTCGTACGAGGCCAGCATGGACCCCTGGTTCTCGGTCGGCCGACTGTCCCTGCTGGACCGTGGCGTGATCTTCGCGGTGGCCCACATCCGGGGCGGCGGCGAGCTGGGCCGGAGCTGGTACGAGCAGGGCAAGCTGCTGGCCAAGAAGAACACCTTCACCGATTTCGTGGCCTGCGCCCGGCACCTGGCCAAGGCGGGCTGGACGTCGTCGGACCGGCTGCTCGCCCGGGGTGGCTCGGCCGGCGGGCTGCTGATGGGCGCGGTGGCCAACCTCGCGCCGGACGCGTTCACCGCCATCGTCGCGCAGGTGCCGTTCGTCGACGCGCTCAGCACGATCCTCGACCCGTCGCTGCCGTTGACCGTCACCGAGTGGGAGGAGTGGGGCAACCCGCTCGCCGACCCGGAGGTGTACGCGTACATGAAGTCGTACACCCCGTACGAGAACGTGGCCGACCGCGAGTATCCCGCGATCCTGGCGATGACCAGCCTCAATGACACCCGGGTGCTCTATCACGAGCCGGCCAAGTGGATCGCCCGGCTGCGGGCCGTCGCACCCCAGGGCGAATACCTGCTCAAGACCGAGATGGAGGCGGGCCACGGCGGGCCCAGCGGGCGCTACGACGCCTGGCGGGAGGAGGCGTTCGTCAACGCCTGGACCCTGGACCGACTCGGCCGCGCCTGACCTGCCCGTCATCCGGCCACCGGACGCTCATGGCCCAGGGCGCGCCTGCCCTGGGCCATGGTGGACGCCGTCTCAGGTGGCGCGCAGTTCCTCCATCGTCGTGTTGGCCCTTAGGAACAGCATCCCCAGCCCGACCGTGACCAGCACCGCGAGCAGCGCGCCGCCACCGACCAGGGCGAGCTGGTCGAGCGGTACGTCCGGCGTGCGGATCACGCGTTCGAGTGCGACGAACTCGACGTGGTACGGGCGGGTGGCCGGATCCTGGCACAGCTCCACAGCGGCCCGGCACACCTCCTGGGTGTAGCCGCCGCTGACCACGTCACCGCTGAACAGCCGCCCGATCGAGTACCCGACGCCGACCGCGAGCAGCACGGCGGGCACCACCGGTGCCAGCACCTGGATGAGGATCGAGGTGCCGATGGTGGCCCGGGGCACCCCGGTGGCCACCAGCGCGGCGTACGCCCGACGGCGGGAGACGATGCCCTCCACCAGCGTGACCAGCAGGCCCGCCGTGGCGATGGCGACCGCCACGAGGACGGCCAGGTCGATCAGGTCCATGGTGTTCAGATAGAACGATCGACCTCCGTCGACCGAGCCACCCAACCCGGCCGCCAGGCTCTCCTCCTGTTCGATCCGCTGCCGAAGCTGGAAGTAGGCGCGGAACCCCGCCGCACCGGCACCGATGAGCACGCTGGCCAGCAGCGCCGCGAAGGTCCGGCTGCTGGTCCACGGGTCGTCGGTCAACCGCCGGGCGGCCAGCAGCGTCGCCGGTCCTCGGGCGAGTCGGTGCAGCAGCCGCCCGGCCGCGTACGACAGCCAGCCGGTCCCGAGCACCACCCCCATCACGGCGGCGAAGAGGCCGAGGGTGAACAGGATCGCGATCCAGTCCGTACCGACGCCTTCGAGGGCCTGCCGCAGCGGCTCGACCAGCGCGGCGGCCAGCACCCCGACCCCGATGAGCAGCGCCGGCCACGGTCGGGGTGACCGGGTCCGACCGGCCCGCCGGAACACGCCCAACGGCGTGGTGGTGACCCGGCGCAGCAGCAGCGCGGTGCCCGCCGCCGCGAGCACCGGCAGCCCCAGCGTCACCGCCGCGATGGCCGGCACCGAGGGCAGCACGTCGGTGGGCAGGGCGAGCTGGCCCTGGGCGTCCGGGCGGTGGAGCAGCTCCCGCCCGCCGAGGTACGCCGCCAGTCCGACCAGCGTCCCGACCAGCGCGGCGAGGCCGGTCTCCAGCATCGCGACCCGGGTGACCTGGCCGGGGGTCGCGCCGGCCAGACGCAGGGCGGCCAGGCGGCGGTCCCGCGCCGGGGCACCGAGCCGGGCACTCTGCCCGGCCAGGGCCAGCACGGGTACGGCCAGCAGCAGCAACGCGAAGGCGGTGCCGCCGCGCAGTCCCGGCTCGCGCAGCAGCGCGTTCGCGTACTGCTCGGACTGCTCCCAGTCGTGGCCCGGCGGCTTCTCGATGGCCAGCACGGTCATCGCCGCCAGCCCGGCGAGCGCGGCCAGCGTCGCGCTCAGCGCGGTTAGGACCACCCGGGCGGCGTCGGTACGGTTACCGGCCAGAGCCAGCCGGGCCAGCGTCCCCGGTCTCACCTCGCGCCGCCGGTCAGCGGTGCGTCCAGCCCCAGGCCGGTGTGGTCGATCACGCCGTCGCGCATCACGATCTCGCGGTCGGCGTACGCGGCGATCCGGGGCTCGTGGGTCACCAGCACCACCGCCGTGCCCTGCTCGCGGGTGAGCCGGACCAGTGCGGTGAGCACCTGCTCGCCGGTGAGCGAGTCCAGCGCCCCGGTCGGCTCGTCGGCGAAGAGCACCCGTGGCTCGGTGACCAGGGCGCGGGCGGTGGCGCAGCGCTGCTGTTGCCCGCCGGACATCTCGCCCGGCCGCACGTCGGCGCAGTCCGCCACGCCCAACCGGTCGAGCCAGGTGAGCGCCGCCGTCCGCGCTGCTCGCCGCCCCGTGCCGGCGAGCAGTAGCGGAAGCGCGACGTTCTCCGCCGCCGTCAGCTCCGGAACGAGCTGACCGAACTGGAACAACACCCCGAACTCGGTACGCCGCAGGCGCGACCGGGCCGCCTCGGACCAGGTGTCGATCCGGTGATCGCGCCAGGTCACCTCACCGGCGTCGGGCCGCAGGATGCCCGCCAGGCAGTGCAGCAGGGTGGACTTGCCGCAGCCGCTCGGCCCGGTCACCGCGACGATCTCGCCCTCGGCGACGTCGAGGGTGAGGCCGCGAAGTGCGGGTGTCGGCCCGTACGACCTGACCAGCGCGCGTGCCTGAAGTTGCGTCACGAGTGCACCTCCCGGTGCCAGTCGGCGACCCGCTCCAGGGTGGTGCGCAGCCAGCGCAGGTCGGCGTCGAGATGGGCGATGGCGTAGTCGGCTGCCACGACGTCGTCGACGGTGGCCTCCGGTGCCGTCTTGAGCGCGGTCAGCTCGCGGAGCCGATCGGTGTGGGCCCGCCGCTGCGCGACGAGGTACGTCCGGGCCCGGTCCGCGTCGGCGTCCAGCAGCGCCACCACCACCTTCGCGAACAGCGCGCTGTTGACGTGCGGCATGGGTGGCTCGACGGTGCCCAACCACTGGTCCAGTGCCGCCCGCCCCTCGTCAGTCAGCGCGTAGGCGGTGCGGTCCGGCCCGGCGAGACGTTCCTGTCCCGCCGGGACCACCAGGCCGTCCCGGAGTAGCCGGTTCAACGTCGCGTAGACCTGACCGAACGCCAACGGGCGGGCCTGCGGCAACCGCTCGTCGTACGCGCGCTTCAGCTCGTACCCGTGCATGGTGCCGGTGGCGAGCAGCCCGAGCAGGACGTGTGGCGTGGACACGAGTCCACTATTCACTCAGCGAATAGCACCCGTCAAGCGACCCCGCGAGCCGAGCGGAGCGCTCATCGGGTCGGCTTGCGGATCCAGCCGAGGAAGCGGACGTGGAAGTACATCGGCTCGGGTGGTGCTCCGAGCCGGGTCAGGTCGGCGGTCGCCTCCCGGAGCAGATCGGCCATGTCCAGCGCGAGCAGTCGACCGGGGCCGTAGTCGGCCGCCAACTCGACTCGGGCCTGCGCACACGGCCAGCCGTGCGCGCAGGCGGCACAGAACCAGAGGGGTTTGACGGGGGCGTGCCGTTGCGTCATTCGGGGCTCCTCCCGGGGCGAGGCGGGCGGCAAACCCTCGGCCACCGGGCTCGGCCTCCAGCAGCCGAGGGGCCTACCCCGATTCCAACCCGACACCCGCCCCCCTGTCAATGTTGGCGCGCCTCTAAAGGCGTACCTACTCATGCGCGCTTACATTGGCAGGCAATCGTGCGCCTACCTTCCTTGGCATGGGCAAGGACCGTGGGCCTGGGCCTCTGGTGGCCGCTGGCGAGATCCTGGCGATGCTCGGCGTGGGGCGATCCCGCTTCCGCCAGATCGCCGCGCATCCGAACTTCCCGCAGCCCTACCAGGTGTTGTCGGTCGGCAAGATCTGGCTACGCGCGGACGTCGAGGAGTACATCCGCCAGTACCGGCAGCCACGTCAGACGGACGACGACGAGCAGGGGTAGATCGCCCCTCAGGAACGTCTCAGCGACGACGAAGGACGACGACGGCGACGTCGTCCTGGATCTCGTGCGGAGCGAGTTCGACGAGCAGGCGCTCGCAGAAGCGGTCCAGGTCGTCGTCGACGCGGGACGCACTGGCCGACAGTGCGGCCAACCCGTCGTCGATGGTGGCGTCCCGCCGCTCGATCAACCCGTCGGTGTAGAAGACGATCGTCGCACCGGCCGGCAGGACGAACTCCAGGTCCGCCGGGCGGGGCGCGCGTACGCCGAGCAGTGGCGCGGAGTGCTGCACGTACTCGACCTTGCCGTCCTGATTGATCAGCGGCGGCAGGTGCCCGGCACTGGCCAGCCGGACGTGTCCGGTGGACGGGTCCAGCAGCAGCACGCAGATAGTCGCCAGTTCGTTGGGCAGCAGCGTCCGCATCAACTCGTTGACCCGGTGCAGGATCTCGCCCGGCTGGTGGCCCTCCACCGCGTACGCCCGCACCGCGTGCCGCAGCTCGGCCATCACCGTCGCCGCGTGCAGCGAGTGGCCCGCCACGTCGCCGATGGCCAGCAGCAGGTGGCCGTCGAGCATCACCAGCTCGTAGAAGTCGCCGCCCACCTCGGTCCGGGCGCTGGCCGGCTCGTATCGGACGGCCAGGTCGAGCCCGGCGATCTCGGGGATGCGCCGTGGCAGGAGGCTGCGTTGCAGGGTCACCGCGATGCGGTGCTCCTCGTCGAAGGAGCGCTGCGCCTCCGCCGCCGACGCCACCGCCTGCGCGAGTTGGACCAGCACCGGCGTACGGGCGGTCTGGGTGCCGGTGGGGACCACGACGTAGATCGGCGCGCGGTCCTCGCGCAGCCGGGCGGCGGCCACCGTGACCGTGTCGTCGGTCGGCCAGTCGGCGAGCGCCCAGCCGGCGGGATCCTGCACGGTGACGACGGTGCCGGTCGGTACGCCGGTGTCGTCGACCACCCAGGGCACGATGAGGCCCTCGGCACCGGGACCGGTGGAGACCCCGGCCAGGCAGTCACCGTCGAAGGTCTCGGCGATGACCGCGGCCGGGCTCTTGAAGATCTCGGCGGCACCCGTCGCCGCCGACTCCAGCAGCCGGGCGAAGTTCGGCGCGGAGTGCACCGCCAGGGTGGTGTCGGCCAACCCGGTGAGACGTTCGGCGAGTAGTTCGGCCCGTTGTCGCGCCTGGTAGTAGCGCAGTACGGCGTGGGCGGTGGCGACCAGTTCCTCCGGCTCGATCGGCTCCGCCAGGTAGGCGTCCGCGCCCCGGGTCAGCCCCTGGGTGCGGTCGGCGGTGTCGATCGCGTGCGCGGACACGTGGATCACCGGTAGCGCCGGGTGCGCCGACTTGAGCTGCTCGCAGACCTCGAAGCCGCTCATGTCCGGTAGCCGGACGTCGAGCACCACCAGGTCGACCGGCTCCACCCCGACGCGGCGCAACGCCTCGCCGCCCGTCTCGGCCTCCAGCACGGTGAAACCGGCCCGGGTCAGCCAGCTCACCAACAGGTAGCGCTTGGTCCGACTGTCGTCGACCACCAGCACTGTCGCGGCGCCGTCCACGTCAGGCTCCGTCTGCCGGCAGCGAGACCGTGAAGGTGCTGCCCCGGCCGGGCTCGCTGGCCAGGTCGAGGGTGCCGCCCAGCAGGGCCACCAGCCGCCGGGCGTACGGCAGGCCGAGGCCGGTGCCGCCCAACCGGGTCGGGCCGGGTGCCTGATAGAACTCCTCGAACACCCGCTCGTGCAGCTCTGCGGGGATCCCCGGTCCGGTGTCCGATACGGAGAGTCGCCAGCCACCGTCGTGCCGCTCGGCGCGCATCCGCACCTCGCCTTCGGCGGTGAACTTCAACCCGTTGTGCAGCAGGTTGCGCAGCACCTGAGCGAGCAGCACCTCGTCGGTCCGCACGGTGGCCGGTGTCGGCGGTTCCTCCACCACCAGCGCCACGTCACCGGCGGTGGGAAGCGCCCGTAGGGTGCCCCGCAACTGCCCGAAGAGGGCCTTGAGGTCCACGTCCGCGATGGCCGGCTCGATCCGGCCGGACTCCGCCTTGGCCAGGTCGAGCAGTTCGTTGACCAGGGACAGCAGATCCGAGGCGGAGTCACGGATCAGGCCGACCTGGCGCTCCTGCTCACTGGTGAGCGGGTCGGAGGCGGAATCGTCCAGCAACCGGCCCAGCCCGATGATCGCGGTGACCGGGGCCCGCAGCTCGTGGCTGACGTTCGCCAGGAACCGCGTCTTGGACTCGCTCGCGGCACGCAACTGCGCCGACTTCTCGTCCAACTCCGCATAGAGCGCCACCACGCCCCGGTTGGTCGCCTCCAACTCGTCGGTGAGCTGGTGGTACAGCGCCATCACGCCACGGTTGGTCTGTTCCAGTTCCTCGTTGAGCCGGGCCAGTTCGTCGCGCTGGGTGCGTACCTCGTCGAGAGCGGCGATGAGCTGCGTGTTCTGGGTGGCGAGTTCCTCCTCCGCAGTGCCCGGCGCGCTCTGAGCGAGTTGGGCGCGCAACTGGGCGAGACGCTCGGAGGTGAGCGCCTGCGCGGTGGCCGGGATTCGTCGCGACATCCTCACGACCGTAACTTGCTTCTCGGCAACCACGCTGAGTGTGTCCACCAGACGCGCCACCGCACCGGACTCGGGCTGGTAACGCCCGTCCGGCAGCGGCGCCACCGGGACGAGGTCGATACGCAGGTGGTGGCGGCCGTCCACGGTGTCGGCGACGGCGAAGAACACGTCCGCTCCACCGACGGCCCGCAGCAGGTCCCGGGCCACCTCGCTGATCGCGGTGGCGATCCGGACCTGGTCCTGGTGCTCCAGGCCGATTGCGCCGGCCACCTCACGGCCCCGTTGCCGGGCCACGAAGATGTCCTGTTCGACCCGGAGCGCCATCTGCATCAGCGAGGCGACGCTCATGACCAGGACCTCGCCACCAGCACCCCGGCGTCGTCGCGCCGGGTGCCGGCGTCACGCAGCAGGGTGGCGGCCGTCACCAGCGGCGACCGCCCGACGAGACCGGGGTAGTCCTCGATCCGCCAGCGGTCCACCACTCCGTCGGAGTGCATCACCAGCAGGCTGTCCGGGCCGAACGGGTAGTCGTACTGCCGGATCGTGGGTCGCTGGTGCCCGGCGATGCCGGGCAGCGAGACCAGGCCGCGCCGCCGGCCGTCCGCGTCGATGAGCACGCCGGAGATGTTGCCCAGCCCGGCGTACCGCAGCACCGCGCCCGCCGGGTCCGGCTCGGCCACCGCGAGCGCGACGCCACGGGTGTGCGACAGCGTTCGGTGCAGGTGCCCGACCACCTCGGCCGGGGCGGCGGCCGGGGCGCTGCGGAACGCGGCGAGCGCGGCGTCGGTGGCCGCAGCCGCCAGCGGGCCGTGCCCGAGACCGTCGCTGACCAACACCTGCCGGCGATCGCCGACGATCCGCCAGGCGTAGCCGTCCCCGCTGACCGTCTCGCCGGTCAGCGGCCGGGTCAGCCCGCCGACCCAGGAGGGGGCGGTGTCCGCGCCGTCGAACACGCGTACCGCGATGACGGTGCCCCGCCCCGGCCAGGAGTACGCATCGAACCAGCTCGCCTGTCGCACGATGGCGCCCAGGCCGATGCCGAGGGTGCCGGTCGTGGAGTGTCCGTCCCGCGCGGAGTGCGCCAGGTCGGCCATGCCGGGCCCGGAGTCCAGGGCGATCATCTCGACACCGGCGTCCAACTCGCGGCGTACCGGCCGGAGCAGCAGTACGCCGTCGTCGGCGTGCTTGATCAGATTGCTGGTCAGCTCGGCGGCGACGATGGCCAGGTCGGCGATCCGGCCCTCGGGCAGCGCCAGTTGCTCCCCCAGGCGCTCGGCCGCCCGCCGCACGGCGCTGCCAGCGCTGCCGTTCTCCACGCGGTACCAGGTGCCCCGGTCGGAGACCGGCGCGGCGGTCACCGGGACCACTTGGTGATCGTGATCCGAGTGCCCTGCCCCGGCGCGGTCTGGATGTCGAACTCGTCCACCAGCCGCCGGGCGCCGCTGAGGCCGAGACCGAGGCCGCCACCGGTGGTGTAGCCGTCGGTCAGTGCGAGATCCAGGTCGACGATGCCCGGGCCGTCGTCCGCGAAGACGATCGTGATGCCGGACCGGCGGCCGTTGTCGACGGCGGAGACCTCGACCGTGCCGCCACCGCCGTACACCAGTGTGTTCCGGGCCAGCTCGCTGGCGGCGGTGACCACCTTGGTCTGGTCGACCAGCGACAGCTTGACCGCCACCGCCACGGTACGCACCAGTTGCCGGACGCGTACCACGTCCTCGTCGCTGCCGACCGTCTGCGCCTGGGGACGCCCCAGGTCGACGCCGCTGGTCATGGCGACGCCGTCGGCTCGGGATCCGGCCCGTCGTGCAAGTCGTCGTCGTAGTCGTCGTAGGCCCGGTCGGCCGCGATGAGTTCCATCCCGCGCTCGACGTTCAGGGCGGTCCGGATGCCGTTGAGCGACAGACCCAGTTCGACCAGGGTGATGGCGACCGCCGGACGCATCCCGACCACCACCGTCTCGGCGTCCAGCACCCGAGAGATGGAGGCGATGGTGGAGAGCATCCGGCCGACGAAGGAGTCGACGATGTCCAGCGCGGTGATGTCGATGATCACGCCGTGGCAGCCGGTGGCGACGATCCGCTCGGCCAGGTCCTCCTGGAGGGCCACGGCCGTCTGATCGGACATGTCGAGCTGGATGGAGACCAGCAGGATGTCGCCGATCTTGAGAATCGGCACCCGCTCCATCAGGCCTCCCGGCGGGGCTGGCGTCGGTTCGCCTCGACGCCGGTGAGCCGCAGCACGTGCCGCAGCGCGTCGGCGAGGCTCGCCTTGGTGGCGATGTCGCCGAACTCGATGCCGAGCGCGACGATGGTCTGGGCGATCTGCGGCCGGATGCCGGAGATGATGCAGTCGGCACCCATCAGGCGGGCCGCCACCACGGTCTTCAGGATGTGCTGGGCGACCTGGGTGTCCACCGCCGGTACGCCGGTGATGTCGATGATCGCGTACGGCGAGCCGGTGTCGACCAGGGTCTGCAGCAGCCGTTCCATCACCACCTGGGCGCGGGCCGAGTCGAGCGTGCCGACCAGCGGCACCGCCACCACGCCCTCCCAGAGCTTGACCACCGGGGTGGACAGCTCCAGAAGCTGCTCCGCCTGGTCGGCGATCAGGCTCTCGCGGGTGCGGACGAAGGTCTCGAAGGTGAACAGGCCCATCTGGTCGACCAGCGCCGAGAAGGCGACGTAGTCCCGCAGGGTGCCGGCGCCCTGTTCGGTCTCCATGACCGCGAGCAGGGCCTCCTTGAGGGCGAACACGCCGCTGGCGGTCTCGGTGGCGGTGAAGCCCTGCCGGGCCTGCCCACGGGAGACCTCGGCGAGAATGGCCCGCAGCTCGGTGGCCTCCTCGGCGGCGAGGTCGCCCACGCCCTTGCCGAGCGCGTCCACCAGTGCCCGGTGCAGTTCCTGCACCTGCCGGACCAGTTCGGCCTGGCTGAGCCGGCCCCGCAACTGTGCGGCGAGGACCTCGGTCCACCGCTGGACGATCTGTCCGGCCTGACTGGTGAGCAGGTCGGCCAAGCGACCACTCTCGTCAGCGCTCAACGCCATCGCACTACCCCCCCTAGACCTGGACCGGCCGGACTCTATCACCGCAGGCCCTCAAACTACTTGTCGCGAAGCAAGGGAATGACGGTGGACACCTCATCGTGCTCCCGTTCTGCGTACCGGCCCCCGTGTGGGATACCGTTCCTCCGATAAACAGGAGGTCTGGCATATGTCCCTGACGGTGCACACGGAGCAACGCGGTGACGTGGTCGTGGTGGCGGTCGCAGGCGAACTGGACATGGCCACCGCACCGCAACTGCAGGACCAGATCACCGACCTGCTCGACAAGGGGCGCAGCCGCCTCGTGTTCGACCTGTCGGAGGTCTCGTTCTGCGATTCCACCGGTCTGTCGGTGTTCGTCCGCGCGAAGAACAGCTCCGACGAGGCCGGCGGAGTGGTCCGGCTGGCCGCGCCGCAACGAGGCGTGCTGCGCATCCTCGAGGTGAGTGGCCTCGTGGAGGTCCTGCACACCTATCCGACGGTCGACCAGGCGGTCGCGGGGGAACCCACCCCCACCTCCTCCTGACCCCACCGCGTTACCCACCGGCCACGGCCGGGCCTCGCTCGTCCTCGATGTATCGAGGGCGAGCGATGACGATTCCCGCCCCGGTCTGCACCGCGAGTGCGACCAGTAGGAAACCGAGAGGCGCGGTCCAGCCGCCGGTGGACTCGTGCAGGATCCCGACCAGCAGCGGCCCGAGCGCCGCGATGAGGTATCCGACGCTCTGCGTGAAGGCCGACAACGCGACCGTGCCGTCGGCCGTCCGGGCACGCAGCCCGATGGTGGCCAGGATGAGCGGGAACGCGCCCTGCCCCAGCGCCAGCAGCACCACCCAGAGCAACGCCCCGCCATGCGGCGCGAACGCCAGCCCCAGATAGGCCACGCTGGAGGCGGCGGTCAACGCCAGCACCAGCAGCCGCAGGTCGCCCAGGCGGCCGGCCAGCGTCGGCATCAGCAACGCGATCGGCACCCCGAGCGCGGTCACCCCGGCCAGCAGCAGGCCGGCGTCCTGCGGCCGGAAACCGGCGTCCCGGAACAGCACGGCCAGCCAGCCCATGATCGCGTACGCGCTCAGCGACTGCGCACCGAAGTACAGCGCCATCGCCCAGCCGAGCCGGGTCCGCCCGGGGCTGATCCGGACGCGGGCCCGGCCGCCGTGCCGACCCACCCGCCGCGCGGCCCCACCGGTCCGCAGCGCCGCCGGCAACCACGGGAGTACGGCCACCGCCGCGAGCGCCGCCCAGACACCGAGTCCGGCGCGCCACGAGCCGAAGGCGTGCGCCACCGGCACCGCAGCCGCGGCCGCCGCCGTCGCCCCCGCGGTCAACGTCATCATGTACACCCCGGTGATCAGGCCGGTCCGGTGCGGGAAGTACTGCTTGACCAGCATCGGCAGCAGGATGTTCGCCACCGCGATCCCGGCCAGCGCGAGCGCGCTGGTAACCAGGAACACCACGGCGGAGTCGGTGAGCACCCGCAGCGCCTGCCCGACGGTGAGCGCGATCATCGCCAGCACCAGCAGTCGCGGCGCGGAGAGTCGCCGGACCAGCCACGGCGTGGTCGCGCCCAGCCCCGCGAACGCCACCGCCGGCAGGGTGGTGACGACGCCCGCCATCGTGCCGGAGAGCGCCAATCCGACGCGTACCTCGTCGAGCAGTGCGCCGAGGCTGGTCATCGCGGCCCGCAGGTTCAGCGCCACCAGCAACATCCCGACCAGCAGCAGCCATCCGGTACGCGCCCGCTCCGACCCACCCACCGGCCCGTCCCCGGTCGGACCGTCCCCGCTCGCGGCGGGTGCGGCGCCGGCGGTCGGGGCAGTGGGGGCGGGGGTGCCGGCGGTTGGCGGAGTCATGACCTCGAACCTACAATCATGGGATGAATTCCTGCGAGTGGCTGTAACCAGTGCCACCAGCGATTGATTCCGCCATCCCGCCCCGGGGCCGACGGACGAACGAGACCATCACCCGACTGCGGCGACGGATCATGGCCGGCGAATGGCCGGTGGGCAGCCGCATCCCGACCGAGCCGCAACTCGTCGAGGATCTCGGCGTGGGGCGCAACACGGTCCGCGAGGCGGTTCGGGCCCTGGCCCACGCCGGGGTGCTGGAGTGCCGGCAGGGCTCCGGGACCTACGTGCTCTCCACCGACGAACTGGCACCCGTGGTGGCCCGCCGCCTCACCGACGACCGGATGACCGAGGTGATCGAGGTACGCCGTGCCTTCGAGGTGGAGGCCGCCCGGCTCGCCGCGCGCCGACGTACCGCCGAGGACCTGGCCGCCCTCGACGCCGCGCTGGCGGCCCGCGAGGCGGCCTGGCGCGGCGGCGAGGTCGCCGAGTTCGTCGAGGCCGACGTCGCGCTGCACACCGCCGTCGTCGCGGCGGCGCACAACGGCATGCTCGCCGAGCTGTACGCCTCGGTCGCCACCGCCCTGCGCAGCACCGTCACGCAGGCCATGGGCGACGCCCTGACACCGGACCGGCACGTCGACCACGGCCGCCTGGTGGCCGCCATCCGGGCCGGTGACCCGGAGCTTGCGGCCCGGGAGGCCGGCACTTTCCTGGAGTCCGCACCCAAGGCATAGGTTGTCCTCGACGAAATACCGGACACCTCAGGAGTACGGATGCTCAAGGGCTTCAAAGACTTCATCATGCGCGGCAACGTCGTCGACCTCGCGGTCGGCGTCGTCATCGGAGCCGCGTTCACCGGCGTGGTCACGCAGCTCACCAAGTCGTTCCTGGAACCGCTGATCCGCGTCTTCGTGGTGCTGATCACGGGAAGCAACAAGGGCATCGAGGGCTCGGCGCCAACTTTTCGGGGCATCCCGTTCGACTGGGTCGCCTTCGTCAACGCGCTGATCACGTTCCTGCTCACCGCAGCGGCGCTGTACTTCCTGGTCGTCTTCCCGATGAACAAGTTGGCCGAGCGCCGCAAGCGGGGCGAGGAGCCGCCGCCCTCGGCGCCGAGCGAGGAGGTCAAGCTGCTCACCGAGATCCGGGACGCCCTGGTCGCCTCCGGCCGGACCACCCCGGCTCAGCAGCGCGGCGCCCTGGACGACGTGCTCGGCCGCCGGGAGGAACCGCCCACCGGGCGCTGAACCCGGCACCCGCACATCGGCCCCTGTGGGAATCCCGCAGGGGCCGCTCCATGTCGAACACATGTTCGATAGAGTCCCGCCATGGAGCAGCGAAAGCACTGGTGGAACGGGAAATGGGGGCGGCTGGCCCGGCGGGACGTCTTCCTCCGAGTGGACGCCGACCGCTGGTACGTGGAACAGCGTGCCGGCGGAGCCGAGGGCGCATCCCGGTTCTACGAGTACGACACCGTCGACGACGCCGAGGAAACGGTACGCGCGCTGCTCCAGGGCCCCGACACCTGGCGCGAACTCTCCCCCCGCCCCCCATCCCCCTGGACCACCCCCACCGACCACCACTCCCCACCCCGCTAACCCGCCGCCCCCGCTGCCCCCCGGCCCGCCCCGCTGTCCCCCGGCCCGCGTTGCCGCCCCCGGCCCGCGTTGCCGCCCCCGGCCCGCGTTGCTGCCTTCAGCCCGCGTTGATCAAGAAGTTTTCGCGCTGCCACCGCCGCGAACGCGACCCGAACTTCTTGATCAACGGAGCAGAGACGGAGCAGAGGCGGAGCAGAGGAGTGGGTGGAGTGGGGTGGGTGGGGTGGGGGGTGGGTGGTTTAGGGGGAGTGGGGGGCGGGAACCGCGCGGGGTATGGAGCAGCAGGGCATCGATCAACAGGCCACCGTCTCGCGGGTCACCACCGGCATGCGGGTGGTGGACGCCGCCGGCCTCGACGTCGGCACGGTGGACCTCGTCCAGCGCGGTGACCCGAACGCCGTGACCGTGCAGGCGCCGACCGCCGATCCCGGCAGCAGCCTGGACGAGCTGATCGAGTCCGCTGCCACCGAGGAACCCGACGTACCTGCGGACCTGGCCGCCCGCCTGCTGCGTACCGGCTATCTGAAGGTCTCCACCGAACTGGTCCCCACCGGCGCCGTCTACGTGCTGGCCGACCAGATCAACACCGTCGTCGACGGAGAGGTCCGGCTCGACGTCCTCGCCGCCGACCTCCCCGCGGAGGACTGACCCCCGCCTACGCCCCGGCGCCGCTCACGACTTCCGAGTCTGCCCAGGAACAGCGGCCGGCGCGGATTCCGCAGCCGGGCCGGACTCTGCTGCCGGCGCGAACCCCCCGGCCGGAACGGACCCGGGCGCGAACTCCTCGGTCGGAGCAGACCCCGGCGCGAACTCCCCGGCCGGAACGGACCCCGGCGCGAACTCCCCGGCCGGAACCGACCCGGGCACGGACTCCCCGGCCGGAGCGGACCCGGGCGGCACGGTCGAGGCAGACGCGGCGGGCTCCCTGGCGGAAGCGAATGCGACGGGCTCGGCGGCCGGGGTCGACGGCGTCGGCGTGGGGCGGCGGGAGCGGAAGAGGAGCAGCATCAGGCAGCCGGCCACCAGGCCCCAGAACGCGCCGCCGATGCCGATCAGCGACACCCCGGAGGCGGTGACCACCAGGGTCACCACGGCGGCCTCCCTGACCGTGGGGTCGGCCAGCGCGGCGGTCAGGGCGGTCGCCAGCGCGCCGAGCAGGGCCAGTCCGGCGACCGCCTCGATCAGTACGGGGGGCGCCCAGCCGACGAGCGTGGTGACCGCCCCGGCACCCAGGCCGAGCAGCGCCAGCCCGATGCCGGCGGTCACCGAGGCGATCCAGCGGCGGTCCGGGTCGGGGTGTGCGTCCGGTCCGGCGGCCAGTGCGGCGGTGATCGCCGCCAGGTTGACCGCGTGGCCACCGGCGGGCGCGATGGCGATGCTGGCCAGTCCCGTGGTCCGAAGCGCCGAGCCGAGCGGGGGCCGGTAGCCGTAGCCGACCAGGACGGCGGTGCCGGGCACGTTCTGCGCGGCCATGGTCACCAGGAACAGCGGGAGCGCCACACCGATCAGCGCCGACAGGCTCCACGCCGGTGCGGTCAGCTCGAACACCGGGCGCAGTCCGCCGGTGCCGCCGCCGGAGGTGGTCAGCGCGATCGCGCCGGCCGCGACCACCAGCGCCCCGGGGACCGCCCAGCGCCGGGCGAAGCGGTGCAGCACCAACCAGGAGATCAGCACCGGAGCGGCGAGGTGCGGCACGTCGACGAGGGCGCGTACCGGTGCGGTGCAGAGCGGCAGCAACACCCCGGCGAGCATGGCCCCGGCGATGGGTTTGGGGATCGCGGCGACGGCGCGGCCGAGCACCGGGAACAGGCCGGCGGCGACGATGAGCAGGCCCGAGACGAGGAACGCGCCGACGGCGACCGGCCAACCACCGGGGATCGGGCCGGTCGCGATGAGCAGCGCCGCACCGGGTGTGGACCAGGCGATGCTCAGCGGCATCCGGTGTCGCAGGCCGAGCCAGGCGGCGCAGAGCCCGGACGCGACGCAGAGGACGAGCAGCCCGGAGGCGGCCTGCGCCTCGCTCGCGCCGGCCGCCCGCAACCCGGCCAGCACCACCGTGAACGAGCTGGCGAACCCGACCAGTGCGGTCACCACTCCCGCGAGGATCGGCTGTGTCCGTCCCGCCATGACCCACCCCTTCCCAACCGTTCCGTTTACGGAACAGCGGCGTGTAGCACCATAGCGGGGTGTCGCAGCCACCACCAGATTCGGACACCGTCGCGATCGGTCACCGGGTCCGCGCCCTCCGCGAGGCACGCGGGATCTCGCTCTCCGCGCTGTCCCGGCTGGCCGGGGTGGGCAAGGCGACGCTCTCCGGACTGGAGAACGGCGTCCGCAACCCCACCCTGGAGACGCTGTACGCGATCACCGCGCAGCTCGGCGTACCGCTGACCGCAGTGCTCTCCGGGCCGTCGGCCGGGCCGACCGTACGCGGCGCGGCGGTCAGCGCGACGTTGCTGGAGGTCTTCGACGACTCGGACGCCACGTACGAGCTGTACCGGCTGCGGGTGGCGCCCGGCCCCGGCCAGCTCTCCCCCGCGCACCAACCCGGGGTGACCGAGCACATCACCGTCTTCGCCGGGGTGCTACGCGCCGGCCCGGTCGACGCGCCGCTGACCGCCGCCGCCGGTGGTCACCTGCGCTGGACGTCCGACGTACCGCACCTGTACGCCGCCGTAGGCGACGAGGAGGTAGCCGCCAGCCTGCTCCTGCGCTACCCCCGGGTGTAAGGAGGGGACCCCTACTAACGCCTCGTGTATAGGAAGGGTCCCCTCCTTACATCTCGGCGGGGGTGGGTTCGGCGAGCCGTTGGCGTACCGCCCAGAGCGCCACCTCGGTACGCGAGGCCGAGCCGGTCTTGCGCAGCAGGTTGGACACGTGCACGGTGACCGTCCGCACCGAGATGCCCAGTGTGCGGGCCACCTGCTTGTTGGACATCCCGGCGACCAGGCAGTCGAGCACCTCCACCTCCCGCCCGGTCAACTCGACCGACAAGCCCGACCCGCCCGACACCCCCGCCGCCGGACCACCGCCGGCCGTCGACGCCTCGGACACCGGCGCGGCCGTCGACGCGCCGGACCCACGCTCGGCCGGCGGGACACCTCGACCGCGAGACCGGGGCCGTACGTCGAACGCGGGCGGG
Source organism: Micromonospora sp. NPDC003241 (assembly GCF_053589795.1). Lineage (NCBI taxonomy): Bacteria > Bacillati > Actinomycetota > Actinomycetes > Micromonosporales > Micromonosporaceae > Micromonospora > Micromonospora sp. NPDC003241. The sequence goes on along the minus strand of NZ_JBSFSO010000019.1, from coordinate 6,957 downwards.
ACGTCGGCCGGGGAGAGCAGCGCCTCGGGCGGCTGTCCCGAGTACGCGGCGAGCAGCTCGGTGAGCGCGTACGGGTTGCCGCCGGTGCTCCGCCAGACACCGCGTACCAGTCGGCCGGGCAGCGGGTGGCCGGGGTACACCTGGGTCAGCACCTCGGCCACCTCGACCGGGCGCAGCGGCCCGAGGTGCTGGCGTACCGCCCCGGGTACGCCGCAGAGGCGCGCCAGGGTGCGGCCGGCGAGTTCCGGGGTGACCGCGTGCGCGGCGGGTCGGGTGGCCACCACCAGCAGGGCAGGAAGGCTGGTGGCGGTGGCCAGTTCGCCGATCAGGTTGAGGCTGGCCGGGTCGAGCGCGTGCAGATCCTCGACCACGAGGACGGCCGGGCCGGTGCCGACCAGCACCCGGACGGCCCGTACGGCGAGACGCAGCAGCGTGTCGGGGGCGTAGCGCTCACGGGGTGCGGTGGGTTGTTGGGCGAGCCAGGCCAGCGCGTCGGGCGGCACGGTGTCGGCCGGCAGGTCGAGCCGGTCCGGGTCGCGTCCGCTGAGCACGGCGGCCAGCCAGTCGTACGGTGCCGGACTGTGCACCCGGGCGGCGCCGCTGAGCACCACCGCCGGTCGCGGAGTGAGTTCGTCCAGTGCGGCGGCGACCAACAGGCTCTTGCCGACGCCCGCACCCCCGGTGACCACCACGACGGCCGGTGTTCGACGCCTCCGACCAGCCACGGTGGACCACGTCCGGCCCAGCTCAGCCAGCTCGTCGGCGCGCCCGACCATGGACATCGGCAACATTCCTCAACCCTACGCAGTAGTGCGTAGAGACGCGGGAAGGGTGTTCTTGGCAAGCTTGACCCATGACGCTGATCCTCCGCTCGGCCATCCTCAACGACATCGGCCTGGTCCGCACCAACAACGAGGACTCCGCGCTCGCTGGTGAGCGCCTCGTCGCGGTGGCCGACGGCATGGGTGGGCTGCCCGCCGGTGAGGTCGCCAGCGAGATCGTCATCCGGATCCTGGACGAGCTGATCCCGCCCACCGTCCCGGACGCCGCCACCGACGCGCTGCGGGCCGTGGTGAGCACCGCCAACCAACGCATCCACGCGGCGATCGCCGCCGAGCCCGCCCGGGACGGCATGGGCACCACGCTCACGGCCGCCCTGCTCGCGGGCGACACGCTGGTGCTGGCGCAGGTCGGTGACTCGCGCTGCTACCTGCTGCGGGAGGGCAAGCTGCGGCAGTTGACCCGGGACGACACGTTCGTGCAGGCGCTCGTCGACCAGGGGACGCTGACCCCGGAGCAGGCCCGGCACCATCCGCAGCGGTCGTTGGTGACGCGTGCGGTGCAGGGGGCGGACGCGCCGCCGACGATGGGTTCGGTGACCGTGGTGGCCGGTGACCGGCTGCTGCTGTGCAGTGACGGGCTTTCCGACTACGTGACCGACGATGCGATCTCCGCCGCGCTGAGCCTGCACACCGACCGCCACCAGTGCGGTGAGCAGTTGGTGAAGCTGGCCCACCAGGCCGGCGCGCCGGACAACGTCACCGTGGTGATCTCCGACGTCGTGCCGGGCTGAGCCGCCGCCGCCTCGGGACCGCAACGGTCCCGGGGCACCTCCGTGCCCAACTAGGTAGTTGTGCCATCTAGGTAGCGCCACTAGGGTTCGGCGGGTGGATCCCGATCGTCGTGGGCAGTGGCTGCGAGGTGTGCTCGACCTCTGCGTGCTGGCCCTGCTGCGCGAGGGCGAGTCCTACGGCTACCAGCTCGCCCAGTCGCTCGACGCCGCGGGCGTCGGGCCGATCCAGGGCGGCACGCTCTATCCGGTGCTGCTGCGGTTGCAGCGCACCGGCCTGGTCACCGCGCAGTGGCGGGAGGGCGGGTCGGGACCGGCCCGCAAGTACTACCAGCTCACCGACGACGGGCGGGCGGCGCTACACAATGGCGGTAACGCCTGGCTGACGTTCGTGGCGCCGGTGACCGGCATCGTCTCGAAGGGGGTCGAGAGGTGAACTCCGACGACTGGCTGCGGGCGTTCGCGGCCGAGTTGTACCAGCGCCGGGTGGCGACCGACGCCGCCCGGCACGTGGTCGCCGAGGCCGCCACACACCTGCGCGAGGGTGGCGGCGACCCGTGGCAGATCTTCGGGCCGCCACAGGCGTACGCCGCCGCGATCGTGGAGAGCATCGGCACCGCTCCCGGCCCGCGTCCCGGGCCGGTGCGGCTGGCCGCCAAGGGCATCACCAAGCGGTACGGGCGGCGTCCGGTGCTGCGGGACGCCTCGCTGACCGTACGGGCCGGACAGATCGCCGCCGTGGTCGGTGCGAACGGCTGCGGCAAGAGCACCTTCCTGCGGATCTGCGCCGGGTTGATCTCGCCGGACAGCGGTGACGTGACCGTCTCCGGCCGGCTCGGCTACTGCCCCCAGCAGGGCGGCACCGCCGACTTCCTGCTCCCCGACGAGCACTTCGTGCTGGTCGGCGCCGGTCAGGGCGTGGCTCGTGGTCCCGCCCGGCGGGCCGGTCGGGCGGCGGCCCGGAACCTCGGCTGGGACGCCGAGGGCGCCGTGCTCGCCCGCCACCTGTCCGGCGGTACGCGCCAGAAGCTGAACCTGACCATGTCCACCCTCGCCCAACCGGACGTGCTGCTGCTCGACGAGCCGTACCAGGGCTTCGACCAGGGCAGTTACGTCAACCTCTGGGACCAGTTGACCCGGCTGCGCGACGAGGGGAAGGCCATCGTGGTGGTGACGCACCTGCTCAACCAACTCGACCGGGTCGACGTCGTGCTCGACCTGACCTCCGCCGAACAGGGAGGTCGGGCGTGAAGCGGCTGGCCACCGTCGCCGAGATGACGTTGCGGGAACTGGCGCGTCGTCGGGGCGTACTCCTGCTCCTGTTGTTGATGCCGTTGGTCTTCTGGATGATCCGGCGGGACTCGCACGTCGGGCAGTCGATCCGGGCGCTGTTCCTCGGCATCAGTTGGGCGGTCAGCACCGCCGCGCTCTTCGCCACCAGCGCCGCCCGCGAGCTGGAACCCCGGCTCCGGCTCGCCGGCTACCGGCCGCACCACCTGTACCTCGGCCGGATGCTCGGCCTGTGGGCGCTCGGACTGACCATCGCCGTGCCGTTCTTCCTGCTCACCGTCTTCGACACGACCAACGTGCGGTACGCCGGGATCGCCGTGGCGATGCTCTGCTGCGTGGCGGTGGCCGCGCCGTTCGGCATGCTGATCGGCGCCCTGCTCCCCCGCGAGTTGGAGGGCACCCTGCTGCTGCTCACCGTGGTGGCGATGCAGATGCTGCTCGACCCGGCCAGTCAGGGCGCGAAACTCACCCCGTTCTGGTCCAGCCGGGAGATCGCCACCTGGGCGGTGGACCACGTCGACGACGGCTACCTGGCCCGGGGCGTCCTGCACGGGCTGGCGGTCACCCTGTTGCTGACCGTGACCGTGGCGGGCGTGTTCAGTGTCCGACTGCGCCGCCGCCGGCACCTGCACCACGTACCGGCCGCCTGAAAGTCACCCCGGGGTCCGCGACCGGTCGCGGACCTCGGCACAGGCTCTAGCATCACCTGGTGCGTCTCAGATCCCTTGTTCCCGTGGTCGCGCTCGGTGTCGCCGTCGGTCTGACCGGCTGCGGCGGCCCGTCCGTACCCCGCGTCGACCCGCGAAGCGTCCAACAGCCGGCGTCCGGCGGCGACCCTGCCGAGCCGACCTCCGAGGTACCGCCCGGACAGCACCAGAGTGCCGAGACGAGCCCGTCCGGCCAGGCCGCGCTCAGCACCCCCGCCGCCGCTGCCGACCCGACCAGGGCGGCCGGCAGTCCGGGCGTACGCGACAGCGCGCCCCCGGCCGACGCGGCACCCGTGCCCGCCGTGGCCCAGGCGGTCGACACCTCGAACCCGACCCGCACCGTCGGCGACGGCACCCCGGCCAGTTGCACCTCGGCAGCGGTGGTGCGGGCGGTCGCGGCCGGCGGCATCATCACCTTCGACTGCGGCCCCGACCCGCTGACCATCACGATGGCGGCGACCGCGAAGGTCCGCAACGCCAACGGCCCGAAGGTGGTGCTGGACGGCGGCGGCAAGATCACGCTCAGTGGGCAGGGCAAGCGCCGCATCCTCTACATGAACACCTGCGACGTCCTCCAGGGCTGGACCACCGCACGCTGCCAGAACCAGGACCACCCGCAGCTCACCGTGCAGAACCTGACCTTCGCCGACGGCGACTCCACCGGCCAGCGCGTCGACGGTGGCGGCGGTGGCGCGATCTTCGTACGCGGTGGCCGCCTCAAGGTGGTCGACTCGCACTTCGTCGGCAACCGCTGCGACCGCACCGGCCCCGACGTGGGCGGCGCCGCCATCCGCGTCCTCGACCAGCACGACGGCCAACCCGTGTACGTGGTCAACAGCACCTTCACCGGCGGCTCCTGCGCCAACGGCGGCGCACTGAGCAGCATCGGCGTCTCCTGGGTCATCCTGAACAGCGTGCTGCGGGACAACGCCGCCGTCGGCACCGGCGCCAACCCGGCCCGCTCCGGCACCCCCGGCGGCGGCAGCGGCGGCGCGATCTACACCGACGGCAACGAGTTCTCGGTACGCGTCGCCGGCACCGTGATCGAGGGGAACGACGCCAAGGAGGGCGGCGGGGCGATCTTCTTCGTCAGCAACAACCGCACCGGCACCCTGCGCATCGAGAACTCGACCCTGCGCCGCAACCCCAGCCACGGCTTCCAGACCCAACCCGGCATCTTCTACCAGGGCGCCGGCTCCGCCCCCACCATCACCACCTCCACCGTCCGCTGAGTCAGTAGGGGTTGCCCTGGCCGGCGGGGCGGGCCTTGAGCAGGGCGGCGGGGCGGCCGGGCAGGTCGGGGGTGGCGGAGAGCGGCGGGCTGGCCGTGTGGGCGCGCTCGGCCATACCGGCCACCAACTCCTTGAGCGCGGTGACCGCGTCCACCCGTGGCCGCCAGCCCAGCTCGGTCGCGGCCCGCTCGCTGGACATCAATGGCGCGCTCAACGCCAGCTCGACCCACCCCGCATCGACCGGTTGCAACCGGGCCCGCCAGGTCAGCGCGGCAGCCGTCCGCAGCACCGGGGCGGCCACCGGCACCGTCCAGCCGTGGAAGTGCCGGGCCACCAGCTCCGGCGTCAACACCGGGTCCGCGGCGACGTTGAAGGCGCCGCGCGCATCACCCAGAATCGCCCGCGCGTACGCGTCGGCCACGTCGTCGGCGTGCACCGCCTGCATCCGCAGCCGACGGTTGGCCGGCACCAACGGCAGCCGCCCGAACCGGAGCAGCCGCACCGGCACCAGCGGCCCGAGGAAGTAGCGGCTGATCTCCGTACCCGCCTCCCGCTGGAAGATCAGCCCCGGCCGCAGGCGAACCACCCGCAACCCCGGGTGGGTCCGCTCGATCCCGTCGAGCGTCTCCTCCACCGCCGCCTTGTCCCGGCTGTACGACGACGCGGCCACCCCGGTCGCCGGCCACCGCTCGCTGATCGGCAGGTCCTTCGGCCCCGGCGCGTACGCCCCCACCGACGACGCGTACACCAGCGCCGGTACGCCCGCCCGCAGCACCGCGTCCACCACCGCCCGGCTGCCGCCCACGTTGGTACGCCGCAACACCTGCCGGTCGTGGCTGGGCTGGATCTGCCAGGCCAGGTGCACCACCGCGTCCGCCCCGGCGAACACCTCGGTCAACTCGTCGGCGGCACCAGCCCGCCCGATGTCGCACGAGTGCCACCGCACCCCCTCGTACGGCTCACCGGCCCCCGCGTGCGGCAGCCGCCGCGCCACTCCGACGATCTCCACGCCGCGCTCACGCCACAACCGACGCAGCAGTGCCGTACCCATGTTGCCGCTCGCGCCCACCACCACGATCCGCATGTCCGGTCCGTACCCGGTCAGTCGCTTTCCACGCGTCCCACCTGGCTCCGGGCTCGCTCGGGCGGTCCACCGACGGCCGTCCGACCGACCCGGCCCTGCGCGCCCGGCGCCCTCATCCGCCGGCGCGCTTTTCAAGCCGTGGCCACCCGGCCGACGGTCCGTAGCCCGTCACCGCGCCAGCAGCGCACCGATCAAGCTGGCGAAGGCCCCGACCGAGCTACCCGTCCGGACCAGGTTCCAGCGCACCCACGGCACCTCGAACCGACGCCGGATCACCGCCAGGTCGGTGATCCCGTCGACCGACCCGGCGGCGTCCAACTGATCATTGAGCGGCACGTTGCACCGCGCCGTTACACCGAACGTCACCAGGTGCAGGGCCAGCGCGGCGACCAACCACCACAGCACCGCCCCGCCGTCACCGAAGTACCCGACGATCGCCACCGCCACCAGCACCGGCCCACCCAGGAACACCGAGATGAACCAGCCGTTGATGATCTTCCGGTTGATCGACTGCATCGTGCCGACCAGCGTCCGATCGTCGGTCGCCGCCAACCCCGGCATCACCGAGCAGGCGTACGCGAAGAACAGCCCCGCCACCAGCCCCGTGGCCGCCACGCCCCCGGCCAGCACCACGACCCGTACGCCTTCCGGCACGCTCGCCTCCCCCTGTCGAACCGACGTCCGAGCCGATCCTGCCAACCCGGCACCACCCGGCCACCGAGCAGCCATCGACGGCTGCTCGACAGCCGCGAGCCCGATCCCCGCAGTGTCCGGTAACCTGAGCGCGCGGGCCGCTAGCTCAATGGCAGAGCTGTGGACTTTTAATCCATAGGTTCAGGGTTCGAGTCCCTGGCGGCCCACTCTTACGCAGTTCAGCGGCCCTTTGCAGGGTCGCTGTCTTCGTCAGCATGGCTCGTACAGCAGCGAAGTACAGCAGTAGCCGCGTCATCGGTCCAGTGCGCTGCCGAGTCGCTTGAGGGCGTCGCGGGTGGCCGCCGAGGACACCACCGTGTAGATCTCCATCGTGATGGCGAACTGGGCGTGCCGGAGGATCTGCATCGCCGCCCGGGGGTG
>NZ_JBSFSO010000018.1:0-118853 GCF_053589795.1 Micromonospora sp. NPDC003241 | reverse complement strand
CGCGGCCATCGCCACCGACCCGACCAGCAAGGCCCCGGCGGCACCCGCCGCCAGCAACCGCTTCCGATTGTCTGTTCTCATCTGCTTCTCCGTGTTTCTCGTGATCGACAAGTGGGAATGATCAGCTACCGCAGGTGGCGGCGGCGTGTTCGGCAGTGCGGACGGTCGTCACGTCCCTGCCGTCGATCGACCCGGTGACCCGGACGGTCGCCGTACCCGCCGGCACTGCGGCCGTCCGGGTGGTGAACTGCTGGAACGCGCTCGCACCCGGCGCGACGGCCGACACCGACCGCTGCCCGTACGCGCTCTCCAGCACCACGTTCACCGGCGCGTCGTGGTCGTTGCGGGCCTGCACCGCCACGTACGCCTTGCCGCCGACGCACCGCGTCTGCGCGCTGACGGTCACCGGCAGTTCGGCGGTGGCCGCCTCGAAGGCCCAGGTGTCGATCTCGAACAGGTCGGCGCCCGCCGGTCCCGCGTAGGTGAAGTACACGTCGTGCACGCCCGTCACGCCGTCGAGTGCGGTGCTGAGCTCCGTCCACTCGCCGATCGTCCCGTCGACCGGGATGGTGGCCACCACCGGCGCGGCCACGTCACCGAGCCGGAGCTGGATCGACCCGCCGGCCACCAGCGGCCGGACCTTGGCGGTGAGGCTCTTGGCGCCGGCACCGAAGTCGACCGAGGAGAGCGCGGTCCAGTCGCCGTTGTCGATGTCGCGGACGACCAGGTTGGGTGCCTCGGCGCCGAACTGGGCGGACCCGCCGTCGACCTTCGCGGTCGCGATGCCCTTGCTCCAGCCGAAGGTCTCCGCCTCGAACACCCGGTACGGGTCGAAGTTCCGGACCTGGTCGACACCGGCGTAGGTGCCCACCACCTGCTGGATGGTGCCGTCCTGGTTGAAGCTCAGTTCCTGGATGTGCGGGCTGCGGTAGCCCTGGGTGGTGTTGCCGTTGATGCGCTTGTTCAGCGTCGGGCCGTGGTACGTGAAGTAGTACTTGCCCTCGTACTCGAAGACCGACTGGTGGTTGTTGCCGCCGGTGCCGGCGCCGAAGAACTGCGACTGGTTCGGGAACAACACACCCGCGTAGGTCTCCTTCGGCCAGACCATCGGGTCGTCGGAGATCATGTAGCCGATCTGGCCGCCGCCGGGGTAACCGGGCAGCGGCGTCTGGGGACCACCGAAGTCACTCCCGCCGAAGTGCGACGAGTACGACAGGTAGTACTTGCCCTCGCGCTTGAACACCTGGGCCGCCTCGAAGGCCACCGGGGCGTCCACGACCGCCGCCGAACCCTCGGTCGACACCATGTCGTCGCCGAGCTTGATCGACCGCAGGTTCTTCGGGTTGTTGAACCGCTCGGCCGCCGGCATGGTGGTCGACGCGGGACCGCCACCGAAGTAGAGGTACGCCTCGCCGTCGTCGTCCACCAGCGGCGCCGGGTCGAACCTCCAGGCCACGCCCTCGGTGCCGGGGGTGCGGGCGTCGATCAGCGTGCTGGTGCGCTCACTGGTCCACGGGCCGACCGGCGACGCACCGGTGATCACGTTGCTGGAGCCGCCGCCGTTGGCGTAGTAGAGGAAGAACTTCTCCTGGCCGTTGACCACCTGCTTGGCCATGCCGGGCGCCCACGAGTTGTTGGTGAACGGCGCCACGCCGTTCGGACCCGCGACCTGGACCTCGCCGTGGTCCGTCCAGTTCACCATGTCGGTCGTGGAGATCACGGTGATCTGGTTGATGTGGCCGTAGTTGATCCCCGGCGAGATGCCGGTGACCGGGTCCGGGGCGTACCCCTGGGTGTCGTTGGTCATGTACATGTAGACCCGGCCGTCGTGGACGAAGCCGTACCCGTCGGCGCCGAACTTGTGCCCGATCAAGGGGTTGTGCTCACCGGGCAGCTTGCCGACCACCTCGATGGTCTTCGACGGCGGCGGAGGCGGCGCGGCGCCGACCACCGACACGTCGTCGAGCGTGAAGTCCATCAGGTGCAGGTTGGGGTCGGCGGCCGGGTTGCTCGTCCACGGCGTCTCGAAGAACAGGCGCGCCGTCGAGACACCCTGGCTCGCCGGGATGGTGAACTGCCCGTTGAACTGGGCCCACTGACCCCGGTTCGCGGTCACGCTGACCAGGTTGGTGTAGGTGGAGCCGCCGTAGTGCATGGTGGCGAAGAACTGCTTCGTGGCGGGCGAGGCCGCGTTGTCGTACCTGATCCGGGCGCTCAGGGTGTACGTCTGTCCGGCCTGGACCTTGCCGGAGAGGTCCTGCATCGGGCCGGATCCGGTGGTCGCCCGGTTGGTGACCCGCACCGCGCTCGACCCCGCGTAGGCGTCGGTGGTGGGGGAGAGCGTCGCGCTGTCGGTGGCGTTGCCGTTGTTGACGAACCAGTTCGCCAGGCCGTTCTCGAACCCGCCGTTGACGACGAGATTCGTGTCGGCGGCCTGGACCGGTGCCGCCGCGACGAATCCGGCCAGCATCACGCCGGCCGTCGCGATCGCGGCGACCCGTCGTCGGGTACCCGTTCGTGGACGCGGTGTCACGAGGTGTCCTCCTTGTGGTGGTGACGGGCAGGGACGTTCATCCCGGCCCCGGAGCCGGCATGGGAACCCGGCTCCGGGGCGGATCGGAGGTGGTGTCAGCCGCCGCAGGTAGCGGCGGGGTACTCCACGTGGCGGACCGTCGTCACGCCCGTGCCGTCGACCGTGCCGGTGACCCGGACGGTCGCCGTTCCGGCCGGGACGGACGCGGTCCGGGTGGAGAACTGCTGGAACGCGTGGGCACCCGGCGCCACGTTCGGGACCGACCGCTGGCCGTAGGCGCTCTCCAGCACCACGTCCACCGGCGCGTCGTGGTCGTTGCGGGCCTGCACCGCCAGGTACGCCTTACCGCCGACGCAGCGCGCCTGCGCCGTCACCGTGACCGGTACCTGCGGACCGACGACGTCGACGGTGAACGAGGCGGTTCTGGTCACGTCGACCACCGTGTACGACACCGTCACCGTCTGTTCTCCCGGGACGCTCGGGTCGTATCCCGACACCGAGTACCCGCCGTAGCCGGGGAACAGATCCTCGTCGCGTACGCCGTCGGTGTAGTCGGCCGTGACCACCAGGCCGGTCAGGTCGAGCTCCTCGCCGACGGTGTAGCTGGTCTTGCCCGGCGCCGTGCGCACGGAGACCGACGACAGGTCCGCCCCGCGCAGGGCGGCATGTTCCGCCTGGGTCAACGCGAAGACGCTGCCGTGCCGGATGACCCCCAGCGACAGGTTGTAGTTCGGCTTCTGCCCCCAGTCGATGGGCGTCCACTCGCCGGACGAGAGATCGTCGGTCCAGTACGGGTGGAGTTGCTGCTCCATGTAGTTGCCCGAGGGCGCGCCGGCCCACTGCTGGTCGACGTACATGTAGTAGCCGGACCCACGCGGGTCCCCGGGGTTCGCCGGCACCAGCAGCGGTGCCTCGGCGTACCTGGTGTTCATCGTCGAGTGGGTGATGCAGCTCGACACGAGCTCCCACTCGTCCTCTGGCGCGAGAATCGACGTCGCCCGCTCCTGGTAGATGTCCTCGGAAGGACAGGAGGGGACGTACTTCGTCGTCCCGGGACCGGTGGACGTGCGGTCGGTGACCAACCGGTGGTAGGAGCCGTCCGCCTCGTCCTTGATGATGGCGGCATCGAGCGTCCCGTGGTGGGGCCGATTGCTCATCGTCCGGGCCGGGGTGAACGTGACGAAGTCACGCGTCGTGGTGTAGAGGGTCTGGTTCCTGGTCAGCGGGAAACGGCCGTTCGGGTCGTTGCGGTCGGTGGTGAAGTAGGACCCGGTGGGATACATCGACGACGTCCAGTACACGACGTACGCCTCGATGGCCGGGTCCCAGATCGCCTCCGGAGCGAAGGTCATGCCCGCCTCCGGTGGCGCGACCAGCACGTGCCGCTGCTCCGACCAGGTGCGCAGGTCGGTGGATTCCCACACCTCGATGTAGCGGCTGGCGCCGCTCTGCGCCCAGTCCCAACCACGCCACCCGTACGCGTTGCCGTTGACGTTGAGGTCGGTGGCGACGAGATAGAACTTGTCGCCCTCGGGTGAGCGGACGATGGAGGGGTCCCGCACCGCGTGCATGCCCTTGGTGGACTGCAGCACGATGTCCCCGTTGTTGACGGCCACCCAGCGGGTCGCGTCGTTGCCGACGCTGGTCGCCATGTAGATCTGCTGTCCGAGATGATTGTTGGACCGCGCGAAGTTCGCCATGCCGTAGCGGGAGAACTCGGCGAGTTCCACCGTGGGCCGCACCGTGAGTTCGAAGGCGCGGCACGCCTCGTCGGCACCGACCGTGGCGCAGGCCGTCAGGGTGACCGCCGCCGGCTGCGCGCCGGCCGGCGGTCGCTTCACGACACCCGCCGCGATCGGCCCCTGCGCCTGGTCGGAGACGATGTCGGGGGCGGACGAGCTCCACTCGACCACCGAGTCCGGCACCGCCGCCACCGTCGTCGGCAGGGTCACGTTGCCCCGGACGTCGTCGGCGTGGGGAATCGTGATCTGGTCCAACGCCTGCGTCGCGGGACCGTCAGCGGAGGAACCGCCTGCGGCTGCCACCGGAGCACCCCCTGCGATCAGACCCACGGCGACCACCGTGACTGTCGACGACAGCGCGAGGTGCCGCCCCCATCGGGATGTGTGCGCTGTTCGACCTTTCAAGCGAGTACTCCCTGTCATGGCCGTCACTGCGCCCGGCGCGGGTCGGCGGCGCAGTTGAGGCCCGGGTATTCCACGGTGCGAACGGTCGTCACGTCCGTGCCGCCGACCGTGCCGGTGACCCGGACGGTCGCCGTGCCGTCTGGAACCGAGGCGGCCCGGGTGGCGAACTGCTGGAAGGCGTTGCCGCCCGGCGCGACGTCGGCGACCGACCGGTCGCCGTAGGCCGTCTCCAGCACGACCCGGACCGGCGCGTCGTGGTCGTTGCGGGCCTGCACCGCAACGAACGCCTTACCGGCGACGCACCGCGCCTGTGCGGTCACCGTCGCCGGCACTTCGGGCTCGTCGCTGCGCAGCACCCCGAGCCGGGCCAACTGGAAGCTCAGAGCCCGTTCCGGTGCGTCGATCTGGTTCTGGGTGCCGAACGTGCCGGCACGGGCCGCCGTGGCGGCGGTCAGGGTGGCACGCATGGCCGCCCAGGCGTCGGCCGGGTACGCCGACTCGTCGAGCGTCGCCGCGTACGCGATGGCGGCGTCCAACTCTCCGGTGTTCAGCGGCCGGTTCTGCGCGGTGAGCGTGTCGCTGAGCAGGTAGTGGTCGAAATCGACGTGACCACCGGTCTGCTGGGTCGCGTAGTTGAACAGGCCGACCCGGTGCCCCATGAAGTGGGCCAGGCTGCCGTCCAGCGTCTGCGGACCCACGCGGTTGCCCAACTGCGTCCAGGTCACCCCGTCCAGGCTGTAGTAGAACGTCGTCCAGAGCTGCCCGGTCGGCGAGGCGAAGTCGAGGTCCGCCTTCACGTGCACCTCGGTCGCGTCGCCGAGCGACACCGTCGTGCCGGGGAGGAAGTTCTCCAACGTCGCCTGGTCCAGGTCGACGGCGAACGGCTGTCCCCGGTTGACCACGCCGAGCGTGTTGACCCCGCCGGCACGCTTGACCGCCACGTACGAGAAGCCCCGGTTGTAGGCGGCCAGGCCGGCGACATCTCCGTCCTTCATCCGGGAGATGTCCATCCGGGTCTCGGCGGACTGCCGGGGCCCGAACGTCCGCTGCGACAGCGTGTTGCGGGCCTCCTCGAACCAGGCCAGCTCGGCGCGGTTGGAGAGCTTGGTGTAGACGTAGTTGCCGGTGACCACCTTGCCGGTGGTCAGCCGCAGCCAGCCCTCCCGGTCGGTCAGCGACCAGTAGCGGTTGTCCGGCGCGTGGTTCCACTCCCAGGCCATGTCCAGCCGCGATCCGTTGGGCTTGATCTCGGCCTCGGTCGGGTGCTCGGTGGTGAGCGGCTGCCCGACGATCGAGACGTCGTCGATCAGATACTCGACGCTGGAGGACGCCGGCTGCGGGTTGGCCCACGGCGTCTCCACGGCGAACTTGAAGTTGTTCAGGTTCGCGGTGGCCGGCACGGTGTACTGGCCGGTGATGGTCGTCCACTGCCCGACCGGGACGTTCGCGAACGTCATCACCTGCACGCCCGAGCCCCAGTCCGCGGCCAGGTTGAACCGCACTCTGCTCGGGCCCGACGTGTACTTGACCTTCGCCGACACGGTGTAGGTCACGCCGTGCTGCATCTTGCCGTTGAGGAACTGGTTCGGGCCGGAGCCGTTGACCGTGCGGTTGCTGACCTTCAGCGCCGACGAGCCGGCGGCCGGGTCGGCGGTGTCCAGCGCCAGCGTCGCGCCGAACTGGGCGGCCCAGGGCGACACCGCGCCGGCCTCGAAACCGGCGTTCTCCAGCAACTGCACACCGAGCAGCGACTCGTCGATGTCAGGCGCCGCCGGGATGGTCCACTCCTCGTCCATGTACGCCTTGTGCGGCGCGTCGTTGGCGAAGTCGTCCGAGACCACGATGGACTTCTGCCGCTCGAACCGCTCCTGCTCGGGACTGAGCGCGATCGGCTTGGCGAAGGGACCCTCGACCGGCACCACGCCGTTGTTGCCGAAGGTCGGCCAGCCGTCCTCGGACCAGGTCGCCGGGATCAGCGCCGGGATGCGCCCGATCGGGAAGGTGTCCCGGAAGAACATTCCGTGCCAGTCGGTCCGGCCGCCCTCCCGGGCGATCGGCACGAGGCTGCCCTGCGCGAAGCCGTTGGAGTTGAGCACTCCGCGCGCCTCGTAGGTGTTCACCCCGCCCTCGGAGGTGTAGCGCCCGAGCAGTTCCGGCGAACGGAGCATGACGACCTGGCGTCCCTGGCCGGAGGGCCAGGTGATGATGACCGCGTAGTAGTAGCCGTTGATGTAGTAGAACTGGGCGCCCTCGAAGAGGCCGCCGATGAAGGGCTGGCCCGCGTAGTTGCTCGCGGTGAAGACGTTCGGGTAGTCCTGCACGATGGCGGTCAGCTCGGAGTTCAGCCGCACCGCGCTGATGTTCGCGTTGCCATAGAAGATGTACGCCGTGCCGTCGTGGTCGAAGAAGAGCGACGGGTCGTGCAGGCCCCGACCGAGGGCCGTGCGCTGCCACGCGCCGTTCTCGATGTCGTCGGTGCGATAGATGTAGGCGCCGCCGAGGTTGTTGGTGTTGAAGGCGACATAGAACATGCCGTCGTGGTAGCGCAGCGACGACGCCCACTGACCCTGGCCGTACGAGTTCTGGCCGTTGCGCAGGGAGAACGAGTCGCCGATGCTCGCCCGGTCGAAGACGTAGTTGACGATCTCCCAGTTCACCAGGTCGTACGACTTCATGATGGGTGCACCCGGGCTCAGGTGCATGGTGGTGCTGATCATGTAGTAGATGTCCCGGCCCTCGGCGTTCTCCGCGGCCGGCACCCGCTCGACGCCGATGTCCGGCACGTCGGCTCGGAACAACGGCACCGTGTAGGTGCCGTCGCCCCGGTCGGTCGAGGTGTACGACGACCGGGGCGACCAGGGCTCGGCGGCCTGTGCGGTGCCGCCGGTGGTGACCAGTCCGGCGCCGAGCAGCGCGGCGGTCGCGGTGAGGGCGGTGGCCCGTCGACCGGCGACTGCGCTGCTGAGCTGCCGGAACGGGGCGAGGATGGTGTCGATGTTCATCCGACTGACGAGGGATCGGAGGCGGGGCGTGCGGGAGCCGACGAACACCTGCATACGAACTCCAGAAGCGAGGTGACGGGGGCCCCTAGCTTGTTAGCGTTAACATGGATCGTCAAGAGTTTCCGCGATACTCGCCTGAAATGTCCACGTAACACCGTCGTCGATGCCTCGTGGGTGCGCTCCCACCAGTCCGGCGCCCCGGAATGTCGAGGGCGGGTCGGCTCCGCCCTCGACACCCCACCCTGTTTCTGGCTAGACGAACCGCCAGAGATTGGCGTTGCCGCCGTTGTCGTCGGCGAGCACGATCTGCGCCCCCTGGGCGGACGAGGAACCGCTGACGCCGAGAACCCGTCCGCCGTTGCCGGACTGGATCCGGAAGGCGCCGCCCGAGCCGTACCGCAGTCGCCAGCGGTTGGCCGCCGTGCCGTTGTCGGCCCACTGCACCACCCGCGTGCCGGCGCCGGTGCCGCTGTTCTCCAGGCCCAGCACCTTGCCGCTGTGCGAGTTGCGGAACCGCAGGTAGCCGTTGCTGTCCACGAGCGCGGTCCAGAGGTGGTCGGCGGTGCCGGTGTCGCCCCACTGGATCACCAGGCCACCGTCGGCGGTGGACATGTTCTGCACGCCCAGCACCATGCCGCTGGCCAGGTTCTGGATCCGCCGCGCGCCGTTGGGCAGGAACCGCCACTGGTTGTCCGGCGTGCCGTTGTCCGGGTCCTGCACCACCCGCGCGCCCTGGGCGGTCGAACCGTTGAGGACGGCCAGCAGCTTGCCGGTGTGTCCGTTTCGGATCTTGTGGGACCCGTCGCCGGAGTCCACCACCGTCCACCGGTGGTCGGCCGTGCCGGTGTCGCCCCACTGCAGGACCTGGGCGTTGTCGGCGGTCGACATGTCCTGCACACCGAGCACCTTGCCGCTGTTGGCGTTGCGGAACCGCACCGTCGCGCCGTCGACCACGAGCTGCCAGTTGTGGTCGGCGGTGCCGGTGTCGCCCCACTGCAGGGCGGGAGCGCCGTCGGCGGTGGACATGTTCTCGACCCCGAGCACCAGTCCGCTGGCGGCGTTGACCAGCCGGAACGTCGCATCGCCGGTGCCGCCCGAGCCGCCGGTGCTCCAGTAGACGGTGTAGTTGTGGCCGTGCGCGTCATAGAACGGGATCAGGTTGACGGTGGACCCGTTGGCGGTCGCGGTGAAGGTGAGCGCGGTGCTGCTGGTCCGGGTCACCGAGCCGGCCACCAGGGCGGGCAGCGCCGACAGCGCGGTGTTGCCGTAGTTGCCGGAGAGCACCGCCGGGCCGTACCGCAGCGCCGAGACGGTCGGGTTGTCGTTGGTCGGCTCCAGCACCACCCGCATCGGCAGGCGTACGGTCACCGTGTCACCCGAGGTCCAGGTGCGGGTGAGGGCGGCGTACGTGCCGGGCGTGGTGGCGATGTTCTGTGCCGTGCCGTTGACGCTGACCGTGGCGCCCTGCGTCCACGCCGGGATGCGGATCCGCATCGTCCACGACCCGCCGACGCTGCCGGTCACGGTCAGCGTGGTGGTGTCGCCGGCCGGGAAGCTGGTGGACTGGGTGACCGTGATGCCGCGCTGCGACCAGGTCAACACCGACGGCATGAACAGGTTCACCGTCAGGGTGCTGCCGTTGTGGAAGTAGATCGCGTCCATCAGCGTGGTGTTGCTCTCCAGGCCGGTGCCCTGGCAGCACCAGAAGGAGTTGTAGTCGGTGCTCCAGGTGCCGCCGCCCCACGCCGGGCCGACCCCCCGACGGCCACCCGGTTGCAGCGGCGTGAAGTAGGTGACGTGACCGTGGTTGTCGCCCGGGTTCTGGGCGCCGATCAGGTGGTTGAGCAGGGCCCGCTCGTAGAAGTCGAAGTACGCGACGCGGTTCGGGTCGAGCAGCCACAGTTCCCGGGTCAGCTTGAGCATGTTGTACGTGTTGCAGTGCTCGCAGGTGTCGTTGCGCAGGTACCCGGCGATGGCGTTCGGCGCGCGGAAGTGCTCGGCCTGGCTGTTGCCGCCGATCGCGTACGTGCGCGTGTTGACGGTGAGGTTCCAGGCGTTGCTGGCGATGTCGCGGTACCGGGTGGTGCCGGTGGCCTTGAACTCGCGGGCCGCGCCGATCCACTTCGGGATCTGGGTGTTGGCGTGCAGCCCGTTGAGCTGGTCGGAGTTGGCGGCGAGGGGGTTGAACACGGCGGCGTGGTCGAAGCGCTGGGCGGCGGTCAACCAGCGCCCGTCACCGGTCTGCTGGTACAGGTCGGTCAGCACCGCGTTCATGCCACCGAACTCGGTGCCCAGCATGGCCTGCATCTGGGTGGAGCTGAGCCGTCCGGTGCGCCAGTCGACCCAGCCGGCGAGCGCCAGCAGCACGTCGCGGGCCTGGGTGTTGCCGATGTGCCGCCACACGTCGAGCAGCCCGGCCATGGTCTTGTGGATGGTGTAGTACGGCACGTTGCCGTTGCTGAGGGTGCGGTTCTCCACGGCGGTGAAGTCGGACTCGGGATAACCGCAGAGGTATCCGGTGGTGAATCCGGCCGCCGCGTTGTTGGCCTGGCACTTGGCCAGTTCGGCCACCATCAGGTTGGCCTTGTCGCGGCACGTGGTGTCGCCCAGCACGGCCCACATCTGCGCCCAGGCGGTCAGGAAGTGCCCCTGGGAGTGGGTCCGGAACGGGAAGGTGGGCGCCTCCCAGCCGCCGAGCGCCGCCGCGCCGCCGGTGGAGAGGCGGTGGTTAACGCGGAAGTTGTAGAGCAGCCGGTTCACGTCCACGAAGCGCAGGTAGTTCAGCGTCCGGTTCTGGTTGTCCAGCCAGCGACTGGCGGTCAGCCGCACCTGACCCGCGTCGAAGGCGTACGCGGAGACGCCGATGTCGGGCCGGGCCGGTGGGATCGCCGCACCGGCGGCCTGGCCGCGCAGCACGGGGCCGATCGTGCCGGCGACGGCCGCCACGCCGGCGGCCTGGAGAAGGTGGCGACGATTGAGGGACGGGTGGGGCATCACGGCCTCCGGGTGCGGGGACGGGAGCGACTCGGGCGGACGGTGGCCGGGCCGGGGCGACGGCCCGGCCACCGTCCGGACGGCATTACGAGGTGACCCGGAAGGTGGCGTCCTGACGGTCGGCGGCGCTGGAGGACGAGCTGAGCGGGTCGATGCGCAGCACGTAACCGGCGTGGCGCAGGTAGTACGTGGGGAAGTTGTACGAGCGGAACGACGACCACGCGCCGTCGGCCAGCCCGGCGGTGCGGTAGAACGTGGCGTCGGCGCGGAAGGTCGCGCTGTTGTCGTTGGGGTCGAGGCGGGCCACGTATCCGCTGTGCCGCAGGAAGCTGCCGGGCACGTTGATCGACTCGAAGGACACCCCGGCCGAGTCGGCGAGGCCGGGCACCATCCGCCACATCTGGTCGCGGTGCGGGTCGAACGGGTACGGGTCGATGCGGATCGCCCGGTTGGAGTGCCGCACGAAGTAGTCGGGCAGGTTCCAGGACTTCAACCGGACCCAGTTCGGCAGGCCCCAACGGCTGACCACGCCGTTGTACTCGGCCTCGGTGATGCCGACGATCGAGCCGTGCTTGGAGTTCAGCGGGGGTGTGTAGTCGCGCTGGTTGAGCACCGACCACGAGTTGGCGCCGATGTTGCTCGTGCCCCAGAGGTAGAAGTCGTTGTTGACCGGGCTGAACGAGTCACCCCAGAGCCACCAGCCCGACCCGTCGTTGCGCTTGAGCAGGTGGGCGCCCTCGATCGCGTTGCCCTGCCGCAGTCCGCTGGTGTAGGTGGTGAAGCTGTTCGGGGCGCCGGTGTTCGACCGGGCGCCGTACAGGTTCCCGTTGGACAGGTTCTTGTAGTACATGTACGTCACACCACCGTCGACGTGGATGTCGGCGTCGAGCACCGGGAAGCCGGGGCTGAAGTAGGTCTGCGGCGCGCTGACGGTGCGGAAGTCGCTGGTGTAGTTCACCAGGAACAGGTCCGTGGTGGTGTTGGCCGAGTAGACGATGGCGTACTGGCCGCGTCCGGCGTCCCAGAACACCGTCGGCGCCCAGGTGTGCACGTTGGCGTAGGTGTGCATCTGGATCCGTCGGTACCCGGTGAAGCTGGTCAGGTTGGTCGAGTCCCAGACGTGCAGGTACTGGCTGTTGCGGCCGAAGTTGAGCCCGAACAGGTCGGTGGCGACGACCACGAAGGTGCCGTCCTGCTTGCGGAAGATGAACGGGTCGCGCAGTCCCAGGTCACCGGCGGTCGGGGTGACGACCGGGTTGTTCTGGTTGAGCGGGGACCAGTTCAGGCCGTCCCGGCTGACCGCGAGGTGCAGGCCGTAGTTGGCCGCCGACTGGTTCGGTGACTCGGTGAAGTACGTCTTCAGGTATGCGGTGTAGGTGGCTGCCGATGCGGCCTGCGGATTGATCGCCAGGCCGGAGGCGGTGAGCCCGGCGGTGGCGATCGCGCCCAGCGTGAATGCTCGTCGAGTCAGAGCCATCGTGCTGACCTTTCTGAGGGTGGGGACGGGGATGTGACTCCGGCACGTCAAGGACTGGGAGCGGCCCTTGAGCCCAGGCGGTGGCGTGCGTTGAGACCGTGTCGCCGCGGGAGGTCGAGGCGTCGAGACCTCGGCGCGGGGGAGTGGGCGGAGCCGTGGTGGGCCCTCGTCACACGGGCGGTGCATCGTGTGCTGCCTGCGGCGATGGGCGGCCCTCGCCCGTCTCCACGGGCCTGAGGTTTCGACTGTGTTATGCGCCGATGTCGATGTTATCGCTAACAGTACGATGCGGTTAACGGGCGCGCAAGCCTCGGGTTGGCGGGCGCCGAAGCCCGGCATTCGTCCGCCGTCCGGGTCTGGTGCGGCAGCCGCGCGAGGCGACATCTTACCGGCGGCGCCGACCGGTTGCCGGGGCTGATTGCGTTCTTTGGGGCTCCGATACCGTTTTGGCGGTTTTTGTGGCATAACGACCTCGTGGTGAATTCCGCTCAATACGCTCCTGGACGACGGAACCCATGCCAGATGTGTGAGGGCACGATGAGGGACGCCGACACCATCGTCCTGCCCCGGCTCGCGTCGCCGGAGGCCGGCGACGAGGACCCCTGGGGGGAGGGCCGGGACGGCGGCCCGGTCCGGCCGGTGACCGACACCCGCTGGTGGCGGGTTGCCGCATGGCTGCTGCCGGCGCTGCTGATGGGCGCGCTCGGCACGGTGCGGGCCGGCGCACCCGGCCTGCGACTGGAAGAACTCGCGACCTGGGGCAGCGCCGCGTCGTCCTGGCGGGACACCTGGTCCCTGCTCCGCGCGGTCGACGTCACCGTGGTGCCGTACCACCTGCTGGTGCGGGGCTGGGCGGAGGTCTTCGGCACCTCCGACCTCGCGCTGCGCGGACCCTCGATCCTGGCCATGACCGGGGCGGCGGCGCTCGTCGGGGCGATGGCGGCCCGGCTGTTCACGCCGGGCACCGGCGTGCTGGCGGGCGTCGTCTTCGCCCTGCTGCCGACCTCGGCCCGGTACGCGCAGGAGGCCCAGCCGTACGCGTTGACCCTGCTCGCCGCGGTGCTCGCCTCCTGGCTGCTCCAGTCGGCCGTCGACCGGCCGAGGTTCGGACGTCTCGCGCTCTACGCCGCGTCGGTGGTGGTGCTGGGTCTGTGCAACGTGATCGCGCTCCTGCTGCTCGTCGGTCACGGCTGGACGGTGTTCGCCTTCCGGCGTGCCGTGACCGGGCGATGGCTCGTCGCGGCGGGCGTCGGCGTGCTGCCCGCCGCCGGGCTGCTGTGGCACGCGATCGTGCAGGGCGGCCGGCTGCCGAGGTTGTCGAGCCCGAGCCTGGACGCGCTTGCCGCGACCCCCAGGGAACTGTTCGGTGTCACCGCGCTGGGGGTGGTGCTGCTCGCGCTGGCGCTGTTCAGCCTGCCGATGCGCTACCCCGCCGCCATCTACACCACCTGGGCGGTGGTGCCGCCGCTCGGCTTGCTGATCGTCGCGCAGGTGGCACCGGTCTGGCTGCCGCAGTTCATGCTCTTCACGCTGCCCGCGTGGGCCACGCTCGGTGCGGCGGCCCTCGCCAGGGTGCGCCTGCGGTGGTGGTGGCGGCGATCGCCGTGATCGGCGCGCCGATCCAGGTCGCGGGGCGGGAGCCCGACGGGCACGAGCAGGCCACCCGGCAGCTCGCGGAGATCATCGACGGCCGACTGCAACCCGGCGACGGGGTGGTCTACGAGTCCGCCGATCCGGAGGGCGGGTGGGTCGGCCGGCACGTGGTGGCGCACTACCTGCCGGCCGACCGGCGGCCGCAGGACGTCCTCGCCGCCGGTCCGCGACACCTCCGCAGCCGGCTTCCGGTCGCCGAATGTGCCGACGTGGCCGGGTGCCTGACCGGTACCCGGCGACTGTGGGTGGTCCGACTCGGCGAGCGGACCGACCCGGTGCACGCCCTCGGCGGTGCCAAGGAACAACTGCTACGCACCCGGTATCAGGTGGCGCAGGTCTGGCGACCCACCGGCCTCACGTTGGCGTTGCTCGTGAGCGAACGGGACCAACTGTAACTCTTCGTGTTCTTCGTGGCCGCCTCGGTGGCCGGAGCCTTGGGAGGCAACGTGGGCGTCGTCGTCGACACACGCCTGTCTCGAACCACACCGAAAGCGAGCCCCGGAGGTGGATCCCCGGTGGACGCTCCGGACCGACCGCCACCCGCCCGACGTCCGGACCGTCGCCAGCTCAACATCCGGGCCCGGCTGGCCTACGCGAGATGCCGGGCGGTCGCCGGACCGCTGGTCGCGCCCCGGGATCCGCAGGCGGCCGTCGAGTTCCGGCACGTACTCTCGCCCGCCGCGCGGTTGATGCTGACGCTGCTGGTGCTGCTCAACAGCGCGGCCGGCCTGCTGCTCGTCGGCTGGCTGCTGCTCCCCGGACACGTGCCGGGGTCGGACGTGACCGGGCTCGGCACCTGGCAGACGACCGCTGCCCGGCTCGGCTTCTGCGTGGTGGTCGGCGTCGAGGTGATCCGCCTCGCGCAGAACATGGTCGTCTGGGTCTTCGCCTACCACGCCCGGGACCCGGTCCCGGTCGATCCGCCGGTCGGCCTGCGGGTCGCGCTGCTCACCACGATCGTGCCCAGCAAGGAGCCGCTCGACGTCGTCGAGCGGACCCTGCGTCGGATGCGGCAGATCGTGTACTGCGGACGGGTCGACGTCTGGATCCTCGACGAGGGCGACGACCCGGCGGTGAAGGAGATGGCGGCGCGACTCGGGGTACGCCACTTCAGCCGATCCGGACGGCCGGAGTACAACCAGCCCAGCGGGGAGTTCCGGGCCCGCACGAAGTCCGGCAACCACAACGCCTGGCGGGCCGAGCACGAGCACCGGTACGACGTGGTCGCCAACGTCGACCCGGACCACGTTCCGATGACGAACTTCCTGGAACGTACGCTCGGCTACTTCCGCGACCCGGACGTGGCCTTCGTGGTGACACCGCAGGTCTACGGCAACATGCACCAGAACCTGGTCGCCCACGGCGCTTCGGTGCAGCAGTACCTGTACAACGGGCTCATCGCCCGGGGCGGCAACGGGTTGGACGCGCCGCTGCTCACCGGTACCGGTCACCTGTACCGCCCGGCGGCCTGGCGCAGCGTCGGCGGCTACCAGGACTCGATCATCGAGGACCACCTGACCAGCATCCGGATCCACGCCGCGAGGAATCCGCAGACGGGGAACCAGTGGAAGGGCGTCTACACCCCGGACGTGGTCGCGATCGGGGAGGGTCCGACGTCCTGGGCCGACTACTTCAACCAGCAGAAGCGCTGGGCGGCCGGCATCTGCGAGATCCTGGTCCGTCCCGGGCTGCGCGCGCCGCGTGAACTGCGCTCCCGGCGGCGCTGGCAGTACCGGCTGCTCCAGTTCTACTACCCGAGCGTGGCGGTCAGCCTGTTGCTGGGCAACGTCGCGACGGCCATGTACCTGCTCACCGGGGTCAGCGCGGCCCGACTCGACGTCGCCGTGTGGTCGGCGCTCTGGGGCTCGACCATCGGCACCTGGTTTCTGCTCTGGCTCTGGCTGCGCCGATTCAACATCGCGCCGCACGAGCGGGAGGAGATCGGCCTGGTGGGCATGGCACTGGCGCTCTTCGCGGGTCCGATCTACGTCGCCGCCGGCTTCGGCGCGCTGCTGCGCCGAAAGCTCGGCTTCGTGGTGACCGCGAAGGGCCGGTTGCGCACCACCGAGTCGCTGGGCACCTTTCGCCTGCACCTGTGCTGGGCGGCGGCCGCCGCCGGCCTGCTCGCCGCCAGTTTCGCGCTGGACAACGACTTCACGTTGCTCCGGGTGTGGCCGATCCTGACCATCCTGACCGGTCTGGGCCCGCCGCTGATCGCACTCGGGTCGAGCCTGACGGCCCGGACCGAGCCGGCCGTACCCGCGTCCGACACCGCGCAGGCGGAGCGCGCCCGGCCGACGGCCCGGGGGAAGGCCCGGGTCGCGGTGGAACCGGGGACACCATGGTGAGGCTGACCGTGCCACGGGTGACGGTGGCGCTGCTGAGTGCGCTCCTGCTGGCCTACGCCTTCGCGATCGCGCCGATGAACGGTGCGGGGAAGCGTCCCGACCCGTCCCGGGCCCTGGTCGCCGAGGCGACCGCCGCTCCGTCGCCCGCTGTGTCGCCGCCGGCGGCGGTCTTTCCGCCGGCCGGGAAGACGTTCGTCGGTGTCGCGACCAAGGAGGGGCCGTACGACTTCACGCCGGTGGACGCCTTCACCGCGGCGGCGCGTCACCAGCCGCAGGTCATGCTCTTCGGCTCGGGTTGGGCGACCGACACCTTCGACCCGGCGCTCTTCGAGGGCATCAGCGACCGCGGCATGCTGCCGATGCTGGCGTGGGAACCGTGGGACTACCGGTTGGACGAGGAGGCCCGCGAGAAGGGGACCGAGCGCCACAAGATCGACAAGCTGCGCTCGAACCAGCCCGACTACCGGTTGTCCCACATCACCCGCGGCGACTTCGACCGGTACCTGCGGTCCTGGGCCGAGGGGATCAAGGCGCTCGGGCATCCGGTGGCGATCCGGTTCGCGCACGAGATGAACGGCAACTGGTACCCGTGGTGCGAGATGGCCAACGGCAACCAGCCGGGCGACTACGTCGAGGCCTGGCGCCACGTGCACGACCTCTTCAAGGCCGCCGGTGCCACGAACGTGATCTGGGTGTGGAGCCCGAACGCCAGGTGGAGCAGTTCGACGCCGGACCTCGCCGGCCTCTACCCGGGCGACGAGTACGTCGACTGGGTGGGGCTGTCGGGCTACTACGGGATGGGCGCCTTCTCGAAGTACCGCACCTTCGACGCGATCTTCGCCGAGACCATCAAGGAGATCCGCACCTTCACCGGCAAGCCGTTGGTCATCACCGAGACCGCTGCCTCCGACATGGTGGGACGCAAGGCCGAGTGGATCACCGAGACGTTCCGGTCGCTGCCGCGCCACGCGGACATCATCGGCCTGATCTGGTTCGAGGTGAACAAGGAACGGGACTGGCGGATCGTCAGTTCCCCGGCGGTCACCAAGGCATTCGCCGAGGGGGTGGCCGACCAACGCTACCGCTTCACCTGGTCGCCCGACCTGATCCCGCGCACCGAACTGGGGGACTAGGGCGCGGCTTGACCCTCGACCGGGTCGAGGCCGCACAGTGCCTCACCGGGACACCGGCCGGTACCGCGACCAGCGGTGCCGGCCCGGTGCGTCGGCGGTGGACGGGGAGGGCTGTGGTGGTTGCGGCGATCGGTGGCCGGTCGACGGTGCCCGGCGCGTACTGGGTGTGGCTCGGCGGGACCGCGTTGAGTCTGGTCGGCGTACAGGCCATGGCCTTCGCGATGACCTGGGTGGCGGCCGGGCACGGGGGCCGCTTCGCCGCGGTGGTGCTGACCGCGATCAACCTGCCCCGCGCGCTGTTGCTGCTGGTGGGTGGCGCGGTGGCCGACCGGGTCGGCGCCTGGCGGGTCATGGTCGCGTCGGACGCGGTGATGGTCGCGGTGACCGTGGCGCTGGCAGCCGCCGCGTGGTCCTCGACCGACCCACGGCTGCCGCTGCTGCTCGCCGCCGTGGCCATCGGGGTCGTGGACGCCTTCTATCTGCCCAGCACGGGTTCGATGCCCCGTCGTCTCGTGCCGCCGGCCGCGCTGGCACGTGCGATGTCGGCCCGCCAACTCGCCGGCCAACTCGCTCTGCTCGCCGGGCCGTCGCTGGGCGGTCTGCTGCTGGCCGGGGCCGGGTTGGCCGGCGCGGCCCTGACCAACGCCGTGACCTGCCTGGTGATGCTGTCGGTCCTGCTGGCGCTGCGGTCGCGGGCCGGTCGGTCGGCGCAGCCGCGAGCGGCGGACCGACGAGCCCGGGCGGACCCCGAACCGCCCACGGACCCGGCGCCGTCGCTGTGGCGGGCCTGTCTGGACGGGGTACGGGTCGTCTCGTCGCACGGTGCCCTGCGTCCCGCGTTGCTGCTCACCGGTGTCGCCGCCGGGTTCCTGCTGCCGGTCTCCTCGCTGCTCGTGCCGCTGCTGGCCCGGGAGCGGGTGTGGTCGCCGCAGGTCACCGGTGCCGTCGTCGCGGCGGTGGCGCTGGGCACGGCCACCGCCGCGGTGACGGTGCTGGCCCGTGGCGCACTGCCCCGCGCCGGCATGGTGGCCGCCACCGGACTGCTGGTGGCCGCCGCCGGAGTGGCCGCGCTGGCGGCGGGCGGCTCGCCGGGGTCGGCGGTGGCGGCCGGGGTGGCGGTCGGCGCGGGGTCCGGACTCTTTGCCACCCACATCGGCCCGCTGATCCTGGCCGCCGCCCCGGTCACGCACCTGGCCCGGGTGCAGTCCGTGCTGGTGCTCGTGCAGAGCCTGCCACTGCTGCTGACCACCAACCTGCTCGGCTCGCTCGCCGAGGCCGCGCGGGTCTCGGCGGTGCTGCACGGCTGCGCCGGGGTGCTGGCGGTGGCCGGGCTGGTGGCCCTGACCTCACCGGTGCTGCGCGCGTGACCGCGGGTCGGTCCCGGTGCGCTCCACATCGCCTGACTAAAGTCAGCAATCGTGGATCGAGGGCTGGTCGATGTGGTACGGCACTTCAACCGCACCGTCACCCAGAGGGTCGGTGCGCTGGACGACGACTATCTCGCCCGCCATCGGCCGTTGGGCCAGGCGCGGCTGCTCTGGGAGATCGGCCCGGCCGGAGCCGAGGTGGCCAGGCTGCGTAACCGGCTGGATCTCGACGCCGGTCACCTCAGTCGACTGCTGCGCACCCTGGAAGCGGCCGGGCTCGTCGTGGTCGGCCCCGGCGGAGGTGACCGGCGGGTCCGCTCCGCCCGCCTCACCGAGGCCGGTCACGTGGAGTGGAACCTGCTCGACCGCAGGTCCGACGAGTTGGCGTGGTCGATGCTCGCGCCGCTGACCGACGGGCAGCGGGATCGGCTCACCGCCGCCATGGCCGAGGTGGAGCGGCTCCTGATGGCGTCGCTCGTCACCATCGCACCCTGTCATCCGCGTGACCCCCGGGCCCGGGCCTGCCTGCGGGCGTACGTGCGGGAGCTGGACGAGCGGTTCGAGGCGGGCTTCGACCCGGGCGACGACGAGCCCGACCTCGTCGCGCCGGACGGGCTGTTCCTGGTCGCCACGCTCGCCACCGAACCGGTGGGCTGCGGCGGACTGCGGTTCGACCCCGGCGGGCCCGCCGAGATCAAACGCCTGTGGGTGTCCGGGTCGGTACGCGGACTCGGAGTCGGCCGGAGGCTGCTCACCGAGCTGGAACGACATGCCGTGGCGGGCGGCGCGGACGCGGTACGCCTCGACACGAACCGCAGTCTCACCGAGGCGATCCGGCTCTACCGTAGCGCCGGCTACCACGAGATCCCGCGCTACAACGTCAACCCGTACGCGCACCACTGGTTCGCCAAGTCCCTGACCGGCGGCGGACCGGGGTTGACGGCCCCGCCTCGGGAAACTGGATGATGGTTCGCGCCCGCACCGTCGAGGGGAGTCCCGTTCGTGGCCACGCACGAGGTGTTCAACCAGGTTCCGCCGTTGATCGGCCACGACGTCGCCGACGACCCGGCGTTGCTGGCCGGGCTGGCCCGCGAGGGCGCCGAGTGGGCAACGGCCGACCTGCGTGAACTCGGCCGACTGGCGGGCGGCGAGGCCGCCGCCGAACACGGCCGGCTGGCCAACGAACACCCGCCGACGCTGCGCACCCACGACCGCTACGGCCGTCGGGTCGACGAGGTGGAGTTCCACCCGTCCTGGCACGAGCTGATGCGCACCGCCGTCGGTCACGGGCTGCACGCCGCGCCCTGGGCCGACCCACGGGTCGGCGCACACGTCGCGCGGGCGGCGAAGTTCTACACCTGGCGGCCGGACGCCGGTCACGGGTGCCCGATCTCGATGACCTACGCCGTGGTGCCGGCGCTGCGACACGCGCCGGAGCTGGCCGACCGCTACGAGCCGTTGCTCACCGCACGGGTGTACGACTTCGGGCTGCGCGAGCCGCTGGGCAAGCGGGGGCTGCTGGCGGGCATGTCGATGACGGAGAAGCAGGGTGGTTCCGACGTCCGCGCGAACACCACCGCCGCGCGCCGGCAGGCCGACGGCAGCTATCGGCTGGTCGGGCACAAGTGGTTCACCTCGGCGCCGATGAGCGACCTGTTCCTCACCCTGGCCCAGGCGCCGGACGGGCTGACCTGCTTCCTGGTGCCCCGGGTGCTGCCCGACGGCGAGGGCAACCCGATGCGGCTGATGCGCCTCAAGGACAAGCTCGGCAACCGGTCCAACGCCTCCGCCGAGGTCGAGTACGACGACGCGGTCGCCTGGCGGGTCGGCGACGAGGGGCGGGGCGTCCGCACCATCATCGACATGGTCAACCTGACCCGACTGGACTGCGTGATCGGCGCGGCGGCCGGGATGCGGCAGGGCGTGATCACCGCCGCGCACCATGCCGCGCACCGGCAGGTCTTCGGCCGGTACCTGGCCGACCAGCCGCTGATGCGTAACGTCCTGGCGGACCTCGCGGTGGAGTCCGAGGCGGCGACCGTGCTGATGATGCGCCTCGCCGGGGCGACGGACCGTTCGGTGCGGGGTGACGCGGTGGAGACCGCGTTCAAGCGGATCGCCCTGGCCGTCGGCAAGTACTGGGTCTGCAAGCGGTGGCCGGGGCACGCCGCCGAGGCGCTGGAGTGCCTGGGCGGCAACGGGTACGTCGAGGAGTCCGGGATGCCCCGGCTGTTCCGCGAGTCGCCGCTGAACTCGATCTGGGAGGGGTCCGGCAACGTCGCCGCGCTGGACGTGCTGCGGGCGCTGGCCGGGCAGCCCGAGGTGCGGGCGGCGTTCGAGGCCGAGGTGGGCATGGCCGCCGGTGTGGACTCCCGACTCGACGCCGCGGTGCGCCAGCTCCAGGTCGCCCTGGACGACCCGGTGGACCTGGAGGTGCGGGCCCGTCGGGTGGTCGAGCAGTTGGCCCTGGTGTTGCAGGGCGCGCTGCTGGTGCGCCACGGTCATCCGGCCGTCGCCGACGCCTTCTGCGCCTCCCGCCTCGGTGTCGACCGGGGGCACGCGTACGGCACCCTGCCGGCCGGCGTCGACTTCGCCGCGATCATCGACCGGGCCACCCCCAAGGTGGCCTGACCGCCGACGTCGCCACCGAATCGGTCCGGCGCGTCGTTGAGTCCACGTCGGAGCGTGTGGGATTCTGATGCGTCGATGCCGGTCGCGTGAGCGCGCTGACCGTCGCCTCAGGGGCACCCGGAGCCGCCACGGCCTCCCGGGAGGCGACGGACGAGCTGTTGTCGTGGCGTCCGCCCGCGTCCGAGGCTGCCTGCCTCGGATGCCGGGCCGGGCGGGTCGCCGCCGTGAACACACGAAGGACGACCATGACCATCTCGAACAGGCACGGCGTTCGACCCCTGAACCCGCCGTTGCGACTCTCCCGGCGCGGCCGGGCGGCCCTGGCGGCGAGCCTGCTGCTCGCCACCGGCGCGTTGCTCGGTGTCGCGCCGCCCAGCGTCGGCGCGGCGACGGCACCGGTGGCGGTGACGGTGAACGCGCGGGCCGGGCTGGCCGCCGTGCCGGACACCGCCCTCGGCGTGAACCACGCCATCTGGGACTCGCAGCTGGGCACCACCGAGACGTCGGACCTGCTGCGCGCGGCCGGCGTGCAGATGATGCGGTACCCCGGCGGTTCGTACGCCGACATCTACCACTGGCGCGACCACACCGCACCGGGTGGGTACGTCGCGCCGAACACCGACTTCGACACCTTCATGGCCGGGGTACGCCGGGCCGGCGCCCAGCCGATGATCATTGCGAACTACGGCACCGGCACGCCGCAGGAGGCGGCCGAGTGGGTGCGCTACGCCAACGTGACCAAGGGGTACGGCGCCCGCTACTGGGCGGTCGGCAACGAGAACTACGGCAACGGTCACTACGGCTCTGCCTGGGAGGCCGACGAGCACCCGGACAAGAGCGCCACCTACTACGCGAACCTGGTGGTCGAGTACGCCGACGCGATGAAGGCCGTCGACCCGGACATCAAGGTCGGCGCGGTGCTGACCATGCCGGCGAACTGGCCCGACGGGCTGACCGCCGGCGCGGACCCGGGCCCCTGGAACCAGACCGTGCTGTCGATCGCCGGACCGAAGATCGACTTCGTCGACGTGCACTGGTACCCGGGCGGCAGCCCGGCCGAGTCGCTGCCCCGGACCAGCCACATCACCGACGCGGTGCACCTGCTCCGGCAGCAGATCAGCCGGTACGCCGGACCGGACGCGGACCGCATCGGCATCAGCCTCACCGAGGTGAACGTGACCGCCGAGGGGATGACCAGCCAACCGGCCGCGTTGTTCCTGGCCGACGCCTACAGCGGGCTGCTGGCCAACGGGGTCTTCACCGTGCAGTGGTGGAACGTCCGCAACGGCATCGGCAAGGTGACGACCGTGGCGGGGCAGACCGACTACGGCGACTTCGGGATGCTCTCCAGCGGCACCTGCACCTCGGACGGGTCGGTCTGCGAGCCCCCGCTGAACACGCCCTTCGCGTCGTACCACGGGCTGACCATGATGAGCCGGTTCGCGCGCACCGGCGACCAGTTCGTCCGGGCCGGCACCAGTGACCCGCTGGTCGCCGCGCACGCGGTACGCCGGGCCAACGGCGAGGTCGCGGTGCTGCTGATCAACAAGGACCCGGACAACGCGCGGGAGGTCGACATCGACTACGCCGGGTTCGCGCCGTCGACCGCCGCGCCCACGGTGCACACCCACACCAACGGCGCCACCGCCGTCGCCACCGCGCAGACCGGCAGCGCGACCAGCCGGACCCTGCCGCCGTACTCGCTGACCACGCTCGTGGTGCGTCCGGCCGCCGCGCCGGGCGGTCAGCCGGGCGCACCCGGCCGACCCACGGTCGACGACGTCACCCACCGCAGCGCGACCATCTCCTGGCCGGCGGCCACCCGGGGTGCCGCCCCGATCGCCAAGTACGAGGTGTACCGGCAGCACGGTGCGGTCAGCGAACAGCTCGGGGAGACCTCGGGCACCAGCCTCGCCGTGGACAACCTCGTCCCCGGCGCCCGGTACACGGTCAACGTGCTGACCCGCGACACCGCGGGCCGGGTCTCCTGGGCCTCCCCGCCGCTCACCTTCACCACCGGCAGCCCGGCGACCAGCACCTGCGCCGTCCGGTTCGCCAGCACCACGGACTGGGGCAACGGCTACGTGGCCGACGTCGAGGTGGCGAACACCGGGGCGGGCGCGGTCGACGGCTGGACGTTGACCTGGACCTGGCCGACGAGTTGGCAGCAGGTGAGCAGCGGCTGGAACGCCACCTGGGAACAGGTCGGCACCGCCGTGCGGGTGACCGGCACCGACGACAACCGCCGGATTCCGGCCGGGGGCACGGTCACCGCCGGGTTCGTCGGGGCGTACAGCGGCCCGAACGTGACGCCGACCGCCTTCCGGCTCAACGGCACGCTCTGCACGGTGCGGTGAACCGGGCCGGGGTCGCCGGTGGACACCGTCCACCGGCGGCCCCGGTGACTGGCGATTTTGCCGATGCGCTGCCGGCCGGACATCTCGAACACTGATCGCAGTCGATACCGCCCGGACCGAGGGAGTGCCCGACGTGCGATCATCCACCACCACCCGTTCCCGTTCCGCGACCCTGGTGGCCCGGCTGGCGACGGCCGCCGTGCTGGCCGCCACCGGTGGCCTCGTCGCCACCGCCGCGCCCGCCCAGGCCGCCAGCCCGTACGAGCGCGGCCCGGCACCGACCGACGCGATCCTGGAGGCGAGCCGAGGTCCGTTCGCCACCTCCTCCACGAGCGTCTCCTCGTTGAGCGTCAGCGGCTTCGGCGGCGGCGTCATCTACTACCCGACCAGCACCAGCGAGGGCACCTTCGGTGCGGTCGCCATCTCGCCCGGCTACACCGCCTCCTGGTCGAGCCTGAGCTGGCTCGGTCCCCGGATCGCCTCGCACGGCTTCGTGGTGATCGGCATCGACACCATCACCCGTCTGGACCAGCCGGCCAGCCGGGGGCGTCAGCTCCTGGCCGCGTTGGACTACCTCACCCAGCGCAGCTCGGTGCGCGGCCGGATCGACGCCGGCCGGCTGGCGGTGGCCGGTCACTCGATGGGCGGCGGCGGCAGCCTGGAGGCCGCCGCGAGTCGACCGTCGTTGCAGGCCGCAGTGCCGCTGGCACCCTGGAACCTGACCAAGAACTGGTCGAACCTGCGGGTGCCGACGCTGATCATCGGCGGGGAGAGCGACAGCACCGCTCCGGTCGCCACGCACTCCGAGCCGTTCTACACCAGCATCCCGGCCTCGGCGGAGAAGGCGTACCTGGAGCTGAACAACGCCGGGCACTTCTTCCCGAACACGGTGAACACGCCGACCGCCAAGCAGGCGGTGGCCTGGCTCAAGCGGTTCGTCGACGACGACACCCGGTACGAGCAGTTCCTCTGCCCGGGGCCGGGCGGCCTGGCCGTCGAGGAGTACCGCACCACCTGCCCGCACTGATCCGACGCGCGCCACCACGGATCGCAGGCCGCCGGTCCACCGACCGGCGGCCTTGCCGTGCATGAAGAGTGCAGAGAACGGCGATCGGTGGCGTGCCTGACGGCATCGCTCGGCGGCTTTCCCGGAAGCGCTGTCACGGGCTGCGAGGGCTTGACGCCATCACAGTGAAACGTCCACTCCGAGTGTAATTAGTTTGGCCCGACGCGAGGAGGTGGGTCGATGACCGACGGCCTCGCGTTGCACGACGTCGGCGTGCGGTTCGGCGGCCTCACCGCGCTCGACGACGTCTCACTGCGGGTGGCCCCGGGCGAGGTGGTCGGCGTGATCGGCCCCAACGGCGCCGGCAAGACCACGCTGTTCAACGTGGTCTGCGGCTTCGTCACCCCGCACCGGGGCACGCTCACCCTGGACGGCCGGCCGCTGCGGCCCGCACCGCACCGCCTCAACCGGCTCGGCATCGCCCGGACACTCCAGGGCACCGGGCTGTTCGCCGGGCTCACCGTGCTGGAGAACGTGATGGCCGGTGCCTCGCACCTCAGCCGGACCGGCCTGCTGCCGGCGCTGCTCGGGCTGCCCCGCAGCGACCGCGACGAGCGTCGGCTGCGCCGGCACGCGATGACCGTCCTGGACGAGCTGGACGTCGCGGCGTACGCCTCGGCGGCACCGGGCACCCTGCCCCTCGCGATCCGCCAACGCGTCGGCCTGGCCCGGGCGCTGGCCGCCCGCCCCCGGCTGCTGCTGCTCGACGAGCCCGCCGGTGGGCTCGGCGGCGAGGACGTGGCCGCCCTGGCGGACCTGGTCCGCGCGCTTCCGCACCGGGCCGCCGACCCCTGCGCCGTCCTGCTGGTGGAGCACCACATGGACCTGGTGATGGCGGTCTGCGACCGGATCGTGGTGCTCGACTTCGGTCGCGTCGTCGCGACCGGTCCACCGGAGCAGGTCCGCGAGGACCCGGCCGTGCTGGACGCCTACCTGGGCGCGGCGATGTCGCAGGACGCGACGCATCCCGGCGGGACCGCGTCGTGAGCGCGCCGCCGGCTCTGCTCAGCGTCGAGGCGCTGGCCGTCGGCTACGGCCCGGTGCCGGTGCTGCACGGCGTGGACCTGCGGGTGGCCACCGGCACCATCGCCGCCGTGCTCGGGGCCAACGGCGCCGGCAAGACCACCCTGCTGCGGGCACTCTCCGGTGTGCTGCGTCCCACCGCCGGTACGGTCCGCTTCGCCGGTGAGGACCTGCGTGGCGTCCGGGTCGAGCACCTGGTCCGGCGCGGCCTGGCGCACGTCCCGGAGGGGCGCGGCGTGATCGGCGAGTTCACGGTGGAGGAGAACCTGCGGCTGGGTGCCCTGTGGCGGTCGGACCGGGCGGACGCCGCCCGTGCCCTCGACGAGGTCTATCACCTCTTCGCACCGCTGGCCCGGCGGCGCCGCCACCTCGGCCACCAGCTCTCCGGCGGGGAACGGCAGATGCTGGCGCTCGGCCGGGCCCTGGTGGCCCGGCCCCGGCTGCTGCTGCTCGACGAACCGTCGCTCGGGCTGGCACCTCGGGTCGTGGCGCAGACCATGGCGCTGCTGCGGCGGCTCCGCGACGACACCGGGCTGACCGTGCTGCTGGTCGAGCAGAACGTCCGCAGCGCGCTCGCCGTCGCCGACCAGGGCATCGTGATGGCGCTCGGCCGGGTGGTGCTCGCCGCCCCGGCGGCGCGGCTCCGCGACGACGCCGACCTGCGCCACGCCTACCTCGGGTTCTGACGCAGAAGGAGGATCGTTGGACCGCTTCCTCTTCCTCACCCTCGACGGGCTGTCCCGAGGGGCGGTGTACGCGGCGTTCGCCCTCGCCCTGGTGCTCATCTGGCGGGCCGCCCGCATCGTCAACTTCGCCCAGGGCGCGATGGCCGTCGCCGCCGCGTACGCCGGGTACGCGGTGACCGCCGCCACCGGCTCGTACTGGGTGGGGTTCGCCGCCGCGCTGGTCGCCGGTCTGCTGCTCGGCGCACTCGTCGACGTGGCGGTGATGCGGCTGGTGGACCACCGCTCACCACTCAACCCGGTGATCGTCGCGCTCGGGCTGGTGCTGCTGATCCAGGCCGTCCTCGGCATGGTCCACGGCAACGAGTACCTGCCGGTCCAGGCCCCGTTGAGTCGTGCCGCGCTGACCGCCGGTGGGCTGGCCGTGCTGTCGCCGTACGACCTGTTCGTCCTCGCCACCGTCGGCGTGGTCGGCGCGGCCCTGGTCTGGATCTTCACCCGGACGGCGGTCGGCCTGCGGATGCGCGCGGCGGCGTTCGCGCCCGAGGTCTCCCGGCTGCTCGGGGTCGACGTGGCCGGGATGCGGACCCTCGGTTGGGCGCTGGCCTCCGGCGTCGGCGCCCTGGCCGGCATGCTGGTGGTGCCGACCGAGCTGGGCCTGCACCCGCACGCCATGGACCTGGTCTTCGTCACCGCGTTCACCGCGGCGGTGGTCGGCGGGCTGGACAGCCCGCCCGGCGCCGTCGTCGGCGGCCTCGGCGTGGGCCTGCTGCTCTCCTACGTCAGCGGGTACGCCGGTGGCGACCTCATCCCCCTCGCGGTGCTCGCCCTGCTGCTGGCGGTGCTGCTGCTGCGTCCCGGTGGCCTGTTCGCCCCGGTGCGCGCGAGGCGGGTGTGAGCGCCACCCGGGCGGCGTCGCCGCCCCGCCCCGCCGTCCACACGCGCGCCGGAGTCCGGCCGGTGCCGACTCTGCTGCGACACCTCGCCGTGGCACTCGTCGCCGCGCTGGTGGTGCTGGTCCTCAGCTACCAGCTCGACCCGTTCCGCAACTTCCAACTGGCCACCGTCGCCGCGTACGTCTGTGCTACCGCCGGGCTGACCGTCCTGACCGGACTGTGCGGGCAGCTCTCCCTCGGGCACGGGGCGCTGATGGCCACCGGCGCGTACACCGTCGCGCTGTGCCAGCGCGCCTTCGCCGACCGGGGCGTCACCTCCGGCGCGGTGCTGCCGGTGTCGTTGGGTGCGGCGGTGCTGGTCACCGTGGTCGTCGGCGCGGTCGTCGGGGTGGCCGCCGCCCGGCTGCGCGGCCCGTACCTGGCCGGGCTCACCCTGGCCGTCGCGGTCGTGGTGCCGGCGTCGGCGGTCACCTTCGACGGTCTCCTCAACGGTGAACAGGGCCTGGCGGTGCCGACCGCCCAGGCACCGGCCGCCCTGGGTGCCGCGTTCCCGTACGAGCGGTGGCAGCTGTGGTCGGCCGCCACGGCGGCCCTGCTCTGCCTGGTGCTGCTGGCGAACCTGGTCCGCAGTCGGTACGGCCGCGCCTTCCGGGCGGTACGCGACGACGAGGTGGCCGCCCGCCTCGCCGGCATCCACGTGGCCCGTACCCAGGTCGTCGCGTTCGTGGTCAGCGCCGCCGCCGCCGGTCTCGGCGGTGCCCTGCTGGCGGTGCTGGCGCAGAGCGTGTCGCCCGGCGCGTTCGGCCTGACCCTGTCGCTGTTCCTGGTGATGGCGGTGGTCATCGGCGGCCTCGGCCGGCTGGCCGGCGCGGTCTGGGGCGCCGTCGCGCTGGTCGCCCTGCCCGACCTCGCGCACTCGGTGACCGATCTGCTCACCCTCGCACCGGCGACCGCCCGACGGCTGGAGGGCAACCTGCCGTTGGCGATCTTCGGCAGCACGTTGATCGTCGTCATGATCGCCGCGCCCGGTGGCGTGCAGGGCGCCCTGTCCCGCCTGGGCCGGGCGCTGCGGATCCGACGGCCGGCACACCCCACCCACCACCTCGCACCACCGGACCGATGAAAGGTCGGTGTCCCATGCGTTCCACGACACGACGCGGTCTCGCGACCGCCACCGCGCTCGTCCTGCTCGCCGGCTCCGTGGCCTGCGGCGACGACGATTCCTCCGGTACCGTCCCCGGAGTCACCGACACGGAGATCGTCGTCGGCACCCACATGCCGCTGACCGGTCCGGCGTCGGCCGGCTACTCGAAGATCGCCCCGGCCACGAAGGCGTACTTCGACCACGTCAACGCCAACGGCGGTGTGCACGGCCGGAAGATCACCTACCGGATCGTGGACGACGGGTACAACCCGGCGAACACCCAGCAGGTGGTCCGGCAACTGGTGCTCCAGGACCGGGTCTTCGCGATCCTCAACGGTCTCGGTACGCCCACCCACACCGGCGTGCTCGACTTCCTGCACACCAACCGGGTCCCCGACCTCTTCGTCGCCTCCGGCAGCCGCAACTGGGACCAGCCCGACCGCTACCCGGGCACCTTCGGCTTCAACCCGGACTACACCGTCGAGGGCAAGATCCTCGCCCACCACGTGCAGACCACGCTGCCCGGCCGGAAGGTCTGCTTCCTCGGGCAGGACGACGACTTCGGGCGGGACGCCCTGGTCGGTGTGGAGCAGGTGCTGGGCGCCGAGGCGATCGTGGCCCGGCAGACGTACGTCACCAGCAACACCAACGTGGCGCCGCAGATCGGTGCGTTCAAGGCGGCCGGCTGCGAGGTCGTCATCCTGGCCACCGTGCCCGGCTTCACCGCGCTCTCCGTCGGCACCGCCGCCCGGCTGGGCTTCCGCCCGCAGTGGCTGGTCTCGAACGTCGGCGCCGACCAGCCGACCCTGGCCCGTCAGCTCGGCGACGCCGCCGGTCTGCTGGAGGGGATGGTCGGGCTGAACTACCTGCCGATGCCCACCGACACCGACGACCCGTGGATCCAGCTCTTCAGCCGGGTGAACGCCGAGTACAACGGCGGCGCGGAGCTCGACGGCAACGTCGTCTACGGCATGGCCGTCGGGTACCTCTTCGTGCAGGTGTTGCTGGCCGCCGGACCCGACCTCACCCGGGAGGCGCTGCTGGCCGCCGTCGCCGCAGGCGGCTATCAGGGGCCCGGTGTGGCGCCGCTGCGGTTCTCCGCGACCGACCACTCCGGGTACGGCGGCGGCCGGCTGAGCCGGGTCGACGGGGGAGTGCAGCGCTACTTCGGCCCCACGTACCAGACCGACGAGGAGGACGGGCCGGTCGAGGAGTACACCGCGCCGCCGGTGACACCCCCGGCCGACGGGGTGCCGACGACCTGACCGCCGACACTCCGACTCGCCGGACACGCAGCACGGCATATCGGGCGCAAATCCCCGCCGTCGCACGCGTCTAGACTCGGCTCGCACAACGGAACGTGACGGTGGGGGAGGCGGGCGCGGATGGGCAGGGCCGAGGCAGCGGGTCGGGCGGCGACACCGACGGCGGCCGAGGCGACAGGCCGCGTCGACGGGCGGACCGCCCGGGCCGAGCGCACCCGGGCGGCCATCGTGGAGGCGCACCTCGCCCTGATCTCCGAGGGTGACCTGCGCCCGACCGGTGAGCGCATCGCCGAGCGGGCCGGGATCTCGCTGCGGACGCTCTGGACCAACTTCAAGGACATGGAGACCCTGTTCGAGGCGAGCGGCCGGGAGCTGCTGCGCCAGCAGGACGCCGCCTGGCGGCCGATCTCGCCGACGTTGCCGCTGGCCAAGCGGGTGGACGCGTACTGCCGGCAGCGGGCGAAGCTGCTGCAACTCATCGCACCGGCGGCGCGGGCGGCACAGATGCGCGAGCCGTTCTCCGCGCAACTGCGTCGCAACCGGCTCAAGCACCTGGCCCGGGTACGCGACGAGGTCGAGGAGTTGTTCGCCGCCGAGCTGGCGCGCGCCGGTGCCGGTCGCGACCAACTGGTCCACGCGGTGGTGGCGGCGAGCACCTGGCCGGCCTGGTCGACGCTGCGCGACGGTCTCGGTCTCGGTGTGGACGCCGCCCGCGCCGTGTTGACCCGCACCGTGGAGGCCCTGTTCAGGACGGTCGCCGAAGCCTGACCCCCCTTTCCAAGCCGCCCGACGTGGGCGAGACTCGATGCATGGTTAATGCATCACGAGTGCAAATAACCTTCATCTGCGGTCGGCAACACGAGTGTCGGCAGATCCGGGACCTGCTCGCGACACCACCGGGGGCGGCCCTGCTGCTGCACGGCGAGCCCGGCGCGGGCCGGACCACCCTGCTGGCGTACGCCCACCGGCACGCCGACGACCGGACGGTGCTCAGCGCGGCCGGACTGGCCGACGAGGCCGAGCTGCCCTACGCGGGCCTGCAACGGCTGCTCGACCCGGTCCGCGACCACGCCGCCGACCTGCCCGAGCGGCAGCGTCGGGTGCTGCACCGCGCGCTGACCGGGGACGGCTGCGGCGACGGCGACCGGCTCACCCTCACCGTGGCCGTCCTCGGACTGCTGGGCCGTGCCGCGCGGGAGCGCCCGCTGCTGTGCACCATGGACGACCTGGACACCGGGGACGCGCCGACCGCCCGGATCCTGGCCTTCGTGGCCCGGCGGCTGCGGCACCTGCCGGTCACGCTCCTGCTCACCGCCGGTGACGGCAGTCCGCTGGCCGGGATTCCCAGCCGTCGGCTGCCGCCGCTGGACGAGACCGCCAGTCGTGCGCTGCTCGCCGCCCGATGCCCCGGACCACCGCCGGACTCGGTGCTCGCCACGCTGGCCGCGATCGGCGCCGGCAATCCCCAGGCCCTGGTGGACCTGGCCGACGCGCTCACCCGGGGCCAGTGGCTCGGGCGCGAGCCGCTGCCCGGCGCGCCGCCCGCAGACGGCAACCTCGGCCGCGCGTACCGGGCCATGCTGGACCGGCTGCCCGCCGACACCCGACGCGTCCTGCTGCTGACCGCGCTCGCCGCCGACATCGGCTCCGGCGTGCTGGCCCGAGCCGCCCGGACCGCCGGCACGGCCGTCGAGGCGCTGGCCCCGGCCGAGACGGCGGGGCTGGTGCGGACCGGCCCGTACGGCGACGTCACCTTCCCCCGACCGCTCGCCCGCGCGATGGTCGAGGCCACCGCCTCGGCGACCGAGCGGCGGACGGCGCACCTGCTGCTCGCCGCCGCCTGCGGCGCCCCCGGTCAGCGGCTGCGGCGCGCGCTGCACCGGGCCGCCGCCACCGACGCCCCGGACCCGGTGCTGGCCGCCGACCTGGTGGCGGTCGCCGACGACGGCGGGTACTCGGTCGACACGGCGGCGGCGCTGGCCCGGGCCGCCGAGCTGACCGACGACCCGGCGCTGGCCGCCGAGCGGCGGCTCACCGCCGCCCGGCATGCCTGGACGATCGGGCGCACCGGCCAGGCCCGCGCCCTGCTGCGGGCGCTGCCCGACCCTCCGGAGGGCACCGGGGTCGGTGGACCGGTCACGCCCCGGCAGGTCGCTCTCGGCGGCCGGTCCGCCCTGCTGCGCGGCGAGATACGGCTGCGCTGCGGCACGCCGTCCACCGCGCTGCCCGTGCTGCTGGCCGCCGCCGACGCGCTGACCGGCACCGATCGCGCGGCGGCCCTGCTCGCCCTGCTGCGGGCCGGCGAGGCGGTGTGCTTCTCCGGGGAGCAGTACCGCTACGCCGAGGTGGCCCGCCACCCGGCCGCGAAGCGTCGCGACACCGACGACCCGGAGGCGGAACTACTGACCACCCTGGTCGCCGGAATCGGCGCGACACTGCGGGGCGAACACGCGCGCGGCGGGCCGCTGCTGCGCCGGGCGGTCGTCCTGGGCGGCCGGTCCGGCGTCGCCCTCACCCCGACCGCGCTGACCGGCGCGGCCGTCGCCGGCCTCCTGGTGGCGGTGGACGCCGCCGCGCACCGGCTCGCCGACCGCGCGGTGGAACTGGCCCGGACCCGGGGCGAGGTGTGCCTGCTGCCACGCGCCCTGGAACTGCGGGCGATGAGCGAGTACTGGTTGGGCCGGCACGACGCGGCGGCCCGCAGTTGCCGCGAGGGGCTGCTGCTGGCCCGCTCCGGTGACCAGCACGCCAGCGCCGGGGTGCACCTCGGGCTGCTCGCCGTGCTCGCCGCAGTCCGGGCTGACCGGGACGCCGGCCTGCGGTACGTGGCCGAGATCGGAGACAGCGCCGCGCCGGGCAGCCGCCCGTACGCGCTGGCCCAGTGGGCGTTGTCCGTGCTCGACCTGGTGGACGGCCGGTGCGCCGACGCCGCCGACCGGCTCGCCGCGCTGGCCCGCCCGGGCACCGGCCGGGGCCAGGTCCTGGTGCAGGTGATGGCCACGCCGCACCTGGTGGAGGCCGCCGTCGGCGCCGGCCGGCCCGCGCAGGCCCGCGCCGCGCTGGCGGTCTTCGACCGCTGGGTCGGCAGTACCACCAGCTCGTCGCGACGGGCGCTCTCCGCACGGTGCCACGCGCTGCTGGCGCCCCGGGGCAGCGCCGAGGCGGAGGAACTGTTCCGGGCCGCCCTGCGACTGCATCCGGCCGACGTCGCCACCTTCGAGCGGGCCCGCACCGAGCTGCTGTTCGGCCGGGAGCTGCGGCGTCGCCGTCGACCGCGCGACGCCCGGGCGTACCTGCACCGCGCCCGGCAGGCGTTCGTGCTGCTCGGCGCGCAGACCTGGGCCGAGCAGGCGACGGCCGAGCTGCGGGCGGCGGGGGAGTCGGTCGGTGTGCCGCAGCGCCCGGCCGAACGGCTGCTCACCGGCCAGCAGCTCCGCATCGCGCGGCTGGTCGCCGAGGGCGCCACCAACCGGGAGATCGCCGGTCGGATGTTCCTGTCCACCCGGACCGTCGACCACCACCTGCGCAACGTGTTCCACCGGCTCGGCGTGCGGTCACGTACCGAGCTGACCCGCGCGTTGGACGGGACACCGCCGCAATATTCAACCTATTCATGACGGGCGTCAGAAATTCTTGACATCTGGTGCTCGGGTGACTGAACATGGCCACCACGGCAGGGTGACCCCACTCACACCCGAACGCGTCCGCACCCCGAGGCATCCGCCGTGTCGACGCACCCCACCGCCCCCGCCCAGGAAGGGCCCCGTCCATGAAGAAGGTCATCACTTTCGGGTTGGTCGCCGCCGTCGCGATCGCCCTCACCGCGTGTACCGACTCCGACGCGACCGGCACCGAGCCGTCCGACGGCGACCTGCGCCAGGTGCGGGTCGCGGCGCTACCCATCACCGAGACCGCCGCGCTGTGGGGCGGCATCAAGGCGGGCATCTTCGCCAAGCACGGGCTGGGGGTCGAGGTGCTGCCCGCGCAGGGCGGTGCCCAGGCGATTCCGGCGCTGATCAACGGTGACATCGAGTTCGCCATCGGCCAGCCGTTCGGTCCGTTCCGGGCCGACCTGCAGGACCTCGGCGTGGTGATGATCGGCAACTACGCGTCCTCGTACGCCGAGGGCGACGACATCAACGCCGTCGTGGCGTCCGCGGCGTCGGGCATCACCCGGCCCGCCCAGCTCGCCGGCAAGCGGGTGTCGGTGAACAGTCTGGGCGCGGCCGGTGACGTGACCATCATGGCCGCCGTGGAGAAGGACGGCGGTGACCCGTCCACCATCAGGTTCGTCGAGGTCGCGTTCCCGGACGCGCCGGCCCAGTTGGAGGCCGGCAACATCGACGCCGCCTGGGTGCCGGAGCCGTTCGTCACGCAGCTGCGCGGCCGGGGGGACGCCTTCGTGGTCGCGCCCTACCAGGAGGTCGTCCCGGGGCTCGCCACGCTGACCACGATCACCACGAAGGAGCGGACCGAGTCCGACGCCGCGCTGATCGCCGCCTTCTCGACGGCCATGAAGGAGACGCTCCAGTGGGCGCAGGACCCCGCCAACGAGGCGGACGTCCGGCAGGCCATCAAGGACAACCTGCAGCTTCCCGAGCCGGTGGCGGACTCGGTACGACTGCCCGAGTTCGGCTGGGACCTGGACCGGGAGAGCCTGACCACGCTCGCCACGCTCGCCGGCAAGTACCAGGTGCTCGATCGGCAGCCGAACTTCGACCGTCTCATCCAGCAGCAGTAGCCCTCGCGGTCCCGCCCTTCCCGGCCGACCGCCGGGGAGGGCGTCGCCGCCGACCACGGGAGCGACATGCACGTGTCATCCATCCGGCGGACCCGCCCGCCGCGCAAGGTGCTGCTGGGCGCCGCAGGTCTGGTGGGGTTCCTCGTCGTCTGGCAGTTGGTGCCGACGCTCGGGCTGGTCAACTCGCAGTACCTGCCGTACGTCACGGACGTGCTGGTCCGGCTCGCCGAGGAGTTCCGCGACGTCGCCTTCTGGCGGCGGCTCGGTCACACCATGACCTCGTGGGCGATCGGGCTGACCGTGGCGACGGTCGCCGCGGTCGTCCTGGGCACCCTCGTCGGGCTGGTGCCCGTCCTGCGTCGCGCGACCCACACGATGGTCGAGTTCC
Organism: Micromonospora sp. NPDC003241; assembly: GCF_053589795.1. Taxonomy (NCBI): domain Bacteria; kingdom Bacillati; phylum Actinomycetota; class Actinomycetes; order Micromonosporales; family Micromonosporaceae; genus Micromonospora; species Micromonospora sp. NPDC003241. The sequence goes on along the minus strand of NZ_JBSFSO010000018.1, from coordinate 84,005 downwards.
TGCGCCCGATCCCCTCGGTGGCACTCATCCCGCTGGCCGTGCTGATGTTCGGCATCCAGATGAAGGCCGCGCTCGTGATCATCATCTACGCGTCCTTCTGGCAGGTGTTCGTGCAGGTCATCTATGGGGTGGCGGACGTCGACGCGGTGGCCCGGGACACCGCGCGCAGCTTCCGGCTCACCCGGCGCGAGCGCCTGACCTATCTCGTGCTGCCGACCACCCTGCCGTACCTGATGACGGGTGTCCGGCTGGGCGCGGCGGTGGCACTCATCCTCGCCATCACCTCGGAGATGGTGATCGGCAACCCCGGGCTGGGACGGATGATCGAGCTGTCCCGCTCCGCCGGTGACGCGGTCGGCCTGTACGCCCTGGTGGTGGTCACCGGCCTGCTCGGGCTGCTGGTGAACCTCGTCTTCCGGTTCGTCGAGCGGCGTTCGCTGTCCTGGCACCAGTCCGTCCGTGGGGAGGAGCCCCGATGACCGCGCGCGCCGAACGGATCGCCGCCCGGCCGCGCGGGCGTGATGTCGCGTCCCGCGTCGCGTCGGGCTTCCTCTACTCGCTCGGGCTGCCCTTCCTGCTCCTGGTGGTCTGGGGTGCGGCGTCGACGGCGTCGACGAACCGGTTCTTCCCCGGCCCGCTCACCATCGGCGAGGCGTTCCGGGAGACCTGGGTCGGTCCCGCCTTCGTCCACGACGTGCTGCCCAGCCTCTATCGACTCGTGCTCGGCATCGCCGCGTCGATCGTGATCGGCGTCGCCCTCGGCACGCTCATCGGACTGTTCCGGTGGCTGAGCGAACTGCTGGAGCCGCTGCTGGAGTTCTTCCGGGCCATCCCGCCGCCGGTGCTGATCCCGGTGGTGATGCTGCTGCTGGGCATCACCGACACGATGAAGGTGGTGGTCATCGTCTCCGGCGCCGTCTGGCCGATCCTGTTGAACACCATCGACGGTGTCCGGGCCACCGACAGCGTCATGTCCGAGACCGCCGACTCGTTCCGGATCACCTGGTGGGAGCGGCTGCGCTTCCTCGTGCTGCCGGCGGCGAGCCCGCGCATCATGGCCGGCGTCCGGCAGGGACTCTCGGTGGCGCTGATCCTGATGGTGATCTCGGAGATGTTCGCCTCGTCCGCCGGGTTGGGCTACCGGATCGCGTACTTCCAGCGGAACTACCTCATCGCCGAGATGTGGAGCGGCATCCTCCTGCTCGGCCTCGTCGGCGTCCTGCTCGCCGCGACCTTCGGTGTCGTCGAACGGCGGGTGCTGCGTTGGTACCACGGAATCAGGGAGGTCAACCGTGCCTGAGCGGGACATGTTGCTCAAGGTGGAGCACCTACGGAAGGTGTACGAGTCCGCGTCCGGCGACGTCGAGGCGATCGGGGACGTCAGCTTCACCATGGCCGCCGGTGAACTCGTCTGCGTCGTCGGCCCCTCCGGCTGCGGCAAGACCACGCTGCTGAAATGCCTGGCCGGGTTGCTGCGACCCACCGGCGGGCTGGTCGAGATGCACGGGACCCCGGTGACCGGCCCGAGTCCCGCCATGGCCGTCGTCTTCCAGGAGTACGGCCGCAGCCTCTATCCGTGGCTGACCGTGCGGGGCAACGTCGAACTGCCGTTGCGGCACAAGAAGTTGTCCCGGGCGGCACGCGAGCGACTCGTCACCGACGCCATCGAGGCGGTGGGCCTCGGGCATGCCGCCCGCAGCCACCCCTGGCAGCTCTCCGGCGGCATGCAGCAGCGGGTGGCGATCGCCCGGGCGGTCGCGTACGAGCCGGAAGTGCTGATCATGGACGAGCCGTTCGCGGCGGTCGACGCCCAGACCCGGGCGGACCTGGAGGACCTGGTGCGGGAGCTGCACGCGACCCGCAAGATATCGATCGTCTTCGTTACACACGACATCGACGAGTCGGTCTACCTGGGCGAACGGGTTCTAGTATTGTCCAAGTCGCCGACCTGGGTGCAGGAGGATCTCGCCATCGACCTGCCGCCGGAGCGTGACCAGATCACGACTCGCGCGCTACCCCGCTTCACGGAGCTGCGGACCCACGTCTACGACCAGATCCGGCGCGCCAAGGGCGCCCAGACCGTCGCCCCGTGACCGTCGCCAGGTCGGAGCCGGCCGAGAGGGAGGACTGTGCGCAGTCGTCAGCCGAAGCAACTGCTGCTCGCGTTCTTCGGTGAACACGTCGTCGACGACGATCCGGGGCCGGTGCGCGCCAGTGTCCTGATCGGGGTGCTGGAGGGGGCGGGCGTCGCCGCCCCGGCGACCCGGGCCACCCTCGACCGGCTCGTGCAGACCGGCATCCTCGCCCGCAGCAAGAGCGGCCGGGAGATCCAGTTCTCGCTGACCGAGCACGGCGTGGCGGTGCTGCGCGAGGCGACCGAGCGGGTCCGCGGCCCGCGCCCGTTCGATCCGCAGGGCACCGGCTGGACCCTCGTCACGTTCACCATCCCCGAGGGGCAGCGGACCCTGCGTCACCGGCTGCGGTCCACGCTGACCTGGGAGGGCTTCGCGCCGCTGCGCGACGGGCTGTGGCTGGCACCCGGCGAGGTCGACCTCGCCGGGTCACTGGAACCGCTGTGTCGGGACCTACCGCCGAACACGGTGATCGCCTTCCACGCCCGCGAACTGGCCGGGTTCCCGATCGCCGAGAGCGTCCGGGCCGCCTGGGACATCGAGGCGATCCGGCGCGAGCACCTGGCGTTCATCGAGGTGTGGGAGGACCCGGCGGCGGCGACGCAGGCGCCCAGCGCGCTCACCGTCCGCACGATGCTGGTGGCGGACTGGCTCGCGTTGCTGCGCGCCGATCCGCGACTACCGCGCGAGTTCATGGACGCGCAGTGGCCGGCCGCCCGGTCGACGCAGGTCTATCGACGGATGCACGAACGGTTGGCCGACGCCTCCGCCGCGGAGTTCGCCGCGCTGGTCACCACTCGCGCTGCCACCACCCGCCGAAGCGGCTCCGCAGGTCCGCCTTCCGCACCTTCCCCGACGCGGTCCGCGGCAGTTCGTTCACGATGACCACGTTCTTGGGCAGCTTGTAGCGGGCCACCTTGCCGTCCAGGAAGTCGCGGACGGTGTCGACGTCCACGGCGACACCCGCGCGGATCGTCATGATCGCCCAGGGCACCTCACCCCAGCGCTCGTCCGGGACGCCGATGACCGCCACACCGGTCACCCCGTCGATCTCGCCGAGCAGCAGCTCGATCTCGGCCGGGTAGATGTTCTCCCCACCCGAGATGATCATGTCTTTGAGGCGGCCCGCGACGTGCAGGTAGCCGTCGTCGTCCAGGTAGCCGAGATCCCCGGAGCGGAACCAGCCGTCCGTGGTGAACGCGCCGGCCGTCGCCTCGGGCATCCGGTGGTAGCCCCGGAACACGTTCGGGCCGGCGATCTCGATCTCGCCGATGCTGCCGGCGGGAGCCGGGCCGCCGTCGGTGTCGGCGACGCGTACCTCGGTGAAGAAGTGCGGCAGGCCCACGCTGCCCTGCTTCGCCCGGGTCATGGCCGGCGGCAGCGAGGTGGCTCCCGGTGACGCCTCGGTCATGCCGTAGCCCTGCGAGAACGACAGGCCCCGCTCCTCGTACGCGTTGAGCACCCGGACCGGCACCGCCGAGCCGCCGCAGGTGAGCTTGCCCAGGGTGGACAGGTCGGTGGTGGCCCAGTCCGGGTGGTCGGCCATGAGCTGGAAGGTGGTCGGTACGCCGCTGAGCATGGTGACGCCGTGCCGTGCGATCTGGGCGAGCGCGCGTCCCGGCTCGAAGCCCTTCTCCAGTACCAGGGTGCCGCCCTTGAGGAGGATCGGCAGCGCGCCCATGCCGAGCGAGGCGACGTGGAACAGCGGCGAGATCATCAGGGCGATGTCGGTGGACACCACGTCGTAGTCGACGATGCAGTTCAGCGCCGTCCAGGTCAGGTTGCCGTGGGTCAGCACGGCGCCCTTGGCCCGCCCGGTCGTGCCCGAGGTGTAGACGATCGCGGCCGGGTCCCGCATGGTGATCCGCACGGGGGTGTCGTCCCGGGGCGCGGTCTCGGCCAGCCGATCGAGGCCCGGGGACTCCGCGCTCCCGGGGCCGGTCGGCACCACGTGCGACGGCCGGGACGCCGCCGCGACCGAGGCCACCCGGGCGGTGAACTCGGGGTCGTGGACCAGCACCCGGGCACCGCTGTCGCTGAGCACGTGAGTGATCTCGGGAGTCGCCAGCCGGGTGTTGACCGGCACGAAGGCGGCACCCAGCCGCGTGGTCCCGAACATCACCTGGAGGAACTGGGGGCTGTTCTCACCCAGGTACGCGACGGTGTCCCCCTTGCCGACGCCGAGGTGCCGCAGCGCCGCCGCGACACCGTCCGTGGCGTCGGCGAGCTGCCGGTACGTCATGGTCGCCTGCTCGCCGTAGACGAGCGCGATCTGCTCCGGTGACTTGAGTCGGCGCTTGGCCAGCCAGGCGCCGATCCCTTGGTGGTGCATCAGCAGTCTCCTGGTGGTGGAGGGCGGTGGACGGCGTCGGTGTGCGGTCGGGCGGCGGCGGTCCCGGCAGGTCAGGCGTAGAAGCGGTAGATCCCTCGGGCGACGACGGCGGGCTTGCCGCCGCCGTCGATCTCGATGGTCTGGTCGACGGCGATCTGGTAGCCGCCGGCCACCTCGGTGACCTCGGCGACGACGGCCCGCATCCGGACTCGCGAGCCGACCCGCACCGGTGCCGGGAAGCGCACCTTGTCCAGGCCGTAGTTCACCTTCGTGGACACCCCGGTCACGTCGAGCAGCTCCGTCCAGAACGGCACGGCGAGGGAGAGGGTGAGGAAGCCGTGGGCGATCGGCGCACCGAACGGCCCGTCCTTGGCGCGTTCCGGGTCGACGTGGATCCACTGGTGGTCGTCGGTCGCGTCGGCGAACAGGTCGATCTGGTCCTGGGTGACGGTCCGGTACTCGGTGTGCCCGAGGTCGGTGCCGCCGAGGCCGGCGAGCTGGTCGTAGGCGATGGTGGTGGTCACGGGTGTCCTTCCGTCGTCATCCGGCCAGGCGCAGCAGCCGGGCGGCGTTGTCCTTCAAGATGCCGGGCAGCACGTCGGGCTTGAGGTCGGTGCTCGCCACGTCCCGCAGCCAGCGGTCCGGGGTGAGCAGCGGGTAGTCGGTGCCGAAGAGCACCCGGCTCTTGAGGATCGAGTTGGCGTAGCGCACCAGCTCGGCCGGGAAGTACTTCGGGCTCCAGCCGGACAGGTCGATCCAGGTGTTCGGTTTGTGCGTCGCCACCGACAGCGCCTCGTCCTGCCACGGCACCGACGGGTGGGCCATGATGATCTGGAGGTCCGGGAACTCGGCGGCGACCGGATCGAGCAGCATCGGGTTGGACAGCCCGAGCCGGAAGCCGTAGCCACCGGGCAGTCCCGCGCCGATGCCGGTCTGCCCGGTGTGGAACAACGCCGGCAGCCCCGCCTTCTCGATCAGGCCCCACAGCGGCGCGTACTCCTCGTGGCTCGGGTCGAAGCCCTGCACGGTGGGGTGGAACTTGAACCCGCGTACGCCCTCGTCCTCGATCAGCCGGGCGGCGAGTTCCAGGGCCGCCTCGCCGGTGCGCGGGTCGACCGAGCCGAACGGGACGAGCACGTCGGCGTGCTGGGCTGCGGCGCGGGCGATGTCGGCGCTGGACAGCGGCGGGTGCGCCAGTTGCGTCCGCGCGTCGACGCTGAACACCACGGCCGCCATGTTCCGTTCGCGGTAGTACTGCGCCACCGCGTCCACCGCCGGACGCGGGCCGTCGGTGCGGAAGTACGTCGAGGCGGCGGCGACGAGCGGGTCGGGCAGCGAGGCGTGGCCGTGGTCGTCGATCTCGATGTGTACGTGCATGTCGATCGCGGTGACGGCGTCCAGGTCGATCGCGGGTTGGTACATGCTCGGGAACCTTCGTCCGGCGGGTCAGGAGGCGGTGTCGCGGAACTCCTCGGGCAACTCCGGGAAGCGCTCGCCGACGCTCTGCAGCGCACCGGCGAACTCGGTCGGCCACGCGGTGACCAATGCGTCGTACGACCAGCCGCCCTCGTGGTGGGCGGTGAGCGCGACCTCCGGGTGGGTCCAGATCTGGATCCGGTCGCCGCCCACGCCGATCACCTGGCCGGTCACCTCGGCGGCGCTGTCGGAGCCGAGGAAGGCGACCAACCCGGCCACGTCGTCGGAGGTGCCGAAGCCGAGGTCGTGCCGGAAGAAGGCGGGCATCGGCTCACCGGCGGCCTCGGCGCGGACCGCGGCGGCGAAGTAGGGGACGGTGGCGGTCATCGCGGTCGCGGCGACCGGGACGACGGCGTTGACCGTGATGCCGGCCCGCTTGAGCTCCAACGCCCAGGTCCGGACCATGCCGACGATGCCGGCCTTGGCGGCGGCGTAGTTGGTCTGGCCGAAGGTGCCGCGCTGGCCGGTGGGGGAGCCGATGCAGACGATTCGCCCGCCCTCGCCGGCCTGGCGCATGTGCCGCACGGCCTCGCGCACGGTGGTGAAGGTGCCGCGCAGGTGCACGCCGATCACGGTGTCGAAGTCCTCGTCGGTCATCTTCCAGAGCACCGTGTCGCGTAGCACCCCGGCGTTGGTGACCAGGATGTCGAGCCGACCGAAGCTCTCGACCGCAGTGGCGACCAGGGCCTGCGCGGTCTCGGTGGGGCCGACCGGTGCGACCACCGCGACGGCACGTCCGCCGGCCGCCCGGATCGCCGCGACGGCGTCGGCGGTCGCCTGCTCGTCCACGTCGTTGACCACGACCGCGGCACCCCGCTCGGCCAACTGGCGGGCGTAGGCGAGGCCGAGACCGCGTCCGGCTCCGGTGACGATGGCGACTTTGCCGTCCAGGGACATGGGCACTCCTTCGCGTCGAGATCGATCGGAACATGAACCGTTGAGAAAGTCAATTATTGGTGAGGCTTGCTATCATCGTTGCCGTGCCCCCTCCCGAGAGAGCCCGGCCGGCCGACGGCCTGCGGGACAGCGTGCTCGGCCGGGATCTGAGCTTCCTGCTGGTGCGCGCCAACGCGCTCACCCTCGCCGCGGCCAACGCCGCCCTGGCCGAACACGGCCTGAAGGCCCGCTCGTACTCGGTGCTCGCGCTGGCCGCCGACGACACCCGCCCCACCCAACGGGAGTTGGCCGAGTTCCTCCGGCTGGACCCGAGCCAGGTGGTGGCGCTCATCGACGACCTGGAGAAACGCGGCCTGGTCGAGCGCCGCACCGACCCCGCCGACCGGCGCGCCAACGTCCTGGTCGCCACCGACGAGGGTCGCGAGCTGTTCGCCCGCGCCCAGTCCTCCGCGCACGCCGTGGAGCTGGGCCTGCTGGCCGCGGTCACCCCCGAGGACCACGCCCGGCTGGCGCAACTGCTGCGCCTGCTCGCCTTCCCGGACTGAGCCGGTGCCGGACCGAGCCGAGCCGGTGCCGGACCGAGCTGGGCCGGACCGAGCTGCGCCGGTGCCGGGCGACGCCGGATGACGTCGCCCGACACCGGTGCGCTCAGAAGCGGATCCAGGTGCCGGTCAGCGGGACCTGACCGACGCCGGGCCGGGACCAGTCACAGACCCCGTCCGGGAAGACCGCCCGCAACCGCTGCCACTGCTCGTCGGTGAAGTCCACGCCGTACGCCGCCCGGTCCACCGGCGCGAGCCGGCACTTGAGCACGGCGGAACTGGTCGGCCCGCCCGCCTCCACGCGCGGGTTGCGGTGGAACGGGAAGAGTTGGTTGCACCGGGCCGCCGGGTCGAGGGTCAACGTCTCCACGACCCGCTCCCCGTCCGCCGCGACACAGTGGTCCGCCAGCCCGGCCGGGCGGGAGAGCCGGGTCAGTGCCGCCTCGTCCAGGTGCGGCCGGCTCGCCGCCAACGCCGTCCGGGCGGTCAACCAGGCGTCCATGTCCACCAGCGCCTGGGTCTGACTCGTCGAGGCGGCCGCCCCGGACGCGCTGGTGACGCTGATGTGGTTGTCCGCGTGGCCGTTGGCCGCGAGCAGTCGCTCCCGCATGTTCCAGGAGCGGAAGCGGTCGTGGAAGTCGCCGCTCGGGTCGGTGTAGCCACGCGTCTCGATGATCGGCGTCGACCGCAGGCCGCCGTCGAACTGGTTGACGCGTCCGGTCGCGTACGCCACCTCGATCGCGTCGACGTTCGCCGACGTGCGGTGCGGGGTGCGGTTGCCCTCCACGTCCAGGCCACCGATGCCCTCGTTGAGCCGGACGAACTGCTCCGGACTGATCACCCCGGCGTCCAGGGTCCGCAGCCCGTACTGCACGCCGACGGTGTCCGGGATGATCGGCCGCCCGGCGCCGGTGGCCGGGTCCACCCCGTACACGTTGGAGATGAAGTCCGCCATCGCGCAGCGGATGCCGTCCGGGTTGGTCACCGGGTGGTAGCGCAGCCCGGCGGGGACGTGGTTCGGGCAGGTGGCGGGCCAGTCGACGCTGTCGAAGTTCTGGTAGCCGCCACAGGTGTTCGGGCTGGCGAAGCCGGTCACCGCGGTGCGCTGTGCGGTGGACAGCCCGGCCGCCGGCGCCGCCTGGGTGATGAACCGGCACTCGTGCCCGGTGATGGTCACCGAGCGCTCGTCCGGGTAGCCGATCTGGCCGATCACCCCGTCCAGGATGCCCGGGTACGCGTTGGAGATCAGCAACTGCTGCATGGTGCCGGCCGAGCCGCCCCAGCCCATGGTGAACAGCGGCACCCCGTACGACTCGACGAAGTGCTCCTTGACCATCATCGCGGTCTCGGCGGAGGTGACGTCGTTGCAGTTGTTGGCGAAGACGTTGAACGTCGCGCTGGCGACCGCGTAGCCCCGGCTGAGCAGGCTGTGGTTCATCACCCCGCCGGTGCTGGTGGCCTGGGTGTAGCCGATGCCGCAGGCGCCGCCGAAGGTGTAGACCAGTCGGTCGTTCCAGCCGTCGGTCGCCGTCCACGGGTCGGGCGGTGCGGTGCCCGGCTGGTGCAGCAGGGCGATCTCGTACACCGCGCGGTTGATGGTGCCCCGCTCGACTCGGACCACGTACGGCACGGTGCGGCCGTCGCTGGTCGTGGTGGTGGCGACGTCGGCCGGGAGCGGGCCGTCCGGCAGCGCGACGAAGCTGCCGGCGGTGGTGCGGTACTGGTAGGTGATCCGGGGCTGCGCCACGTGGCAGTCCGCGTCCACCGGGCCCAGGTTCCACGGGTTGCCCGACGCGGTGCAGAACAGCGGGATGTGCGGCCCGGAGATGACCGGGCCGGCGGCCGGGTGGTTGCGCAGGGTCAGCGTGGCGCGGGGCCGGCCGTGGCCCTGCCCGTTCGCGCGGACCTCGAGTTCGTTGGCGCCCAACGCCAGGCCGTCCACGAGACCGAGCAGCGTGCGCTTGTCGTCGGTGGCCCGGAACCGGTCGGTGACGTCGCGGCCGTCGAGCCGGACCTTCACGTGGTGCGGGGGTACGGTGCGCGGCACCGCGACGCGCACCAGCGCGTCGCCGCCGCTGACGGTGTCGGCCCGTCCGGACAGGACGGTCACCTCGAAGGCGCGGTCGGCGGGGCCCGCGTGGGGTGGCGGTGTGGCCAGGGCCGGTGCGGCGGAGCCGGCGAGCAGCGTCGCCGTGGCGACCACGGCCAGCGCTCCCTTCCATGATCGTTGTCTGGTGTGCTCCTGAGGTCGATCGGTGGGCATGACGGGACCCCTTTCAGCCGGAGACGGACGGCTGGACCTGCTGATCAGGCACGTGTGGCGAACATAATGCGAAATCTGATCGCGCGTCAACGATTCTGCATCGCATCTATGGATGGCGAAGATCGGCCGCGGTGTCGCCTCTGCTCAGCCCCGCTCGGGAGCCCGGTCAGCCCCGCTCGGGAGTCCGGACGAGTTCCTCGAAGCGCTGCTGCGCCGGATCTGCCAGGGCCTGCGCGGTGCGCAGGAACATCACCCGTGCCTGTGCGCGAGGGAAGGACGGCGGCAGGAACCGGGCCGGCAGGTCGGGATCGTCGCCCACCAGCGCCCGCCAGTCGTTGACCAGCTCGGTCCGCGCGACCAGCGCCTCCGACGGGCCCAGCGCACCGGCCTCGGCCCGCCGCGCCACCGCACGGTGGCGTTCCAGGAATCGCTGGTAGCCGTCGGCGAGCACGTCGATGCGCCAGGCGGCCTCCAGCCGGGCGCGGGTGCTCGGCAGCAGCTCGAAGTCCCGCGAGCGCAGCACCACGGCGTCGGTGACGCCCAGCTCGCCGAGCTGCTCGTGCACCTCGTCGAACCGGTCGTGCGGGGTCACCCAGGTCGCGTCGTACAACGGCCAGAACGTCAGCCAGCGCAGCCGGGCCCGCAGCAGCCGGCGCTGGTTCGCGTCGTCCACCGGCAGCGTGAAGGCGAGCAGCGTCCAGACGCCGTCCCAGTCGTCGGAGCCGCTGCTGGCGAAGATGCGCCGGGCGCCCCGGCGCAGGGTCTGCGACGCCGACTCGGTCAGCCGGTAGCTGGTCCGCCGGCCCTCCTTGGTGCGTTCGAGCATGCCGCGCTGGGTCAGGCGGGCGAGCGTGGCACGGGCGTTGGCCGGGGCGATGCCGAACTCGGCGAGCACCGCGACCAGCCCGCCGGAGGGCAGCGGGGACCGGCCGGCGTGCCAGTGGTCACCGAGCAACGTCACCAGCAGCCGCTGCGCCCGGGCCCGACCCACCGCGGCCCGATCCGACGGCGTGGCGGGCTCCGGCTGCCGCATCCGGCCCTCGGTCAACACGGCGCGCCGGGTGACCCGGTCGGGCCGGGACGACGGGCCGGAAAGGGGAGAACACGCACCCGGACAAGCTACTGCGTACGGGGACGTCGGGGTAACGGCGCCGGCCGGGTCGACGCGGACGGGCGACCCAGTGCGCGGGAGACCACTCGACCGGCCGCCTGCACCAGCGGCGCCAGCGCCAGCGGGTCCGCCCGGTCGTACGCCACCACCAGCGAGATCGCCGCCACCACCCCGTCCGGCCCGGCGATCGGCGCGGCGACGGAGAGGGCGTCCATGGTGACCTGCCGGTCGCTGATCGCGTACCCGGCGCGGCGGACCTCGGCGAGTTGGCGGCGCAACCGCACCGGATCGGTGACGGTCAGCTCGGTGTACCGCGTCAGCGGCGCGGCGAGGACCCGCTCCTGCACCTGCGCCGGTGCGTGCGCCAACAGCACCAGCCCGACACCGGTGGCGTGCAGCGCGAAGCGGCCGCCGACCCGGGTCAGCACCGGCACCGCGTGCCGTCCGGCGATCCGCTCGATGAAGACGAGTTCGAGGTCCTGCCGGACGGCGAGCTGGACGTTCTCGTGGGTCACCTCGTACAGGTCCTCCAGCACCGGCAGCGCCAGCTCGCGCAGCCCCAGCCCGCGCGGCGCCAGCGAACCGACCTCCCACAGGCGAAGACCGACCCGGTAGCGGGCGTCGTCACCCCGTTCCAGCGCGCCCCAGGCCACCAGTTCGGCGACCCGGCGGTACGCGGTGGGCAGCGGCAGTTCGGCCCGCCGGGCCAGTTCGCTCAGGGTCAGCGCGGGCTCACCGGGGCTGAACGCGTCGAGCAGCGCCAGCACCTTGCTGGTGACCGAGCGCCCGGGCCGTGCCTGCACCCCGCCATCATCCCCGTCGACCGGTCACAGCTCCAGCACGAGCCGCCGGGTACGCGCCCGGGACACGCAGATCAGCATGGTGTCCCCGGCGGCCCGTTCCTCCTCGGTGAGCAGACTGTCGCGGTGCTCCGGCACGCCGTCGAGCACGGTGGTCTCGCAGGTGCCGCAGGTGCCCTCGCGGCAGGAGGAGAGCACCTGCGTACCGGCCTGCTCCAGGGCGGCCAGGATCGAGGTGTCCGGCGGCACGTGCACGGTCCGGCCGGAGAGCGCGAGTTCGACCTCGACGGCCTGTGCGCCGGTACCGGCCGGTGCGCCCGCACCACCGGCCTGCACCGTCGGGGCGAACCGCTCGACGTGCAGCCGGCCGGGCGGCCACGTTCGGCAGCGCTGCTGCACCGCGTCGATCAGCCCCTCCGGCCCGCAGCAGTAGACGACCGCGTCGTCCGCGTCGCCGATCAGCGCGTCCAGGTCGAGCAGGCCCGTCTCGTCCTGCGGATGAAGCCGCACCCGCTCGCCGTACGCCTGCCGCAGGTCGGTGGCGAAGGCCATGGAGCTGCGGCTGCGTCCGCCGTACACCAGTCGCCAGTCGGCACCGGCGGCGTCGGCGGCGGCGACCATCGGCCGGATCGGGATGATGCCGATGCCTCCGGCGAGGAAGAGGTAGCGGTCGGCCTCGACCAGCCGGAAGGCGTTGCGCGGCCCGACCACCCGGACCGTCGCGCCGGGCAGCAGGCGTTCGTGCACGTGCCGGGAACCGCCGCGCCCGTCCGACGCCAGGTGCACCGCCACCTGCAGCGCGGTGCGGTCGGCCGGGTCGCCGCAGAGCGAGTACTGGCGTACCAGTCCCGGCCCCAGGTCCAGGTCGACGTGCGCGCCCGGGGTCCAGGCGGGCACCTCGCCACCGTCCGGGCGGCACAGGGTCAGCACCACCACGCCGGTGGCCACCGAATCGCGGCGGGCGACCACCAGCGTCGTCGGCGTCATGCCGTCACCACCGCCCGCTGCGGCGGGGACGGTACGGTCGCCGTCGGCGGCCGGTGGTCCCGGGGATGGGCGAGCAGCCACTCCCACAACTGCACCGGCTCCTCGGCGATCCGTTCGGCGCCGCAGTGGCACGTGCCGCGCAGCGTGTCGGTGCCCGGCAGCCAGTGGATCCGGTAGACCCGGTCACCGGTGAGCCCGCCGGCCGGCGCGGTCACCGGGGCGCCTCCACCGTGGACGACTCGACCATCCGGGCGAGCAGCCGTCGGGCGGCCAGCCCGCCGGTGTCGATGTTGATGCTCAGTTCCTGGTACCGCTCCGGCTCGCCGGCGATCACCCGCTCCAGGATGTTCAGGGCGGTGACGTCCTGCATGACCACGGTGTGGTTGCTCTGGTGCAGGTACTCGCTGACCGACTCGTCGTCCACGGCGAAGTCCCGGGCCACCGCCCAGAAGTCGTACGTGGTGTGCTCGGTCGACGGGGTGATGGCGTACACGATCTCGGCGTGGAACGCCTGGTCGTCGTCGCCCTGGGCCGGTGGGTAGACGCCCTGCGGGGCGATCCGGCTGTGCAGCACGTACAGGCAGGGCGGGTGGTACTCGATGTCCTGCCAGCGGGTGATCCGGCCCTGGATGCCGGTCGAGCGGGCATAGAAGGGCGGGCACGCCGCGTCGTCCATGTGCCGGCTGACGTAGACGACGCCGCGATCCTCGTCCACCTCGGTCGTGATCGGGGTGTCCGCCACCTCGGGTGTGCCGATGTAGCCACCGTGCAGGTAGGTCTCGTGGGACAGGTCCATCAGGTTGTCCACCAGCAGGCCGTACCGGGCGTCCAACGGGGCCATGCCGCGTACCGTCGTGTAGCGCGGGTCGCCGAGCCAGGGCGCGCGGGGGATGGTGGACGCGTCGGCCCGGTCCCGGTCGCCGATCCAGACCCAGACCAGGGTGTCCTGCTCCACCACCGGGTACGCGGCAACCCGCGCGGTCCGGGGGATGCGCTGCTGCCCGGGTACGAAGACGCAGGCGCCGCTCGGGTCGTAGGTGAAGCCGTGGTAGCCGCAGACCACGGTGTCCCCGTCGAGGCGGCTCTCCGACAGCGGGTAGCGCCGGTGCACACACCGGTCGGCGAGCGCCACCGCCGTGCCGGACCCGGTGCGGTACAACACGAGCGGTTCACCCAGCACGGTACGGGCGAGCAGGTCCCGCCCGACCTCGGTGCTGAACGCGGCCACGTACCACTGGTCACGTGCGAACGGCATCCGGACCTCCTGTCGACGTACGACGGTCAGTCGGATGGTCCCGGGCGCGGCCCGCCGGTCGGGAGTCGCCTTCTCACTCAGTGAAAGTCGGGGCGGTCGCGTCGGCGGTGCCGATCGCGTCGCGTACCTCCTCGACGAGTTCCCGCATGGCGGTCTCGGCGCCCCGGGCGTCCTCGGCCGCGACCGTGTTGGCGACCTGCTCGTGCAGGTCCAGGGCGACCGGTCGGGGGCACTTGGGCATCAGCCCGTGTTCGGTCCGGCCGGCGAGCACCTCGGCGATCACCCCGGTCAGCGCGGTGAACATCTCGTTGAGGCAGGCCTGGAGCAGCAGCGCGTGGAACTCGACGTCGGCGGCGAGGAACGCGTCGAGTTCGCCGGCCTCGCCGAGTTGCCGCATCCGGGCGGCCAACGCGCGCAGCCGCTGCCGCTCCTCGGCGGTGGCGTGCCGGGCGGCCCCGGCGGCGGCGAGTGGTTCGACCGCCACCCGCAGGTCGGTGAGCGTCCGCAACTGCGCGGCGCGGCCGGGCCCTTCGAGCCGCCAGCGGATCACGCGCGGGTCGAGCACCCGCCACCGGTGCATCGGCTGGACCACCAGGCCGACCCGGCGACGGGAGGCCACCAGGTGCAGCGACTCCAGGATCCGCATCGCCTCCCGCATCACGGTCCGCGAGACGCCGAAGCGTTGCTGCAACTGCTCCAGGGTGAGCGCCTGTCCGGCGACGTGCCGACCGCTGGTGATCTCCAACCCGAGAGCGTCGAGCACGGCGTCGTGCAGCACCGGCGCTGCGGCCCGCGCCGCGTCGCGTGTCGCCTCGCCCATCAAGGTTCCCCGATCACTCGCCTGCGGAGAGACTAGCGCGCCGCGTACCGCCGGCCAGGTCGGCGCGGGGCGGATCGGCGGCAAAAGGTGCCACCAATGTGTTTACAAAGATATCACCTTTGTGTGACGATCACGTTAATCAGCAGGTGGCGCCACACGACGGGCCCGGTGCGACCCCGCACCGCACCGGGATCGGAGCGCCCTGGCCGCCGTCCGGCCCGTGCCGGTCCTCATCGGACCGTCACGGACCGGTCACACACCAGGGGAGCGACGGACTCGTCAGCACCCACCACTGGTCGCCCGTGCGACATCCCCGGAAACAACCGGGCGACCAGCCGATGAAGGGAAACGCACACATGCCCGTTGCTCATCCTCAAGCCGCGCCGACCCGTCGGCTGCGCCGCGCGCTGGCCGTCTCGGCCGTCGCCGGGCTGACGATCGCCTCCGGAGCCCTCGCGGCTCCCGCGGCGTCCGCGGCCCCCGCCGCCGACCTCGGACCGAAGGTCGTGCAGACCAACCAGGCCCCCACCGGCCACTCGGTCACCTTCCGCTACCAGGCGCCCGCCGGCGTGCAGTCGGTCCAGATCTACGGTGAGTGGTGGTTCTCCCAGCCCGCGAGCGTGACCTGTGTGGGCTGCGGTGACGCCCGCACCGGCGCGCAGTGGCAGCCCGGCGACATCCTCGCCGACCCGTGGCGTCCGCTGCCGATGCAGCAGGGGCGCGACGGGGTGTGGACGTTCACCACGCCGCTGCCCTCCGGCACCTTCCGGTACGCGTTCACCCACGACTGCGACAGCCCGACGGCCAGCGGCTGCACGCTGCACCCCGACCCGGCCAACCCGCTGGAGGTCACGCCGCACGCGACCGCGCCGGGTGCGCTGCTCAGCCGGGTCTACGTGCCGAACAGCAAGCGATTCCCCACCTACGACAACAGCTACCAGGCGCCGGTCGACCGCAAGAAGGCGGGCAAGCTGGAGCAGCGCTGGTACGACTCGCCGCTGTCCACCAACCCGGTGGGCAAGCACGACGTGGTGGTCTACCTGCCGCACGGCTACGACGCCAAGCGCGCCACCCCGTACCCGACGCTCTACCTCAGCCACGGCGGCGGCGGCAACGCCACCGACTGGACCATGGAGGGCGTCGCCCACGAGATCCTGGAGAACGCGATCCGGGACCGCAAGGCGCTGCCGATGGTGATCGTCTCGACCGACTTCAACGGCCTGCCCAACGGTAACCAGGGCTACGTCGACGAGCTGCGGAACAACGTCATCCCGTTCGTGGAGAAGAACTACCACGTCTCCACCCGCGCCCAGGACCGCGCCTTCGGTGGCCTCTCCGCCGGTGGCGCCCGCGCCATCACGCTGCTGTACGACAACACCGACCTGGTCGGCTACCACGGTGCGTGGGGCGCGGCCGGCGGTGCGGTGAACCCCTCCGCCGAGCAGGTGGCGCGGATGAAGGCCGTGTCCGGCGGCATCCACGTCGGCACCGGTCTCCAGGACTGGCTGATCAACATCGCGCCCGACTCGGTCGCCCGCACCGAGAACTGGCGTGCGGCCGGCGTCGAGGTGACCGAGTTCAACATCGACGGTGTGCACGTCTGGGACGTGTGGCGGCAGATGCTCAACGACTACCTGCGGACCGTCGCGTTCCGGAGCACCACCGTCGACCTGGACGTCGAGTCGATCCGGGCCGGCAACTCGCACCGGTACCGCATCATCGCGACCGCCGAGGTCGCCTCGGTGACCACCAGTGACCGCAAGCCCTCCGGCAAGGTCGACTTCTACGCGGGCGACAAGCGCCTCGGTTCGGCGAACGTGCGCAACGGCGTCGCCGAGTTCAAGGGCAACGTCAGCGGCCCGCTGACCGAGCCGGTGACCGCCCGCTACCAGGGCGACAGCCTCTACAACACCGCCGAGAGCAGCCCGGCGCAGGCCGGCTGACCTGACGCACCCGACCGGTCCGTGGTGGCACTCCGCCGAGGGATGTCACCACGGACCGTCGTCGTCCACCGGCCCGGAGGCGCTCAGCCGAACTGGACGACCGTCCGGGCGCCCTCGCCCCGGGCCATCCGGGCGAACGCCGCCGGTACCTCGTCGAGGGTCGCCCGGTCGGTGACCAGGTAGCTCAGGTCGAGCGTGCCGTCGAGCACCGCCCGCGCCAGCTCCGGCACGTCCCGGTCGGGGTCGGAGGATCCGTAGACCGAGGAGCGCAGCGTCCGCGCGGAGTGGAAGATGTCCAACGCACTCAGGCCGACGATGTCCTCCTTACCGCCCATCCCCACCACGACGACCTGTCCGCCCCGGCGGGTGCTCTGCCAGGCGCTGCGGATGGTGGCGGACCGCCCGACGCACTCCACCGCGTGGTCGACGCCCCGACCACCGGTCAGCCCCCGGACCGCGCGGACCAGCGAGTCGTCCGCGAGCAGGAAGTCGGTGGCGCCCGCGGCGGCGGCCAACTCGGCCTTGGCGGGGGCGACGTCCACCCCGATCACCACACCGGCACCGGCCGCGCGGGCGGCGGCCACCGCCGACAGCCCGACCCCGCCGAGACCGATCACCGCGACCGAGTCCCCGGCGGACACCCGTGCGGTACGCCGCACCGCGCCGACCCCGGTGAGCACCGCGCAGCCGAGCAGCGCCGCCGCCGGGAACGGCAGCTCCGACGGCACCGCCACGGCGGCCTCCTGCGGCACCAGCACCTGCTCGGCGAGCGCGCCCAGACCGAGCGTCACGTGCAGCGGCCGACCGTCCACGGTGTGTCCCCGGGCCACGGCGGGTGCGCCGTTGCGCCGGCACAGCCAGGGCTCGTCGCGTCGGCAGAACCAACAGGACCGGCACGCCGGTGCCCAGTTGAGCACCACGTGGTCGCCGGGGGCGACCCGGTCCACGCCGTCGCCGACCTCCTCCACCACGCCGGCCGCCTCGTGTCCGAGCAGCAGCGGGTACGGCGCGGCCAGGGTGCCGTTCGCCATGGACAGGTCGGAGTGGCACACGCCGGAGGCCCGGATGCCGACCCGTACCTGCCCGGGGCCGGTCTCGGGCAGCTCGACCGGCTCCACCCGCAGCGGCGCGTCGGCGGCCCGGGCCACCACGCCCCTCACCGTTGGATCGCCTTGATCTCGCAGAACTCCGCCAGCCCGTGGCTGCCCAGCTCGCGTCCGAGACCGGACTGCTTGTAGCCGCCGAACGGGGCCATCGGGTTGAACGGCGCCCCGTTGATGTCGACGGCACCGGTCCGCAGCCGCCGGGCCACCCGCAGCGCCCGTTCCTCGTCGGCGGACCAGACCGCGCCGGCCAATCCGTAGCGGGAGTTGTTGGCGACGGTCACCGCGTGGTCGTCGTCGTCGACCGGGATCACCGCCAGCACCGGCCCGAAGACCTCCTCTTGGGCCAGGGCGCTGTCCGGGTCGACGTCGGCGATCACCGTCGGGGCGACGAAGAACCCCCGGTCCGGCACCGGGGCGTCCGGCCCACCGGCGACCAGCCGGCCACCGTCGGTCAGCCCCCGGGCGACGTGCTCGCGGACCCGCTCCCGCTGCTGCGCCGAGACCAGCGGACCGAGCCGGGTGGCCGGTTCGAGGGGATCGCCGAGCTGGTAGCCCTCGGCGGCCTTGGCCACCAGGTCGAGGGCCTCGTCGTAGCGGGCCCGCTGCACCAGCATCCGGGTCCACGCGGTGCAGGTCTGCCCCGAGTTGAGGAAGGCGTTGCCGACACCGACCTTGACGGCGGTGGCCAGGTCGGCGTCGTCGAGGATCACGTTGGCGGACTTGCCGCCGAGCTCCAGCGCGACCCGGGCGATCCGGTCGGCGGCCAGGTGCGCGACGCGCCGACCGGTGGCGGTCGAGCCGGTGAAGGAGACCAGGTCCACGTCGGGGTGCGCGGCGATGGCCTCGCCCACCACCGGACCGGTGCCGGTGACCAGGTTGACCACGCCCGGCGGCAGACCCGCGGCGTGCACGGCGTCGAAGAGCAGGTACGCCGTCAGCGGCGTCAGCTCGCTCGGCTTGAGCACCACCGTGCACCCGGCGGCCAGCGCCGGCGCGAGTTTGGCCACGACCTGGTGCAGCGGGTAGTTCCACGGGGTGATCGCCCCGACCACGCCCACCGGCTCCCGCACCACGAGCGTGTTGCCGACGGTCTCCGGCGCGGGCGGCCGGGCGGCGAGGTCGACGTAGCTGCGCAGCACGGTCAGCGGCAGGCCGGTCTGGACCCGGGTGGCGACCTTGAGCGGGGTGCCGAGTTCCCGCACGACGGTGCGGGCGATGTCGTAGGCGCGGGCGGTCAGCTCGGCGTGCAGCCGGTCGAGGTGGGCGGCCCGGTCCGCCGGGTCGGTCGCCGACCAGCTCCCGAACGCCGCGCGGGCGGCGGCCACCGCCCGGTCCACGTCCTCGGCGGTGCCGGCCGGTACGGTCGCGACGACCTCCTCGGTCGTCGGGTCGTGCACCTCCAGCGACTCTCCGCCGCCCGGCGTGACCCAGCGCCCGTCCAGGTAGAAGTCGGTCCGTGCGAGATCCATGCGGCCCTCACCTCGCCTAGCAGTGGAAGTTTCGACCCTAGTACGCCTCGTCGGTCGGCGGGAGGGGTGACAGCGGGCCCACCGTGCGTTCGTAGCTGCGGGACAAACCCTCGATCAGGGCGTCCAGGCCCAGCGTGAAGGCGCCCTCGTCGACCTGTTGCTGGTGCTCGGCGAGCCGGTGCGCCTGGCTCAGGTGCGGGTACTGGTCGGCGTAGAGGCTCGGGTCCTCGACGAAGCCCCGGGCGAACGAGCCGAGCGCCGAGCCGGTCACGAAATACCGCATCAGCGCGCCGATGTGGGTGGCCCGGGCCGGTGGCCAGCCCGCCGTGACGAGTGCCCCGTAGACGGCGTCGGCCATCGCCAGCGCCGCCGGTCGGCGTCCGGGTCCCTGTGCCAGGTGCGGCACGATGTTCGGGTGCGCGGCCAGGGCCGCCCGGTAGGTGTGGCCCCACCGGCGCAGCGCCACCCGCCAGTCGACCGCGCCGAAGTACGAGACGTCCACCTGGCCGGTGATGCTGTCGGCCACCGCGTCGAGGATCGCGTCCTTGGTGGCGAAGTGGTTGTAGAGCGACGGCCCCCGGACACCGAGTTCGGCGGCGAGGCGACGGGTGGAGAAGCCGGCCAGCCCGTCGGCGTCGATCAGCGCCACGGCGGCCTCGACGATCCGCTCCCGGCTGAGCAGCGCCTGTCGTGGCCGGGGCATGGGCTTCCTCCTCGGGTCGGTGCTCTGTGGCGGAACTCTGCCACACCGCAGGTCTGGACAGCCGAAAACTTGCAGCGCTAGTTTAAACGCAGAGACGTCACCAGCCCAACCGAAAGGACGGGTGCGCACATGGACTTCGGACTGTCCGACGAGGAACGGGCCATCCGCGACACCGCCCGCGACTTCATCACCCGCGAGGTCATGCCGCTGGAGCAGGAGCTGCTGCGCCGGGAACGGGCCCACCAGCCCGGCCTGGAACGCGCCGAACTGCGCGAGTTGCAGCTCAAGGCGCGTACCTTCGGCTTCTGGGGCCTGGCCACGCCGCAGCGGTACGGCGGCATGGAGCTGCCCGCCGTCGTCCAGTCGCTGATCTGGACCGAGATCGGCCGTACGTTCGTGCCGTTCCGGTTCGGTGGCGAGGCCGACAACATCCTCTTCCACGCCACCGACGAGCAGCAGAAGGAGTTCCTGCTGCCGACCATCGAGGGGGAGCGGCTCTCCTGCTTCGCCATCACCGAGCCGGGCGCCGGCTCGGACGCGGCCAACATCAGGTTCCGCGCGCGTCGCGACGGTGACGACTGGATCCTCAACGGCGAGAAGACCTTCATCACCGGCGGCAACGACGCCGACTTCGCCATCGTCATCGCGGTCACCGACCCCGAGCGGGGTGCCCGCAACGGCGGGGCGACCGCGTTCCTGGTGGACCGGGCGATGGGCTGGCGGTCGGAGTTCATCCCGACGATGGGCGAGGGTGGGCCGGCGTCGCTGGTCTTCGACGACGTACGCGTGCCGCACCGCAACATCCTCGGCGAGATCGGCCAGGGCTTCGCCCTCGGCATGGAGTGGATCGGCAAGGGGCGCTACACCATCCCCTCGCACGCCGTCGGCATCGCCGAGCGGGCGCTGCGGATGGCGATCGAGCACGCCAACACGCGGGAGACCTTCGGCACGAAGATCGGCGCCAACCAGGCCATCCAGTGGATGATCGCCGACTCGGAGACCGAGCTGGAGGCGGCCCGGTGGCTGATCCTGCGTGCCGCCTGGACGGTCGACGCGGGTCTGGACCCACGCCACGCCTCCTCGATGGCGAAGCTCTACGGGGCGGGCATGGTCAACCGGGTGGTGGACCGGGTGCTCCAGATCCACGGCGGCATGGGCTACACCCGGGAGCTGCCGATCGAACGCTGGTACCGGCAGGTGCGGCTGTACCGGATCTTCGAGGGCACCGACGAGATGCAGCGCCTGATCATCGCCCGCGACCTGCTGCGCGGGTACACGAAAATCGGCGGGCATCTGGCCGCATAATCGTCAGAATCGTCGGCATGCCCGCACCCCGTCACGTCGCCATGATCGGCAGCACCGCGCCGAGCCACGTCTATCCCTCGCTGGCCCTGATCCGGGAACTCGTCGACCGGGGCCACCGGGTCACGTACGCCGTCGGCGCACCGCTGACCGAACTGGTCGCGTCCACCGGCGCGGAGCCGCTCGCCCACCCGACGATCCTGCCGCAGGGCGACACCGCCTGGCCGGAGGACCCGGGTACGGCGATGCGGGTCTTCCTCGACGAGGCCGTGGCGGTGCTGCCCCGACTGACCGCCCGCTACGACGAGGACCGACCGGACCTCGTGCTGTACGACATCGGCGGGCTGGCGGGGCCGTTGCTCGGCGCCCGGTACGGCGTACCGGCCGTGCAACTGTCGCCCGCGATGGTCGCCTGGGACGGCTACGACGAGGACATGGCGGAGTTCTACACCGCCCTGCGTGCCTCGGAGTCCGGGCGCGACTACTACGCCACGCTGGAGCGGTGGCTCGCCGACAACGGCGTCCCGCAGGACGGGCACGCCTACCTGAGCCGCCCGCCGCACGTCCTCGCGCTGATCCCCGAGGTGATGCAGCCGTACGCCGACCGGGTGTCGCGGCAACGGGTACGCTTCGTCGGCCCGTGCCTCGACCCCGCCCGGCTCGCCGAACCGGGCTGGACGCCACCGGCCGACGGGCGGCCGGTGCTGCTGGTCTCCTTCGGCACCGCGTACAACGACCAGATGCCGGTCTATCGCGCGTGCCTGGACGGGTTCGCCGACTCCCGCTGGCACGTGGTGCTCGCGGTCGGCGACAAGGTGGACCCGGCTGCGGTGGGGCCACTGCCGGAGCACGTCGAGGTGCACCGCCGGGTGCCGCAGGTGGCGGTGCTGGGGCACGCCTCGGCGTTCGTCACGCACGCCGGGATGGGCGGCTGCACCGAGGCGCTCTGGTGCGGCGTACCGACGGTGGCGATCCCGCAGGCGGTGGACCAGTTCGCCAACGCGGACCGGCTGGTGGCGGCGGGGGTCGGTCGGCTGCTGCCGGCAGGGGAGGTCACCGCGCAGACCCTGCGGACGGCGGTGGACGCGGTCGCCGACGACCCGGAGCTGCGGCGTCGGCTGGACACGGTCCGGTCCGAGGTGCAGGCGAACGGCGGCGTACGGCACGCCGCCGACGCGGTCGAGACCTTCCTCGCCTCCCGCTGACGCCGTTGGGTGCGTCTCATCGTGGCGGGGCGTGCTTCATCGTGGCGGTGTGGCTGGTCCCGTGTCGGCGTGTCGAACAGCCACACTGCCACGATCAGCGGGGCGAGCGTGCCTCACGAGGGGAGTGGGAGTCTCATGGCCGACGTCGGGCTTCGGGCGATGGGCAGTGGCGACGCTGAGCGGGTGTTGGCGATCTACCAGGTCGGGTTGGACGGCGGGCAGGCCAGTTTCGAGACCGTCGCGCCGAGCTGGGCCGCCTTCGACGCCGGTCGGCTGCCGGCACACCGGCTGGTCGCGGTGGACGCCGACGACGTGGTGCTCGGCTGGATCGCGGTGTCGCCGACCTCGACCCGAGCGGTGTACGCCGGGGTGGTCGAGCACTCCGTCTACGTGGACCCGGCCGCCCAGGGGCGGGGCGTGGCCCGGCTGCTGCTCGACGGGCTGATCGCCTCGACCGAGGCGGCCGGTGTCTGGACCATCCAGTCCGGCGTCTTCCCGGAGAACGTCGCCAGTCTGGCGCTGCACCGGCGGGCCGGCTTCCGCGTCGTCGGCACCCGGGAACGGGTGGGCCGGCACCACGGCCGCTGGCGCGATGTCGTCCTCCTCGAACGCCGCAGCCCGGTCGTGATGTAAGGAGGGGTCCCCTGCTATGCACCAGGCGTTAGCAGGGGACCCCTCCTCACCCTCCTACGGGTACTGGCGCAGATAGACCGGTGCGCCGACGCGCTCCATGTCGGCGGCCTCGCCCACCCCGTTGACCACGTGGTCGATGGTGCCGGCGCTGAGGTTCACCGTCATGATGTGGTGCAGCCGGACCCCCGGCCGCACCGGCACCTCGAACCCGTTCTCGGTGCGGATCGACGGGTTGTTCTGGTTGAACACGTACACGCCGCCGCCGTACAGGGTGTGGTGGCGTACCCGGTCGGCGACCTTGTAGCCGGCCCACCCGTTGACCGTGCCGTTCATCCAGTCCGCCTGCGTGGGCGGGTCGTACGGCAGCTCGTTCTGATAGAGGACCGTGGTGCCGTGCTCGCCGTTCCAGACGGTGTTGTACCGCTGGAAGTGCTCCACGAACAGTCCCGTGGCGGTGACGTGGTCGCCGTTGATGACCGCGCCGTACCGTCCGGTGTTGGTCCGCCAGCGGTCGGTGTCGCCGTTGACCCCCTCGGTGAAGCCCTCGACACCGTGGTCCCCCCGCCACACCCAGGTGTGGTCGATCAGGACGTGGTCGCTGTTGACCTCCAGCGCGGTGTCGGTCTTGCCGATGTGCGGCCCGCCGATGCGGAAGTACACGTCGGAGAGCGTGGTCGGGTTCTTCGGCGTGCTGTGGTCGCGGCCGTGCTTGCGGCCGACCCGCAGCAGCACCGGCGACTCGGTGAGGCCGGCGTCGATGGTGACTCCGGCGACGACCACGCCGGGCACCCCGGCGACGTCGAGCGGTACGGCTCCCTTCACGGCGGTGAGCGTGGCGTGCCCGATGCCGAGCACGACCGTGTCGGGACGGCGCACCTCGATGCTGCGGGCCACGTCGTAGACGCCGGGGGTGAGCAGCAGGTGCTTGCCCCGGGCGAGCTGCGAGTTGATCGTCTGCACCGAGTCGGACGGCTTGGCGACGAAGAAGTCACCGATCGGGATGGTGCGTCCCGGCGTCAGCCCGTTGGCCCAGGTGATGCCCCGGGTGTCGCGGCGGGCGGCGGGCACCCGGACCTGGTACTTGCCCTTGGCGTCGACGAACAGGTACGGCTTCTCCCGGCTGACCGGCGTGGTGTCCAGGGTGGTGTACGGCGGGTCGGGGAATCCGGCGTCGTCGGGCGCGCCCACCACACCGGAGAAGACCTGGTTCCACACCCCGTTGGACCAGCTCTCGACCTCGCTGTTGCGGGTCAGCCACTGCTGCTGCGAGCCGTTGGTGGTGGCCGGCAGCCGGGAGTCGGCGATGAAGCCGCCGCTGGCGTACTGCGGCCCGTTGGTGCAGTAGTCCATCAGCGACAGTCCACCGCCGCTGATGTCCAGCCGCCGCATCGACACCGCCTGGGAGACCGCCCAGAAGTTGGCCGTGGCGCGGCAGTCGTCCTGGCCGGCGGCGTTGATGCGCAGCGACAGGTTGGACAGCGTGCGCCAGAAGTTCACCAGCGCGATGCAGTTGCCGGTGCCCCCCTCGGTCAGGCACCGGTTGTACGCCTCGATCTTGCCGTTGATGACCACGTCGGTGGGGGAGGCGCCCAGCCCGGAGATCTCGGTGTAGTAGCCGACCTTGATCTGGAGCGGCTGGGCCGCGGTGCCGTAGCTACCCGGCCGGAACAGGTACGCGTGCCGGGTGGTGCCCATCTCGTTGTCGACCTGGGCGGTGTGGGCCGCGTCGAGGGTGGCCTGGATCCGGCTGACCGGCATGCTCGGGTCGAAGATCGTGACGTTCGGCCCGAAGTTCGGGGTGACCGGTCGGGGCGGGCCCGCGCCGGCCGGGGTGGTGATGGTGACGGCGGCGGTGGTCAGCACGAGGCCGAAGGCCAGCGCGCGACCGAGCCGCCGGCGGTGTGGTCGAGTCGGCATTCGTTCGTCCTTCCCGTCGGGGCGGCGCGATCTCCGGCCCGACGACGCGGTGGACCCCGTGAGAGCGCTCTCTCAGCGGGACGGACTTGTATCACGGTGTGAAGAATCAGGGGTTGAGATGTTTCTACCCCGTAACCGCGTCGGGCGCCATGGTCGGGACGCATCGATTTCCGTGGGCGTCCACCACGTGGGCCCGCCGGGTGCCGTCCCGGCCGGATTCCCCGGCCGGGACGGCACAGCTCACCGCGTGACGGGTGACGCGGTCCGGCCGCGCCGCCGGGCGGCCAGCCCCAGGACGGTGTCGACGACCAGGAAGCCGAGCAGCGGGACACCGAACCACGGCAGCGCCCAGCCCGCCGCGACGGTGACCGGTACGCCGACCAGCAGCACCCACAGCGGCAGCCCGCGCAGACCGCCCCGGGCGGGTGGCGCCCCGGCGAACGCCCGCCGGTCGGTGCGGGTGGGGCGGCGCTGCCACCACATCCGGTAGCCCCAGACGATGACACAGAGCAGGCCGACGGCGAGCGCGGCGAGCAGCACCTGGTTGACCACACCGAAGAGCAGACCCATGTGCGCCTGTACGCCGAGCGCGCTCACCTGCGCCAACAGCGGCCAGTCGGCGAAGTCGAGGCGGGCGGTCACCGTACCGTCGGCCGGGTCGACGGCCACCTGGTCCAGGTTCACCGGCCAGGTGTTGTCGGATTGGGCGACCGTCCAGGCGCTGCCCGGCCCGCCCGGGGTGATTGCGATCGGCCCGTCCAGACCGGCCGTGCGAGCGGCGGCTTCCACCCGGTCGAAGGCGGCCATGTCGGACGCCTCGGTGGGCGCCCCGCCGTGGTGGTGCTCGCCGCCGGAGTCGGCCGGTACGTCGGTCAGGCCGGTCGACAGCGCGGGACGGGAGGCGTCCAGCGCGTCCAGGCCGGCGGCGAAGTTCCCGCCGGCGAACCGGGACCAGGTCAGCCCGGTGGCGGAGAGCACGAGCAGACCCACCGCGAGCCAGACGCCGACGGTGGCGTGCCAGCTTCGGGTGCGCCGGACGCCCTTACCGGCGGCGAGGTCCGGCACCAGCAGGTGCTTGGCCCGGCCGCGTCCGCCGCGCCGACGCCACCACAGGGCGATCCCGCCCAGCGCCAGCACCCACAGCCAGCTCGCGGCGATCTCGGAATAGTGCCGTCCGAGGTCGCCGAGGTGCAGGTTGCGGTGCAGGTCGTCCAGCCAGGTGGTGGCCGGCGTGGACCCGAACCAGGTGGTCAACTGCCCCCGCACCTGCGCGGTGTACGGGTCGACGTAGACGGTGTGCTGCCTGTCGCCCAGTTCGGGCAGCGCGAACACCACCCGGGTGGTGTTCTCACCGCTGCCCGGGGAGACGCCGAACAGGCTGCCGTCCGGGTGGGCGGCCCGCGCGGCGGTGATCTGCTCGGCCAGCGGCCTCGGCTGGTCGCCGACCGCGGCGACGGTCAGCTCGTCGCCGTAGAGGATCCGGTCCAGTTGCGGGGTGACGGTGTACGCCAGACCGGTCAGGGCGGCGACGACCAGGAACGGCGCGACCAGCACGCCCGCGTAGAAGTGCAGGCGAACCAGGAGCGCGGCCAGCGGCGAGAGACGTCGTTGTGGGCGGGCGGGCGACGGCTCGGAGGCGGGTCGGCCCGGGCCGGGCGTGGAGTCCGGTGTGGAGGCGCCGGAGACTTCGGTCAGAGACATGACTTTTCCGATCGGATGAGAAGGTCTTGCTGCGGACGCGCCCGTGCCCTTCGGGTCGGTGTTGCTGCCGTCGCCCGGTTGCCCGCCGCTCTGCCCTCTAGTCGGACGCCGGGCCGTCGCGGTTCCCGCGACTCTCGCGGTCGTCGCCCGACACGCCCCGGTGGCAGCGCTCGCCCAGTTCGCGCAGCGCCGTCACCAGCTCGGGTGGGCCGGGTACGGTGAAGTCGACGCCGAGCACCGCGATCATCCAGGCCAGGTCGGCGGCCGTCTCCGCGCCGAGGTGCAGCAGGCAGCGGCGCTCGTCGACCGCCTCCACCGCACCCATGCCCGGCCAGACCCGCTCGGCCACCACGGCGGCGGGGGCGTGCATGGTGACGGTGGCGCGGACCGGGTACGGCCCGGTGGACAGCGTCCGCGCCAGGTAGGCGCTCGCGTCCACGTCGGGCAGCTCGCGGGCGACGAACCGGGGCCCGGTGGGCGTACGCGGACGCAGCCGGTCGACCCGGAACGAGCGCCAGTCCTCGCGGTCGACGTCCCAGGCGACGAGGTACCAGTACCGGCCCCAGCTCACCAGCGCGTGCGGCTCGACGGTGCGTTGGGACCGGTCGCCGTGATGGCTGGTGTAGTCGAACCGCAGCCGCTCCCGCCGGTGACACGCGTCGGAGACGGCCACCAACACGTCCGGGGAGACCGTCGGGCCGGGGCCCTCGGCGCGGACCGTGGCGCGGTGCAGGCCGCTGACCCGGTGCCGCAACCGGGACGGCAGCACCTGCTCCACCTTGTGCAGGGCGCGCAGCGCGGTCTCGCCGATGCCGCTGACCGCGCTGGCGGTGGCGGTCCGCAACCCGATCGTCACGGCCACCGCCTCGTCGTCGTCGAGCAGCAGCGGCGGCAGCGCCGCCCCGGCACCGAGCCGGTAGCCGCCGGTGCCCTGCGTGGCGTGCACCGGGTAGCCCAGCTCGCGGAGCCGGTCGACGTCGCGGCGCACGGTCCGCGCGGTCACCCCGAGCCGCGCCGCCAGCTCCGCGCCGGACCACTGGCGGTACGTCTGGAGCAGCGACAGCAACCGGAGCAGGCGTGCGGAGGGCGTCGACATATGATCGAGGATGCCACCGGCTTAGGACCGGAACTGACCTAACCGGCTCCTAGCGTCGACCCCATGACCGACGACATCGTCCCGTTCCGCCTGGACGTCCCGCAGTCCCAGCTCGACGACCTGCACGCCCGGTTGGCCGCGACCCGCTGGCCCGAGCTGCCCGACGTCGGCTGGGCCCGAGGCGTACCGGTGGATCACCTCCGGGACCTGGCCGAGCACTGGCGTACCCGCTACGACTGGCGCACCCACGAGGCGGAACTGAACAAGCTCCCGCACCACCTCACTGAGGTCGACGGGCAGCGGCTGCACTTCCTGCACGTACGCTCAGCCGAGCCGGACGCCACCCCGCTGCTCCTGCTGCACGGCTGGCCCGGCTCGTTCCTGGAGTTCCTGGACACCGTCGGGCCGCTCACCGACCCCCGCGCGCACGGCGGCGACCCGGCGGACGCCTTCCACCTGGTGATCCCGTCGCTGCCCGGCTTCGGCTTCTCCGCGCCGCTGTCCGGGCCGGGCTGGGGCAGCGAGCGGATGGCCGGCGCGCTGGTCGAGCTGATGGATCGGCTCGGCTACGCCCGCTACGGGGTGCAGGGCGGCGACACCGGCTCGTACGTCGCCCCGGCGATCGGCCGGCTGGCCCCGGAACGGGTGGTCGGCGTGCACCTCAACGCGCTGCTGACCTTCCCCTCCGGGGCCGAGGGCGAGCTCGACGGCCTCACCGACGTCGAGCGGGCCAGGCTGGACGCGCTGACCGCCTACAACGACGGGTACCTCCAGATCCAGGCGAAGTCACCCCACACGCTCGCGTACGGGCTGCACGACTCGCCGGTGGGCCAGCTCGCCTGGATCGTGGAGATGTTCCACCGGTTGACCGACCGGCCCGCCGACGGTCACCTCGACGACGTGATCGATCGGGACCGGCTGCTGACCAACGTCACCCTGTACTGGCTGACCGGCACGGCAGGCTCCGCCGCCCAGGTCTACTACGAGGACATCACCGCCGCCGGCTGGTCCGACGACGCGTACGGCGACGACGCCGCCGGGAAAGACGCCTCCGGGGACGGCGCGGCGGGCGACTGGGGCGTGGGGGAGTGGTCCACCGTGCCGACCGGGGTGCTGGTGTCCCGATCCCGCGACGACACCATCCGGCGACTCGCCGAACGCGACCACCACGTCGTGCACTGGGCCGAGTACGACACCGGCGGGCACTTCTTCGCCCTGGAGCAGCCGGACATCTTCGTCGCCGACGTGCGCGCGTTCTTCGGCAGGCTGCGCTGATCGCGCGGATCACGCTGCACTGATCGCGGGTTTCACGCTGCGCTGTTCGCGGGTTTCACGCTGCGCTGTTCGCGGGTTTCACGCCTGCGGTCCGACCAGGCAGTTCCCGCCCGGAGTAGCCGATCGGCAGTAGCCCCCGTCCGTGCGGATGGGGGCTACTGCGCCGGGTTGACATACAGCAGGGCGGGCCCTTTCGAGCTGAGAGCGGAAACGGATCGCGGTAGGTGTCCAACGGCAACGGCAACGGCGCACGCGTCCAGCGGTGCGATAGCGCAAACGGTTCAGCTCGACAGGCGCCGAAGGAGGTACCCGGGTCGAAGGGCCCGCAGGCCGCGACGGCCGCCGTTGCCCGTGCGGCCCCACCGATCACGATCCGGTGGTGACGGAGGGTGCAGGTCAACCCGCCCGATACCTCGGAAAGGCTCAGTGGCACGAAAAGGTCGACGCCAGAATGTCGCTGTGGGGGTCAACGAATCAGGCATGGGGCTGGCCCGGTCGACGGCCAGGGTCGGTGCGTCGATCTCATCGGTGGGCCGGGCCATCGGCTGAATCCGCCCGAGGCGGCCGTTCGGCGTACCACCATGTGGTGGGCGACGAACGGGGGCGACGTGAGCGAGCTGCTGCTGATCATCACGTTGGGCGTCACCGTGCTCGTTGGGACCACCCTCGGTGGTCGCTATCGGGTCGCGCCGCCGGTGCTGCTCATCTGCATGGGCGCGCTGCTGGCGCTGCTGCCGCCGCTGTCGCACGTCATCCTTCCCCCCGAGGTGGTGCTGCTGCTGTTCCTGCCGGCCATCCTCTACCGGGAGAGCCTGACCACCAGCCTGCGCGAGGTCCGAGCGAACATCGTGGTGATCACGCTGCTGGCGGTCGGGCTGGTCGGCGTCACGATGGTGGTGGTGTCACTGGTCGCGCAGCGCTTCGGCGTCGACCCGGCGGTGGCCTGGGTGCTCGGTGCGGTGCTCGCCCCGACCGACGCCGCCGCCGTCGCCGGTCTGGCCAAGCGGATGCCCCGGCGCCTGCTCACCACGCTGCACACCGAGAGCCTGATCAACGACGGTACCGCCCTGGTGCTGTTCGCCGTGGCGCTCGGGCTGCTCGGCGGCGGCGCCGCGCCGACCGTGTTCGAGCTCGTGGAGCGGGTCGGCCTGTCGTTCCTCGGCGGCATCGCGGCCGGTCTGCTGGTCGGCACCGTGGTCATCCTGATCCGCAAGCGCCTGGACGACCCGTTGCGGGAGGGCGCGATCAGCGTGCTCACCCCGTTCGCCGCGTTCTTCCTCGCCGACGTCGTGCACGAGAGCGGCGTACTCGCGGTGGTGGTCTCCGGGTTGATGCTGACCGCCGCCAGTCCCCGGGTGGTCCGGGCCCGGTCCCGGGTGCTGGCGTTGTCGTTCTGGGACCTGACCACCTTCCTCATCAACGGTGGACTGTTCGTCCTGGTCGGTATGCAGATTCCTCGGGCGGTACGCAGCGTCACCAGCGTGTCGCTGCCGCGTGCGCTCGCCATCGCGGTGGTGGTGGCCGTGGTGCTGGTGGTGGTGCGGATGCTCTGGCTGCACCTGACCGCTCTCGTCGCCCGGTTGGTGGATCATCGCGCGGCCTCGCGCAACCGCCGGGTCAACTGGCGGATCCGTACCGTCGCCGGCTGGGCCGGGTTCCGGGGCGCGGTCTCGTTGGCGGCGGCACTCGCCGTCCCGCTGAGCATCGACGGCGACCAGGTCCCCGAACGAGATCTGATCATCTTCTGCGTGGCCACGGTGATCCTGCTGACCATGCTGGTGCAGGGCACCACGCTGCCCCTCCTGCTGACCTGGGCGGGGCTCACCGGCGACCCGGAACGCGAGGACGAGAGCCGGCAGGCCCGGGTTCGCGCCACCCAGGTCACCCTCGACGCGCTGCCGGACATCGCCGAGCGGATCGGCACCGACGCGGACGTTCTGCGGCGGATCCAGGACGAGTACGCGGGGCACCTCGACGCGGCTCAGGCCGAGCCGGAGGACGAGACGGCCGCCGCCCAGGAGGCGGAACGTCGGCTACGGCTGGCCGCGCTGGACCACAAGCGCCGCGAGATCACCCGGATGCGCGACGCCCGGGAGATCGACGACGTGGTGCTGCGCGAGTTGCAGGCCCGGCTGGACGTCGAGGAGATCCGCCTGCTCGGGCCGCACACGCTGGAATGACGGCGCACCCACCGTGCCGCGTGCCGCGCCGCTCAGGTGGTTGCGGCGGGCGGGGTGGGTGCCGGCAGCGCCAGCGCCACGGTGAGGTCGAGCAGGCTGCGCGGATCGGTGAGCCGCTCGCCGTAGAGCTGGCGGAGCTGACCCATCCGGTACCGCACGGTCTGCGGATGGACGAAGAGGTCGGCGGCGACGTCGTCGCGTCGGCCCTGGTGCAGCAGCCAGGAGCGCAGCGTCTCGGCGAGCCGTTCGGCGCTGGCCGCAGGCAGCGTGGCCAGCGGTTGCAGGACCCGGGCCCGCAGGTCGGCGAGGGCCTCCAGGTCGGCGCTGAGCAGCAGTTCGGCCAGGTGACGCTCGGTGTCCACCGGCTCGCCGTCGTCGGGCGGCGCGATGCCCAGGGCGCTGACCCGCAGCACCCGGTGATAGGAGGAGCAGGCCCGGGCCCAGGGGCGGGCCGGCCCGAGCACGGCGCGTCGGCCCTGCAACACCCGGGCGAGCTGCCGTCGCCGGTCGCCGTGCATGTCCGGTACGAGCAACACGGCGGTCTCCGCGCCCGACTCCCCGGCGGGCAGCTCCTCGGTGCTCTCCAGCGTGTGCTCGTCGAGCAGGGCCAGCGCGCCACGCAGTTTCGTCTGCGGCAGCAGCGCGACGGTCAGCGTCTGCGGCAGCGGCCAGTCGGCCCGCTCCGCGCTGCGCACCAGCACGTCCTCCGGCTCGCCGAGGAGCAACTGCTGGGTGAGCCGTTCCAGGTTCCGTCGGCGGGCCCGCCCGACGCTGGCCAGTTCGTCGGCGTGCCCGGCGACGCTGGCGGCGGAGAGTTCGTCGATGTAGGCGAACATCAGCTCGGCGAACTCGGCGACCGCGGCGGCGGGCGACCCGATCGCCACGGTGGTCGCGGCCAGTTCCCGCCAGGAGACCCGGGCGCCGATCCGGTACGCGGCCAGCAGCGCGTCCACGCTGCGACCCGACCGGGCCTCGCCGCTGCCCAGCGCGTACGCGGCCTCCAGCGCGGGGACCAGCGGTGTGCTGGGGTCGCCGCCGTGGGAGCGTTCGAGCAGTTGCAGGAACGTGCCCAACGCGATCTGCACCGCGTTCTCGATCTTGTCCCGCATCTGTCCGGTCAGGGTGCCGGAGTAACTGGGCACCTCCGCCGTGATCGCGGTGACGGTTCGTTCGGCGACCAGCGGCAGACGCTCGCGCAGCTCACCGGCCACCCGCTGGTCCAACTCGATGCGAGCCGCCCGATGGCTGGTGCCGGAGTTTTCCGCCACGTTGTTCTCCCCGCACAAAACGGATGGGTCACTTTACCTTCGCCGGCCAAGATTTTATGCCCAGCACACGGCGACCATCGTCCTATGACCGCCACCGTTCCGCGACCGGGCGCCAAGGTATCCCTTCGACGCCGTCTGTGGCGACTCGCCGAGGCGGTGACCACACCGGTACTCCCCGCGGACTACCTCGACCTGGTCGCCCCGCTGCGGTCCGGCGCCGACCTGCGCGGACGGATCGTCGAGGTACGCCCCGAGACGGCGGACGCGGCGACCGTGCTGATCCAGCCGGGACGCAGTTGGCGTGGCCACGTCCCGGGCCAGTACGTACGCCTCGGTGTCGACGTCGACGGCGTACGCCAGTGGCGGGCCTACTCGGTGACCTCGGCTCCCGGCCGCCGTACCGACCCGATCTCGGTGACCGTCAAGGCGATCCCCGACGGCGTGGTCAGCAACCACCTGGTGCGGCGGGTACGCCCCGGCACGCTGGTGCAGCTCGACCAGGCGCGCGGCGACTTCGTGCTGCCCTCGCCGGCGCCGGAGCGGGTGCTGTTCCTCACCGCCGGCAGCGGCATCACCCCGGTCGCCGGGATGTTGCGCTCCGGCGCGCTGGACGGCAGCGACGTGGTGCTGGTCCACTCCGCGCCGACCGCCGACGACGTGGTCTTCGGCCCGGAACTGCGCGCCCTCGCCGCGCGCGGCGCCCTCCGGCTGGTGGAGCGCCACACCTCCGTCGAGGGACTGCTGGACGTCGCCGAACTCGACACCCTCGTCCCCGACCACCTGGAACGTCGCACCTGGGCGTGCGGCCCGCTCGGTCTGCTCGACGCGGCCGAGGCGCACTGGGACGCCCGTGGGCAGGCCGAGCGCCTGCACACCGAACGCTTCCGGCCCACCATCATCACCGCCGGTGACGGCGGCACGGTCACCTTCACCACCTCGTCGGTGACGGTGGCGGCCGACGGCACCACCCCGCTGCTCGACGCCGGTGAGAACGCCGGCGTGCTGATGCCCTCCGGCTGCCGGATGGGCATCTGCTTCGGCTGCGTGCTGCCACTTCGCCAGGGCGCTGTCCGCGACCTGCGCAACGGACAGCTGACCACCGCCCTGCCGGGCGACGGCGTACGCGTGCAGACCTGCGTGTCGGCCGCGGCCGGGCCCTGCGAACTCGAGATCTGAATCGGAGAACCGCCGCCGTGACCGTGATCCAGAAGAAGGCCAACAACCCGATCGCGCACCTCACCGCCGAGGACATCGAGAACCTCGGCCGGGAGCTCGACGCCCTGCGGCAGCGGGTGATCAACTCCCGGGGTGAGCGGGACGCCGCGTACATCCGCAAGGTCATCTCGACGCAGCGCAAGCTGGAGGTCGGCAGCCGGGTGGTGCTGCTGTTCTCGCTGTTCCCGCCGGCCTGGATCATCGGCACCGCCGGTCTGTCGGTGGCCAAGATCCTGGAGAACATGGAGATCGGGCACAACGTCCTGCACGGCCAGTGGGACTGGATGCGCGACCCGAAGATCCACTCGACGAGCTGGGAGTGGGACCACGCCACCCCGGCCTCGCAGTGGAAGGAGTCGCACAACGAGCTGCACCACCGCTACACCAACGTGGTCGGCAAGGACAACGACCTCGGCTACGGCATCATGCGGGTGGACGAGGACCAGCCCTGGCACCCGGCCTACCTGGGTCAGCCGGTCTACAACTTCGTCAACGCCTGCTTCTTCGAGTACGGCGTCGCCGCGTACGACCTCGACCTGGCCAACAACCTCAAGGACGGCAAGCACAAGAGCCCGGAGTTCCGGGCCCGCCTCCGCGCGGTCGGCCGCAAGATCCGCCGCCAGGCGCTCAAGGACTACGTGATCCACCCGCTGCTGTCCGGCCCGTCGTTCTTCCACACCATGGCCGCGACCTTCACCGCCAACCTGGTCCGCAACCTGTGGAGCCACTCGGTGATCATGTGCGGGCACTTCCCGCAGGGCGTGGAGACCTTCGAGAAGACCTCGATCGAGGGGGAGACGCGGGGCGAGTGGTACCTGCGGCAGATGCTCGGCTCCGGCAACATCAGCGGTAGCAAGCTGATGCACATCATGACCGGCAACCTGTCGTTCCAGATCGAGCACCACCTCTTCCCCGACCTGCCCAGCAACCGCTACCAGGAGATCGCCCCCGAGGTGCGGGCGCTGTTCGACAAGTACGGCCTGAAGTACGTCACCGGCTCCCTGCCGCGACAGGTGCTCTCCGCATGGGGCAAGGTCTTCCGCCTCGCCCTGCCGAACCGGCGCCGGCGCACCGACGTCACCGACGACCGTCCGGCGACGCCCGCACTGGTCGCCGCCGGCGTCTGACGCAGCCAGCGTCCGTCGCCGCCGGTCAGCGGCGGCTCGGATAGTTCTGGGCCGACTGCCGGCCCTTGACGAAAGCCAGCACGATCACCGCGGCGAGCGCGATGACACCGATGATGAGCAGCCAACGGACCGCTTCGAGGAGCAGCCCGAGCAGGACGAGCACACCGGCCACCACGGCGACCACCCAAAGCAGGGCACGCATCTGAACCTCCTGAGCAGGTCGCCCGGACGATCCGGGCGGCCTGCCTGGTCAGCTACCCCGTTCGGCCCGGCCTCATGCCTGCCCGGCGAGGTCAGGCGCGGTCGAGGTCTGCGCCACATAGACCGTGTTGGCCGATTCGCCGCCGGTCAGCGGGTTCGGGAAGCGCACCACGTGGCTGCGGTGGGTCGGGAAGACCTCGGCGAGGACCTCCTCGAAGCCCGGCTCGGGCGGGTCGTCCGACCAGAGCGCGAACACCCCGCCCGGACGCAGTAGCCGCGCCAGGCGGCGCAGCCCGCCCGGGGTGTAGAAGTCGGCGTGGCTCGGGTGCAGCACGTGCGCGGGGGAGTGGTCGACGTCCAGCAGGACGGCGTCGAAACGACGCCCGGGCGCGTCGGGGTCGAGGCCGTCGCCGCCGGCCACCCGGGCGAAGAAGTCGGCCCGGGCCAGCCGGGTACGCGGATCGGTGGCCAGCCCGGCGGCGAACGGCAACAACTCGCGCCGGTGCCAGTCGATGACGTCCTCGACCGTCTCCACCACCAGCAGCGCGCCCACCCGATCGTCGGCCAGCACGGTCCGTGCCGTGTAGCCGAGCCCGAGCCCACCGACGGCCACGTCCAGGCCGGTCCCCGACAGCGGCGCCAACCCCAGCTCGGCCAGCGCGACCTCACCGGCGGTGAACAGGCTCGACATCAGGTACTCGTCGTCGAGCTTGACCTCGTACACGTCGAGGTCGAGACGGGGGTCCCGGCGTCGACGCAGGCTGATCTCGCCGATCGGGGTCGGACGCCAGGCCAGTTCCTCGAAACGTACGCTCACCGGCCGGATGCTACGCGCAAGACGGCGGGCGGTGACGCACGGTCCACGCGACATCGACGCGGCGCATATCCTGTGCGCCGACCGTCTCGCGCGGAGGAGATCGCATGCCGTCGCGGCAGGACCAGCTCCACTCGTACCAGTTCACCCTCCAGCGGGTGGTGGCGGCGCTGGTGATGCGCGAGACCGACCCGGTGCAGTCACCGATGCGGCGGCTCGCCGGTGCCGCCCTGGCCAGCGTCCTGGTGGCGGTCGTCGGGCTGGGCGCGTTCGCCCTCTACGGCCTGTTCACCGGCGGCGGCGCGACGTGGCGGGACACCGCCGCCGTCATCGTCGAGAAGGAGTCCGGTGCCCGGTTCGTCTACCGTGACCAGCGGCTGCACCCGGTCCACAACTACGCCTCGGCCCTGCTCATCGTCGGTGCGGACCGACCGAGAACCGTGTTGGTGTCACGTCGCTCGCTCGACGGGGTGCCGCGTGGCGTACCGCTGGGCATCGGCGACGCGCCCGACTCGCTGCCGGACACCGGGCGGCTCACCAGCGCGCCGTGGACGGTCTGCTCGTCGGTGGCGACCCCGGCCGCACAGGAGCGGCCCCGCTCGGTGCTGCTGATCGGTTCCGGGGTCGACGGCGGTCGGCCGCTCGGCGCGTACGCCCTGCTGCTGCGCGCCCCCGACGGCGCGTTGCATCTGCTCTGGCAGCAGCGGCGACACCTGGTCCGGGACCCCGACCGGGTGCTGGCCGCGCTGGCGGTCACCCGGGCGCGGGCGGTGCCGGTCGCCGCGGCCCTGCTCAACGCCGTCCCGGCCGGCGTGGACCTGAAGCCGCTGGAGATGCCCGGCCTCGGCGACCGGTCCGCTCGGGTCGCCGGTGCGCGGATCGGTGACGTGATGGTGGTGCGCAACCCCGGCGGCGGACGACAGTACGCGGTGGTGCTCCGCGACGGTCTGGCCGGCATCACCGAGTTGCAGGCCGCGCTGCTGCTGGCCCGCACCGGCCAGCGTGAACCGGACCAGGTCAGCCTCGGCCGTTTCGCCGCCCTGCCGCAACTCGACGACCTCACCCCGACCGGCCCCGGCGCACCGCCGGAGGAACCGCCCCGGCTGGCCACCGGCGACGCGCCGACGCTCTGCGCGCGGGTCGGCGACGACACCGGCCCGGTCGAGCTGCACCTCGGCGTGGACCTGCCGGAGCCGGCCGTCGCATCGCACCGACCGACCGGTCAGGTGGCCGACCAGGTGCTGGTGGAGCCGGGGCGCGGGGCCGTCGTCGAATCGGTCGCTGCGCCCGGCGCCACCGGCGGGGCGATCTCCCTGGTCACCGACCTCGGTCGGCGGTACGTCCTGGCCGACGCCGCCGTGGCGGCCATGCTCGGCTACGGCGAGGTACGCCCGGTCCGGCTACCCGCAGGCATGGTCGACCTGATCCCCGCCGGAGCGCCCCTGGACCCCGAGGCAGCCCGCCAGGCCGCCACCCCCTGATGAAAGGAAGGGCCCCCTACTAACGCCTGGTGCATAGGAAGGGTCCCTTCCTAACATCCGGGGACGGCGAGGGCCACACTCGGGCGTTACGGTGGGGTACACGATGTACCCCTATTGGGTGAGGTGTCTCCGTGACCGATCAGCAGCAACCCACCCCGGGCCAACGCGTCGAGCGACTTCGCCGAGCTGCCGGGCTTTCCCGTGAACGCCTTGCCGGTGTGAGTGGACTCTCGCCGACGACCGTGAAGTTCATCGAGAAGGGGCGACGGTCGTTGACGCTGCGGGCCGCACAACAGTTGGCCCCGCATCTCGGCGTACGGGATCTCGGTGACCTGTTCGGCCCGTCCGTCTCGCTCTCCCTTGACGCCCGGGTCAGTCATCCCGCCGTTCACGAGGTTCGACGTGCTCTGACCGCCTGGCACATCACGGTCGACGGTGAACCGGAGAGCACCGACTATCTGCGGGGCGCGGTCGACTCCGCCTGGCAGACCTGGCACACGTCCCGGCATCAGCGGACTGCGGTTGGCGAGGCGCTGCCCGTTCTGCTCGACGCGACCCAACGGGCGGCTCGGCTGCATACCGGCGCCGAACGACGGGCAAGCCTTGCGCTTCTCGCGCAGGCATACCATCTCGCGCAGGCGTACCTGGCGTGGCACGGTGACCGCGAGCTGGTCTGGCTCACCGTCGACCGCGGGATGACTGCGGCCCTGGACGCTGACGATCCGCTCGCGATCGCGCAGGCGAGTTGGTATGCCGCGCATCTGCTGCGCTCGGTCGGTCGTGGTGACGAGGCCTTGGAGCGGCTCCGGGATGCGCGGGAGCTGATCGCACCTCGGGTTGCCGAGGGTGGGACGGAGTGGGCGGAGATGCTCGCCGACCTGCACCTGAACGAGGCGCTCACGCGCGCCCGGACGGGCGACCAGGGGGCATGGTCGGACTGGGATGCCGCGAGAACGGTGATCGACCGTGCGTTGCCGGACGGCTTCGTGGGTCTGAGGACCAGGGTGTCGCGGCCGTTGGTCGACGTGTACGCCGTCATGTGCGCGGTGGATCTGGGCGACCCGGACGAGGCTCAACGTCGGGCTCACGCCCTGGACCCGGCGTCGATCCCATCGACCGAGCGTCGCGGCCGACACTATGTGGAGCTGGCCCGGTCGGCCGATCTGGAGGGTGCACGGGAGGCGACCCTGCACCTGCTCACGCGGGCCGAGGCGACGTCGCCGGAGACGGTTCGGTACTCCCCGATAGCGCAGGACATGGTCAGCCGGTTGTGTCGCGAGGCGCCGGCGTCGATTCGCGCCGAGGCCGTCGACCTCGCACGCCGAATCGGTGTGACCGACCTGTAGGTACCGCCCGTCACCGGGTACGCCACGTACCCCCTGCCCGGACGCCCCCTGCTTAGCGTGATCATATGGTGGCTCCAGGGAGTATGTGCTGGTGGGATCCCTTCGCCGCTGTCCATGACGAGCGGAGGCGAACGGGTGATCTGGTGGGGGCCGTGCGTCGCGGCGCAACACATCGTGTGGCGGGTGGCCGTCCGAACTGAGGTGGAGCGGACACCGGTCAGGGAGTTGTTGGCCCGGACGTTGCCGGATCGGTCGCGTCGTGAGTGGTGAGCTGTTGCCGATCGGTCGGCGGGTGGCGTATTGGCGTGGTCGGCGGCGGATGTCGCAGCAGGTGTTCGCCGACCGTCTGGGCAAGTCCAAGAGCTGGGTGGACAAGGTCGAGCGTGGTGCCAGGTCGTTGGACAAGGTGTCCACGATCGTGGACGTCGCCGCTGTGCTGGGGATCGACCAGTCTGTGCTGCTCGGCCGTGACACCCGCACCGATGGGGCCAGCGGACGGCCGGAGGGTGTGGAGCGGATCCGGGAGACGTTGTCGACGTACGACGTCGTCCTGGGGCGGCGAGCCTCGGGTCGGGACGCGTCGTCGACGGCTCAGGTGGCCCGGACGGTGGAGCATGCGTGGACCACCTACCAGTACGCTCGGTACCCGGACCTGATCCGTACATTGCCGGAGCTTCTGACCGCAGCGCAGCGCGGCCACGCCCTCGATCCGAGCACGGGCCGGGGGCCGCTGGTGGAGGCGTATCGGGTGACCGCGTCGCTGCTGGTGAAGCTCGACGAAGGCGAGTTGGCGTGGTTGGCGGCCGATCGGGCGATGGCCGTCGCCGTGGGTGATCCGGTGTTGGTGGCCGCCGCAGCGGTGCAACTGGTGCAGGTACTTCGGTCCACCGGACGGGCGCGGCTGGCGGCATCGACCAGCCGGTCCGCCGCGTACCGCATCGCACCGCCGGACCTCGACGGTGAATCTCCGGCGTGCCTGTCGTTGTGCGGAACACTGCTCGTGCAGGCCGCCCTCGCGGCGGCCGGGCACGGCGACGAGGGAACTGCCCGCGCCCTGCTCGGCGAGGCTGCTGATCTGGCCGCGCGAGTGGGTGAAGGTCGCGACCACTATCGGACCGCGTTCGGACCCGCCGCCGTGGCCGCCGCCCGGATGTTGGCAGCGGTCGCATGCGGCGACGGAGGCGACGCGGTGGTCTGGCATCATCGGGTGGTCAGCGGCGAGGGGTGGCGGTGGCTGCCCGTCGAGCACCGTGCCGCGTACCTGATCGACGCTGCCCGCGCCCATCTTCAGGTGGGCGACCCGGTCAGCGCCGCTCGGATCGTGCTGGAGGCCGAGCGCACCGCCCCCGCTGAGGTGCGCCACCGACCCGCTGCTCGTGATGTGCTCGCCCAGCTCATCCGTAGCCCGGATACTCCGACGACAGTCGTGCAACTCGCCGTCGCCCTCAGGGTGTCCGGAGTATGACGGCACCGTTCCTGTCCTTGGCCCAGATCCTCAACCGGCTCGCCCTTACCGCGCGGTGGACCCTGCGCGACCACCAGCCGACAGTCGGCGGCACGTGTCCTGTCTGCCGCATACCGGACTGCGCGGTGGCCGCCGCCGCTCGCGACGTTCTCGACGCGATCAGGCGGATGCGGTGGCGGGGCGGCGCAGGATGGTGACGGCGAAGTCGGCGTCGTCGTGCCACGGGCGCAGGTCCCAGGTGGCGAAGCGGTGATCGAGGCGCAGTCCGGCGGCGACCACGTCGGCGTCGAAGTCGGTCAGCGGATAGCCCCGGTCGGTGCCGAAGCCCACCGCCGCCACCCCGTCCGGGCGCAGGTGCGCGGCGACGCGCCGGAGTACCGCGCCCTCGGTGCCGGCCGCCACGAAGGCCATCACGTTGCCGGCCAGCACGGCCGCGTCGAACGGCTCGGGTTCACCGGCCGCCGCCAGGTCCAGCTCGGCCAGGTCGGCGACCAGCCAACGCGGCCCCGGGTGGTCGGCGCGGGCCGCGTCCACCAGGACCGGGTCGGCGTCCACACCGACCACGGTGTGGCCCCGGGCGGCGAGCTCGGCACCGACCCGACCGGTGCCGCAGCCGGCGTCGAGGATCCGGGAGCCCGGCGGCACCAGCGTGTCCAGCAACCGGGCCTCCCCGGCCAGGTCGACCCCGTCGGCCGCCATGCGGCGGAACCGGTCGACGTACCACTGGGAGTGCTCGGGGCCGGTCTCGGTGGCCCACCGGGTCGGGTTGCCCATGCGCCCCACGGTATCCGGCGGCCTCAGGGCAGCCGGGCGACGGTCACGAACTCGTTGTACGTGAACGCCCGCCCCGCGATCCGGGGGAACGGGAAGGAGTACTGCCGCAGCATCGTCAGCCCGAGCTCCCGGCAGGTTTCGGCCGCCTCGGCGAAGCCGACGAACCGGACGTGCGACGCGTCGCTGTCGTACCCGCGCTCCTGCGGGGTGATGAAGACGGCCCGGCCGCCGGAGCGGACGAACGGCAGGTACGACGCGACCACCTCGCGGGCCTGCTCGGCTGGCATGTGTTCGAGCAGATGCGCGGCGAGCACGGAGTCGAACGCGTCTGGACGCGCGTGCTCGCTGCGGAAGAACTCCTCCGTGGTGTACGCCTCCAGCCCTCGCGAGCGGGTGTGCGCCACCGAGGTCGGGTTGTGGTCCACGCCGACCGCTCCGGCCCCCAGATTCACCAGGTTGCGGCCCAACCCGGACCCGACGTCGAGGGTACGGCCGAGGCCGAGTCGCCGCAGGTTCCACCGGTACGGCGCCTGCACGTCCAGGAGTGTCTTCCACCGTGCGCCACTGAGCTGCTGCAACCGGTGAGTATAGTCCTCGCCCTCGGTTCCCGTGGGACCCTGCTGCATCGATGGGCTCCTTCGCGTCGAATTGTTCGCGGGCCCCCGTGCGCGGTGACTGATGCCACGATCGTCTAGCCTAGCGAGGACGTAGCGCTACCTGGATGTGACACATGGTTAACCGGACAGTTCCGTCGGCCGAACCGAGCCCGGCGGCGGCCCGCCCGGCCGACGGGCGGTACGCCCGGCTGTGGCAGGCGGCGCGGGCCACTCTGGACGGGAACTGGGAGCACGACCACACCGTCCCGTCGCGCACCCTCTATCCGCACCAGTGGAGTTGGGACTCGGCGTTCATCGCGATCGGCTGGGCCCACGTCCATCCCGAGCGGGCCTGGTCGGAGTTGTCCAGCCTGTTCGCCGCCCAGTGGCGCGACGGTCGGGTGCCGCACATCGTGTTCAATCCGGCGGTGCCGGCCACCGCGTACTTCCCGGGGCCGCTGTTCTGGGCCTCGACCGAGGTCGAGGGCGCGCCCGCGGTGGCCACCTCGGGCCTGGTCCAGCCGCCGGTGCACGCGCTGGCCGCCTGGCACGCCTACCAACGGGCGCCCTCGCCGCAGGCCCGGGACGCGTTGCGTCGGCTCTATCCCCGGCTGGTGGCGCAGCAGCGCTATCTCGCCACCCACCGGGACGTCGGTGGTGCCGGGCTGGCCGCCGTCGTGCACCCGTGGGAGTCCGGCCTGGACAACAGCCCGGCCTGGGACGACCCGCTGGCCGCGGTGCCCGCCGAGGAGTCGGTCCTGCGGGCGTACCGGCGACGCGACATCGTGCACGCCGCCGCCGCGCACCGGCCCACCGACCTGGACTACGCGCGGTACGTCGCCGTCGTCACCGCCTACCGCGCGGCGGGTTACCGGGACGAGGGGCTGGCCGACCGGCATCCGTTCCTGGTGGAGTGTCCGCTGTTCAACGCCGCGATGGGCGTCGCCGAGCACGCGTTGGCCCGGATCGCCGGGGAGGTCGACGCCGACCCGGGGCCGCACCGGGAGAACGCGGCGCGGATCACCGCAGCCGTGGTGGACCGGCTGTACGACCCGGTCACCGGCACGTTCCGCCCCCGTGACCTGCGCACCGGCCGGTTGACCCCGGCCCGTACGGTGCTCGGGCTGGCCCCGCTGATCCTGCCCGACCTGCCGGCGCGGCAGGTCGAGGCGGTGCTGGCCGAGGCGACCTCGGCGCGCTTCGGTCTGGCCGTCCGGATGGATCGACCGCTGCCCAGCCACGACCGCACCGCGACCGACTTCGAACCGCTGCGCTACTGGCGCGGTCCGAGCTGGATGAACGTGAACTGGCTGGTGCGGCAGGGTCTGCTGGCGCACGGGCAGGACCGGCTCGCGGCCGGCCTGCGGGCGTCGATGATCGAGCTGGTCGAGACCGCCGGGTGTCACGAGTACTTTCACCCGGAGACCGGTGCCGGTCTCGGCTCGGCGGGTTTCGGGTGGACGGCGGCGTTGTTGCTGGACGTGCTGGCCGACTGACCGCCGCCGGGGATGCGCGCGGCGGGTAGCTTTGCGGGCCGGGCCCGGCCCCGGCGCGGCGGTGACGAGCCACCGGCGGTGGGACGGCCTGGACGGACGGAGGGGCGCGATGAGCCGGGACAGCTACGACGAGCAGCTCGACCGACTCACCGGCGTGCTGGCCGCGATGAGTCGGGACGCCAGCGCGGCGATCCGGGGCGCCAGCACCGCCCTGCTCGACGTCGACCGGGGCGCCGCCGACACGGTGATCGCCGCCGACGCGGTCCTCGACCAGCGGCGGGCCGAGGTCGAGGCGATGATCCCGCAGGTGCTGGTCCGGCACCAGCCGGTCGCCTCCGACCTGCGGCTGGTGGTGTGTGCCCTGCGGATCGCCGGCGCCCTGGAGCGGATGGGCGACCTCGCGGTGCACGTCGCCAAGGTGGTCCTGATGCGTTATCCGGTGGGTGTGGTCCCGGAACCGGCGGTCCCGGTGATGACCGAGATGGCCGACGCGGCGGCCCGGATCGCCGACAAGACCGCCGTCGTGCTCGCCACCCGCGACCGGTTGGCCGCGATGCAGCTCGGGCTCGACGACGACGAGGTCGACGCCGCCCAGGAGCGGTTGCTGTCGCAGCTCGTGGCCGGCTGGCCGTACGGGGTGGAGTCCGCCATCGACCTGGCGCTGGTCGGCCGCTACTACGAGCGGTACGCCGACCAGGCGGTCAACGTGGCGCGGCAGGTGGTCTACCTGACGACGGGCACGATCCGGCTCTGACCGGGTCCCATCCCGCTCTGGTCGGGGGTCCCATTCCGGGCATCCGGCACGCCGCCCCCGGAACGTCACATCCCGACTCCGGTCCGGCCACCGGTCGAGCCGCCAAGTTCACTTTTCGTTCACCTGGGTCCGGGAGTCCGGCTACCTGGGCCTCCTACCTTGACTCGCGTACGGCCCGGACGGGCTGATGCACCCCGATAGAGAGGCTTACCTGGTGAACCGCAACGTGCTTTCGCGGCGCGTCCTCGCCGGCGTCGCGCTTGCCGCGCTCGCGCTTACCGGCTGTGGTAGCAATGACAACAGCACGGAGCC
Organism: Micromonospora sp. NPDC003241; assembly: GCF_053589795.1. NCBI lineage: Bacteria > Bacillati > Actinomycetota > Actinomycetes > Micromonosporales > Micromonosporaceae > Micromonospora > Micromonospora sp. NPDC003241. The sequence continues at coordinate 40,011 of NZ_JBSFSO010000018.1, read as the reverse complement.
GGGCGGTAGCGGCGGCGACAGCGCCTACGCGAACCTGTCCGGCGCGTTGAACGCCTCCGGCGCGAGCTTCCCGGACGCGTATTACCAAGAGGTCATCGAAGAGTTCAAGGGCGTTGCCTCCAACGTCACGGTCACCTACAACGCGACCGGATCCGGCACCGGCAAGAAGCAGTTCGGTGAGGGTCTGGTCGACTTCGCCGGCACCGACAGCCTGGTGAAGGACACCGACGGCGTGGCCGCCGACTCGTTCCTCTACGTGCCGACGGTCGCCGCGCCGATCACGATCTCCTACAACCTCCAGGGCGTGGACAAGCTCCAGCTCAGCCCGGAGACGCTCGCCAAGATCTTCCAGACCGACATCAAGACCTGGGACGACGCCGCCATCAAGGCCGACAACCCGGGTGTCGAGCTGCCCAGCACGCCGATCGTCGTCGCGCACCGCTCGGACGGCTCCGGCACCACCAACAACTTCACCAAGTACCTGGCGGCCGCCGCCGGCTCCACCTGGAAGCTCGGCAGCGGTGACACGGTGGCCTGGCCGGCCAGCACCCAGGGCGGTGAGAAGAACACCGGTGTCGCGCAGATCGTGAAGCAGACCAACGGCGCCGTGGGCTACGTCGACCTGAGCGACGCCAAGGCCACCCAGCTCACCTTCGCCGCCATCAAGAACAAGGACGGCCAGTTCGTCGAGCCGTCGATCGAGGGCACCACCTCCGGCCTGGAGGGTGCCGCGATCGAGGCGGACCTGAGCTACAACCCGCTCGACGCCGCCGGTGCCAGCTCGTACCCGATCACCGCGCCCACCTTCATCATCGTCAAGACCTCGTACGGCGACGCCGCCAAGGCCGAGCTGGTCAAGGGCTTCCTCACCTACCTGCTCAACGAGGGCCAGGAGCTGGCTCCGGAGATCGACTTCGCGCCGCTGCCGGCTTCGCTCAAGGAGAAGGCGCTGGCCCAGGTCGAGAAGATCCAGGGCTGAGCAAATCAAGATCGCTGGGCGTTCCATCCGGGGACGGGATCGACACGATCCCGTCCCCGCCAGGGGTACCTGAGCTGGAGTGAAGATGACCGTGACAACCAAGTCCCCCGACCCCCGGCCGACGCTGGCCCAACGCGGCTCCAGCGCCCTCGGTGACCGGGTCTTCTCCTGGTGGACGCTCGGCACCGGCCTGCTCGTACTGGCCGTCCTCGGGCTGATCCTCATCACCACCGTGACCGAGGCGTGGCCGGCGTTCGACGCGATGGGGCTGCGCTTCATCACCGAGCGGGTCTGGGACCCGAACCCGGCGACCGGTGACGCCATCTTCGGCGCGCTGTCGTTCGCGTACGGCACCGCCGTCTCGTCGCTGATCGCGCTGCTGTTCGCGGTGCCGGTCTCGATCGGCATCGCGCTGTTCCTCACCGAGTTGGCGCCCCGGCGGCTGCGTGCCCCGGCGGTGACCGTGATCGACCTGCTGGCCGCCGTCCCGTCGGTGGTCTTCGGCCTGTGGGGCATCCTGGTCGTCGCGCCGGCACTGGTCCCGGTCTACCAGGGGATCCACAACGTCGTCGGCGGCGTCCCGGTGCTCGGCAGCCTCTTCGGCCCGGTCAGCACCGGTCGCAACTTCATGACCGCCGGCATCATCCTGGCGATCATGGTGACGCCGATCATCACCTCGATCACCCGCGAGGTGTTCGGCACCGTCCCGCGCGCCGACAAGGACGCGGCCCTGGCGCTCGGCGCGACCCGCTGGGAGATGATCCGGGGCGCGGTCTTCCCGCACAGCTTCGGCGGCATCGTCGGCGCGGTGATGCTCGGCCTGGGCCGGGCGATGGGGGAGACCATCGCGGTGGCCCTCGTCATCGGCGGTTCGACCCAGATCACCGCCAACCTGTTCGCCTCCGGCAACACCATGGCCGCGGTCATCGTGCAGCAGTTCGGCGAGTCCACCGGCACCTTCACCGCCGCCCTGATCGGCCTCGGTGTGGTGTTGTTCGCGATGACGGTACTGATCAACGTGCTCGCCCAGGTGGTCGTCCGCCGGGCCGAGGCGCGGATGAAGGGAAGCAGGTAATGACCGTCACCGCACCTCCGGCCCCCCGGGCCGCAGCCGGCGGGCCCGACCTCACCCGGTCGGCCCTGTCCGGCCGTCGGCGGTTCCGCAACCACCTCGCCACGGTGGCCATCTGGACCGCCGTGCTGCTCGCGGTCGTCCCCCTGGCCCTGGTGACCTACGAGGTCATCGTCAAGGGCTCCGGGGTGATGAGCCTGTCCTTCCTGACCGAGGACATCCCGAACTCCTACCGCCGCGACGGCGGCGGCATGTCGGCGGCGATCGTCGGCACGCTGACCATCACCGGCATGGCCGCCCTGATGGCCATCCCGCTCGGCGTCTTCGGCGCGATCTACCTCAACGAGTACGGCAAGCAGAAGCCGTTGGCCCGGATCATCCGGTTGATGGCCGACGTGATGACCGGCGTGCCGTCGATCGTGATGGGCGTGTTCATCTACATCGCCTGGGTACTGGTGATCGGCAAGCAGACCGGTTTCGCCGGCTCGCTGGCGCTGGCCTGCCTGATGCTGCCGGTGGTGATCCGCAGCAGCGAGGAGATGCTCCGACTGGTGCCCGAGGAACTGCGACAGGCGAGCATGGCGCTGGGCGCCCGCAAGTGGCGTACCACGCTCACCGTCGTGCTGCCGGCGGCGATCTCCGGCATCACCAGCGGTTCGCTGCTGGCGGTCGCCCGGGCGGCCGGTGAGACCGCCCCGATCGTCATCGTCACCGGCATCGTCTTCGCGCCGAACTGGAACCTCTTCGACGGCACCAACACCGCGCTGCCCGCGCAGATCTTCCGCAACGCCAGCCAACCCTTCGAGGCGGCCCAGTCCCGGGCCTGGGGTGCCGCCCTGACGCTCATCGTGATCGTGCTCGGCTTCACGATCATCGCCCGACTCATCGCAAGCCGGTTCGCCATCAAGGAGCGCTGACATGGCCAGTAACGACACCGAACTCACCACCCGGCCGTCCGTCGCGGTGCACGCCCCCGGCACCACCGCCGCGGGTACCGTGTCGTCGACCGCACCGGTGATGCAGCTCAACGACGTCAGCGTCTTCTACGGCAGCTACGAGGCCGTCCGGGGCACCTCGATGCCGATCCAGCAGAACCAGGTCACCGCGATGATCGGGCCGTCGGGCTGCGGCAAGTCGACGGTGCTGCGGGCGCTCAACCGGATGAACGACCCGATCCCCGGCGCCCGCGTCGGCGGCGAGGTGCTCTTCCACGGCCAGAACCTGTACGCCAAGGAGGTCGACCCGATCCAGGTCCGCCGCCGGATCGGCATGGTCTTCCAGAAGCCCAACCCGTTCCCCAAGTCCATCTTCGACAACGTCGCGTACGGACTGCGGATCAACGGCATCAAGGGCCGGCTCGACGACCACGTCGAGGAGGCGCTGACCCGGGCCGCGCTCTGGGACGAGGTCAAGGACAAGCTGCGCAAGAGCGCCCTGGCGCTCTCCGGCGGTCAGCAGCAGCGGCTGTGCATCGCCCGGACCATCGCGGTCAAGCCCGAGGTCATCCTCATGGACGAGCCCTGCTCGGCGCTCGACCCGATCGCCACCGCCAAGATCGAGGACCTGATGTTCGAGCTGGCGAGCGACTACACCATCGTCATCGTCACGCACAACATGCAGCAGGCCGCCCGGGTCAGCCACTACACCGCGTTCTTCACCGCCGAGGTGGACGACAAGCAGGTGCGGCACGGCCGGCTGGTCGAGTTCAGCCAGACCGGCAAGCTGTTCACCAACCCCGCAGACAAGCGTACGGAGGACTACATCACCGGCCGCTTCGGCTGAGCCGGAGTGATGGTGCAACGGCGGGCCGCACGCCGTCCTGCCGTGCGGCGGACCGTCCTGCGCGGCGTGTCGACGTCGCGCGGGGCCCGAACCTGAACCGGAGCCGGTGTGCGATGAACATTCTCGTCGAGGCCACCAGGGGTGACCACCGAGCCGACGGGCGATTCGTGCTGCTCGTGGTGGACGACGACGAGAGCGTCGGTGCCGCGTTGGTCGCGCAGTTGGCCGACCATCGCGTACGCGGGCACCACTTCCCGCACGCCGCGGAGGCGCTGCTGGCCACCGGTGCCCTGCAACCCGACGCCGCCGTGGTCGCCGCCGGGCTGGGCACCATGAGCAGTGCCGACCTGGTGCGGCTGCTGGCCGGTCGGGCCGGCATCCCGACCGTGGTCGGGGTGGGCGACGACGACGGAAGCGTGGCCGTGGCCGCGCTCAAGGCGGGTGCCACCGCCGGTGTCCGTCGTCCGTACCGGGCCGAGGAGGTGCTGCCGATCCTGCGGGCCATCCGCCCGGACACCTCCGGCGCGCTCGACCCGCCGATCGAACTCGGCGGGCTGCGGGTGGATCCGGCCACGTTCGAGGTGAGCCTGGACGGCCGGTCGGTCGCCCTGCCGTTGAAGGAGTTCAAGCTGCTCTACTTCTTCATGAGCCACGCCGAGCGCACGGTCACCCGCGAACAGTTGCTCACCGCCGTGTGGGGCGGGGTCCCCGACGACAGCTCCAACACGCTGACCGTGCACATCAAGCGCCTGCGTCGGCGTCTCGCCCTGGACGGGGACCAACCACCGGTGATCGTGACCGTACGCGGCCTGGGCTACCGGTTCGTGCCCGCCGCGGCCCCGGCCGCCCGTCGGACCTCGTGACCGCCCCGGCGCCGCCGCCGTACCCGCCCCCGGCCGGGTGGGCGCCGACCCCGCCGTCGGGGGCGGCACCGGACGGAATGGTCCTGGTGGCGGTGCCGCTGGCGTACGTGTCGCAGGTCGCGCGCCTGTTGGCCGAGCTCGACGCCGGTCAGCGGGCGGGACCGCCGCGCGCCCGGGTCGAGCCTCCGCCCGGCCCACCCACCGCCGACTGGACGGTCGAGGACCTGCGCCGGCTCAGTCGGGGACGCAGCGCCACCCACCGGACCGTGGCCGCGGTGCTCGACGCGCTCGCCGCCGAGCCCGACCGGCTGTTCACCGTGCGGGACCTGGCCCAGGCCACCGGGCGACCGCGTAAGAAGATCGTCGGGGCGATGGCGGGTCTGACCCGACTGTTGAAGGCGCACTACGACTACGCGGGCCGGGGACTTCCGTTCGCCCGGCTGGACGGGCGGCCGGAGGCGCCCCGGGAACTCTGCTACAGCGTGGACGCGCGGCGGGCGGCGCGCTGGCGCGAGGCCCGAGCGCCGTCGGGCTGAGCGCCGTCGGGTACGGGCTGGGTGTTAGCAAGGGTCCCCTGCTATACACCAGGCGTTAGCAGGGGACCCTTCCTTACACCCAGGGCCGGTTTGGGTGGGGGTGGCCGGGGTAATCGGCGCCGTGCGGTTTCCCCTCTTCGTCGCCGCGGTGTCGCGCCGGTCGGGTCTGCCGTCCGACCAGGCCGCGGCCGTGGCCCGCGCGGTGCTGGACACCGTCGTCGAGCGGATGGCGGGCGCGGCGGCGACCGCCGACCCGACCGGGTACCTGCCGGACGAGCTGACCGGTGAGCTGCCCGCCGGATCCGCGCCGACCCGGCCGGTGGAGTTCCTGCGCCGGGTGGCCCAGCGGGCCGGGGTGGACGGGAAGACCGCCTCAGTCGGGGCGGAGGCGGTCTTCGCCACGCTGCGCGAGACCGTCACCGTGGACGAGTTCCGGCATCTGGTGGCACGGCTGCGGACCCCGTCGGCCGGGCCGGTCGACGGGCCCGGCGGCCAGCTGACGTGACGCGGCCGACGGCCGGGGCGGGGGAGTGCCTGCGGCGACTCGGCGCGGGCACGTACCTGCCGTGACGCGGCCGGTCGCCGCATTGCGGGAGTGCCGGCGGTGACTCGGCGCGCGGTGCCAGCCGGACAGACCGGCGCGGGGCCGGGGCGGCGCTCCCTGCCGGTCGGGCGGTCGGCGGCAGCGGATAGGCTGCCGCCGTGGCAGGTCTGTTGAGGAGTATGGCGGCCCGCGTTAGCGCGGTGATCCCGGGTCCCCGGCGTAGTGGGCCGACCCCGGCGAAGACCGCGCGTCCGCGCCAGGTCACCGCGTTGCAACGCCGGGTGCTGTCGTACGCGCCCGAACCGGACGGCCACGCCGACCCGGGGGAGATCGTCTGGACCTGGGTGTCCTACGAGGACGACCCCCGTCAGGGCAAGGATCGCCCGGTGCTGGTGGTCGGACGGCACAGCCGGACGCTGTTCGCGTTGATGCTGTCCAGCCGGAGCGACCGGGACGGCGAGCGGCACTGGCTGGCGCTCGGGCCCGGCGAGTGGGACCGGGAGAAGCGGCCCAGTTGGGTGCGGCTGGACCGGGTGCTGACCATGCGGGAGGACGGCATCCGCCGGGAGGGCGCGGTGTTGGACCGGGCCCGATTCGACCGGGTCGGCCAGGCGTTGCGCGCCGGGTACGGCTGGCAGTGACGTTCCCGCCGGCGCTCAGCCCGATTCGGGGCGGGGGCCGGTGGCCGCGTGCCGGGTGTCCGGCGGCGGGTACGGCTGCTCGGCGAGCAGCCGCGCGAGGTGGGCGCTGTTGAGCGCCAGCGCCGAGGTCGTCCGGCCGGTGGTGTCAGGTTTCGGGCCGGCGTCACGGTAGTCGGTCTTGTGCAGGGCCTCACCGACCCAGTAGGTCGCGCCGGCTGCCGGGCAGGTGAAACCCACCTCGTTGAGGGCCTGCTGGACCTGGCCGATGGTGTGGTGCGCGCCGTCCTCGTTGCCGACCACGGCGACCGCGCCGACCTTGCCGTAGGTGAGCAGCCTGCCCTGCTCGTCGGTCTCGGAGAGTTCGGCGTCCAGCCGTTCCAGCACCATCTTGCAGACGCTGGACGGCTGACCCAGCCAGATCGGCGTGGCGATCACCAGGATCCGCGCGGCGAGCAGCTTCGCCCGGATGTCCGGCCAGCCGTCGCCGTCGCCCTCGTCGGTGGAGACGCCGAACCGGACGTCGTGGTCGGCGACGCGGACCAGGTCACCCTCGACACCCTGCTCGGCGAGGGCGTCGAGGACCTCGCGTCCGAGCGTCTCGGAACTGGAGGGCGCCGGTGAGCGCTTGAGGGTGCAGTTGAGCACCAGGGCCCGGATGTTCGCCACGATCGTCCCTCCGGTCGTCGTTCCGCCTCATCCGGAGTGGGTACCCCACTTCGGGCCGGTCACGCACGGAAGGGTCGGGTCAGCACTCGGCGAGGTGGGGGCTGTCGCGCAGTTCCCGGCGGGCCCGGCCGGCGCCGATGCCCTTGGCCTCGTACATCGCGGCGTCGGCCAGGCCGAGGGCCTCGGTGAGTTGGGTGCCGGTCACCGGTGCGAGGCCGACCGAGGCGGTCACCCGGAGGGTGACGGTGTCCAGCGGGATCGGCGCGGCGAGCATGTCGCAGAGTCGCCGGGTGGCGTGGTCGATCCACCGGCGGTCCACCGTGGGGCTGGCCAGCAGACCGGCGAACTCGTCTCCGCCGAGTCGGGCGACCAGGTTGTCCCCGGCGAAGGTGGCCAGCCGCTCGGCGACGCTGATCAGCACCTGGTCACCGGCGGCGTGCCCGTACCGGTCGTTGATCTGCTTGAAGTCGTCCAGGTCGAGCACCACGGCGACCAGTGGGCGGCCTGCGCAGTCGGTGAGCAGGGTCGCGGCGAGACGGTAGAAGGCACGCCGGTTCGGCAGGCCGGTCAGCGGGTCGTGGCTGGCGGCGTGCCGCTCGGCGGTCAGCTCGGCCTGGAGGCGGCCGATCTCCGTCTCGGCGCGTACGGCGCGACGCCCGAGCTGCCAGGAGGAGAGCAGGGCACCGACGGCGCAGATACCGGACGCGACAGTGAGCGGATCCGGCACGCACCTCTCCCTTCGCCGCGAGCACGTCCCGCGTCCGGCCGACGGGTGTGTGCCAGACACCTCGTTTCCCCTGGTGGCGGCCGGGATCGCGTGACAGAAAGTGAGCGGATGGGCACCGCTCACTTGCGCTATCATGCTCGCTGTCCATTGCAGATGCAATAGCAGATGCACGTGCAGATGAGTGGACTCCATCCCTTTTGCCGCTACCGCTCCTCCCACGGCACCGGCGCCTACCGGAGAGAACCGACGCCACCATGCAGCAGCCGCCGAACGGCGTTCCCGTCGCCCAGTTGCCTCCCCTCGTCTGGCAGAAGAGTCGGCGCAGCAATCCCAGTGGGAACTGCGTCGAACTGGCGGAACTGCCCGAAGGGGCGGGGATCGCCATGCGCAACTCCCGTCACCCGGAGGGGCCGGCGTTGATCTACACCGTGGACGAGATCGCCGCGTTCGTGCTCGGCGCTCGGGACGGGGACTTCGACCATCTGATCGACTGACCCTCCATCCCATCGCTGGGAATCGCCGCACGCGGGATGGAGGTTCACCTCACTGATGGTTCATGGCATGCTTACACGTCGGTCGGACCGGTCCGTCGGTTCGATCGACGACGGCGTGCGGAGGACGGCAGGTGACCATGGTTTCCGCGGAGGAGGGTCCGGCGGCGGGCCCCACCGTGCTGCGGATGCTGCTGGGTGCCCAACTGCGACGGTTGCGTGAGTCGCGCGGGGTCACCCGGGAGAACGCCGGCTGGGAGATCCGTTCCTCCGAGTCGAAGATCAGCCGGATGGAGCTTGGTCGGGTCGGGTTCAAGGAACGCGATGTCGCCGACCTGCTCACGCTCTACGGCGTCACCGCCGACCAGGAGCGCGGCGCGCTGCTCAAGCTGGCCCGGGACGCGAACAACCCGGGCTGGTGGCACCGGTACGGCGACGTACTCCCGTCGTGGTTCCAGTCGTACCTCGGCCTGGAGGCTGCGGCGGCGCTGATCCGCAGCTACGAGGTGCAGTTCGTGCCGGGCCTGTTGCAGACGCGCGAGTACGCCCGCGCCGTGGTGCTGCTCGGGCACGGCCAGGCCTCGCCCGCGGAGATCGACCGTCGGGTGGACCTGCGGATGCGCCGGCAGGAGGTGCTGCACCGGGCTAAGCCGCCCCGGCTCTGGGCGGTGGTCGACGAGGCGGCGCTGCGCCGCCCGATCGGTGGCCCGCAGGTGATGCGGGGCCAGTTGGAGGCCCTGCTCAAGGCCACCCAGACGCCGAACGTCCGGGTGCAGGTCATCCCGTTCGCCGCCGGTGGGCACGCCGCCGCCGGTGGCGCCTTCACCATCCTGCGGTTCGGCGACCAGGACCTGCCGGACATCGTCTACATCGAGCAGTTGACCAGCGCGATCTATCTGGACAAGCGCGAGGACCTCGACTTCTACGCGGTGGCGATGGAGCGGCTCTGTGTCGAGGCCGAGCCGCCGGAGCGTACGGCGGAGATCCTCGAACAGATGATCGCCGACCTCGACCCCAGGTGATCCACCAGAGCCGCTGACGACAGTGCGGCATTGACACCCGGCGAACTGCTGGCTAGTCTCTGGATCGATCCAGTACTGAATCGATCCAGAAGGGCGGAGTCACATGAAACCGACCCTGCGGGCCGTCGCCGATGCGGTGGGCGTCTCGCGCAGCACCGTCTCCAACGCCTACAGCCGCCCCGACCAGCTCTCCAGCGAGCTGCGCGAACGCATCCTGGAGGCCGCCCGGCAGATGGGCTACCCGGGGCCCGACCCGACCGCCCGCTCGTTGCGCCGGGGCTTCGTCGGCGCCATCGGCGTGCTGTTCACCTCGCGGCTGTCGTACGCGTTCACCGACCCCTTCGCGGTCCGGTTCGTCACCGGCGTCGCCGAGGCGGCCGAACGCCACGACAGCAGCCTGCTGTTGGTGCCGCTGCCGCCGGACGCGGCCGGTGCCCGGCGGGCGGTGGAGAACGCCGCCGCCGACGGGTTCTGCGTCTACTGCACCGGTGGCGAGGAGGGCATCCTCGACGCCATCCGGCGCCGTGGGCTGCCCTTCGTCACCACCTCGTCGCGGCCCCGCGCGGACGACCGGTGGGTCGGTATCGACGAGCGGGCCGCCGCGCACTCGGTGGCCGCGCACCTGGTCGACCTCGGCCACCGCCGGGTCGCGTTGCTCGGCCACGACGTCCTGCCGCGCGCCGAGACCGGGCTGCTGCGCGTGGCCGACGTGACCGACGTGCCGCATCCCACCACCCGCGAGCGGCTTGCCGGCTTCGCCGACGCCTTCGCGACGGCCGGCGTGGCCTGGAGCGGGCTGACGGTGCTCACCGCCGCAGACAACACCCGGGATGCCGGGGCCGCCGCGACCCGCGCGCTGGCCCGGATGCCCGAGCCGCCGACGGCGGTGCTGGCCGCCTCCGACGTGCTCGCCCTCGGCGCGCTCGACGCCCTGCGCGAGCAGGGCGAATGGGGACCACAGGTCTCCGTCACCGGCTTCGACGACGTCGCCGAGGCCGCCACCGCCGGTCTGACCACGGTGCGCCAGCCCGCCGAGCAGAAGGGGCGCACCGCCGCCGAACTGCTCCTCGACCCGCCCGAGGACTCCCGAGCGGGTCAGGTCCTGCTGCCCACCACGCTCGTCGTCCGGACCACGTCCGGACCTGTCCCGAGGAGCTGACCGATGGAACAGCCCACCGGCTTCGTGTTCGCCGTCGACGCGGTCACCCGCCACGTCAACTCCGCCCGACCGGACGCGCCGATCCGTCCCGATCCGCCCCGCGCCGCGCGCTTCGCCGCCGGCCGTCGCCGCACCGCCGGAGCACTGCGCCGACTCGCCGACCGGATCCAGCCGGCCCCGCTGCCCGGTCCGACCAACTGCGTCCGATGAGAGCGACCGGTCCGGGTCTGCCCGGACCGGTCGCCGATCGGGCCGCTCGGCTGGTGTGCGGGGCGGTGTAGCAGGCAGACTGGAGACCCATGTCAGCCTTCATTCCCAGCCTGCGGTTGCACGACCGCTACGTGCTGCGCGACCGGATCGGCCTCGGCGGGATGTCCGAGGTCTGGCAGGCCGACGACGAGATCCTCGGCCGACCCGTCGCGGTGAAGGTCCTCGCCGGCTCGTTCGCCGTCGACCCGGACCTGCGGGCCACCCTCCGCCGCGAGGCCCGCGCCGCGGCGCGCCTGGCCCATCCGCACGTCACCCAGGTCTACGACTACGGCGAGGCCGCCCTCGACGGCGGCACCGTGGTGCCGTTCCTGGTGATGGAACTCGTCGACGGGCAGAACCTCGCCGACCGGCTGGCCGACCGCCCGCTGCCCTGGCCCGCAGCCCTGCGCACGGCCGCCCAGGTGGCTGCCGCACTGGCCGCCGCGCACCGCATCGGCGTGGTGCACCGCGACATCAAGCCGGGCAACGTGATGCTCACCGAGACCGGCGCCAAGGTGCTCGACTTCGGCATCGCCGCGCCGGCCGGGCCGCCGCACGCCGGGCCCGGCCCGACCGGCGAGCCGATGATGGGTACGCCCGCGTACACCGCGCCCGAACGGTTCGGCGCCGGCGCTCCGGACCCGGCCAGCGACGTGTACGCCCTCGGCGCGCTGCTCTACCGCACCGTCACCGGTGAGCCCCCGCTGCCCGTGCACAGCTGGGAGGACGCCCTGGTGGTGCACGCCAACCGTCGTCCGGTGCCGCCGCCGCGCGTACCCGGGCTGCCGGCCGACATGGCCGACCTGATGCTGGCCTGCCTCGATCCCGATCCGGCACGCCGCCCCACTGCGGGTCAACTGGCGACGCGGTTCGCTTCCGGCGCGAGCGGAGGGGCGTCGTCGGCCACCACCGTGCTGCCGATCGTCACCACCGCCGCAGGCCCCGACGCGGCGGACCCGCCCAGCGGGGCCCGTGCGGCGGCCGCCGCGCACCCGGCGACGCTCGTCGACCGGACCGGCACCTGGTCGGCGACAGCCCGACCACCCTCCGGCGCCCGGTCCACGCCCGACGGTCCGGCCCGGAGCGTCCCCGGCCGCCCCCGGCGTCCCCGTCGACCGGTCGGGGCACTGGTCGCGACCGGGCTGCTCCTGGTGGTCGGCGTCGGCACGGCGGTCGCCGTCAGCGGTGGCGACGAGGGGGTGCCGGCGGCCACGCCCAGCACCGCACCGGCGGCCCCGCCGCCGACCTCCTCGGCCCCGGCCACGTCGGCCGCCCCACGCCCCAGCCCCACGCCGTCGACCGGCCGTCCCGAGCCGGTGAACCTGCGACAGACCGCCGGCGAACTCATCGCCCTGCTGACCGAGGGCCAGTTCACCGGCGACATCGACCGCAAGGTCGCCGACCGGCTGCGCAAGGACCTGGCCGAACTCGCCACCGGCAAGCCCAAGGACCGCGAGAAGCGGATCGAGAAACTGCGCGACCGCCTCGACGACGAGGTGGATCGAGGCCGCGTCCCGGCCGACTTCGCCGACCGCCTGGAGCGTCTGCTCGACCAGGTCGAGGACTCACTCGACGACGAGGACGACGACGACTGACCGGTCTCAGGTGAGGATGGCCCGGACGAACTCGCCCGGCGCCGTGCCCGCACGGGCCAGCACCGCGCCGTCGGATGCCCAGATCGCCGAGCGCCCGGCGGTCTCCCCAAAACCACCGCCGGTCGGCCCCGCGCAGCTCGCGACCGCCACCACCACTCGGTGTGTGGTGGCGATCCGCAGCGCCCGCTCGTCCTGGACCGCCGCGTCGGCCGGGTGGTCGACGACCGACGCGACGTAGATGTCGACGCCGAGCGCGCAGGTCCGGGCGGCGTGCTCCGGAACGCCGGTGTCCTTGCAGACGGCCAGGCCCAGCCGCCAGCCGTCGACGGTCAGCACGACCGGTTCCGGGCCGGGCGTGAACCGCCGCGCCTCGACCGGGCCGAGCGACATCTTCCGGTACGCCACGCGCGCGCCGGTGTGGTCCACCGCGAGGGTGGCGATGTGCTCACCGGCCACCGGCGCGCCGGCCAGCGCCAGCGTCCCCGTCTGCGCGCACGCCTCGACGAGCGGTGTCAGCCGTGGGTCGGCCGGGTCGAGCGTCGGCGCGTCCAGTTCGTACCCGGTCAGCGAGAGCTCGGGGAAGACCACCACCCGGGAGGCCGCGGCCCGGACCAGCGCAGCGTGTGCCGACACGTTCGCCTCGACGTCATAGGCCACGCAGGACGGCTGGGTGACGGCGATCCGCAGCGGGCTGCGCGCTGGTGTGCCACTCATGCCGAGTAGCCTAGGGGCCGATCCTTGCCGGATCGACGGGTGATTGTGCGATTCTCAGCTTGAGTTCGTAGCGTGTGGGCCATGATTCATGCCCCGCAGGCTCCGTCTGTCGCCGACGTCGTCGGCCAGTCCGCACCACCCGAGGACGGCCTGGTCGGCCTGGTGACCGACCTGATGGAGCGGCTCGGTGCCCCGGGGGCGGGGCTGGCCGTGGCGTTGGAGAACCTCTTCCCGCCCATCCCCAGCGAGGTGATCCTGCCGCTCGCCGGTTTCGTCGCCGCACAGGGGCGGATGAGCCTGGCCGGGGCGATCTTCTGGACCACCCTCGGGTCGGTGGTGGGTGCCCTGGCGCTCTATTGGATCGGTGCGGCGCTGGGCCGGGAACGGACCCGGGCGATCGCGGCCAAGCTGCCGTTGGTCAAGCTCAGCGACGTCGACCGGACCGAGGAGTGGTTCCTCCGGCACGGCGTCAAGGCCGTCTTCTTCGGCCGGATGATTCCGATCTTCCGCAGCATGATCTCCATCCCGGCCGGCGTGGAACGGATGCCGCTGCTGACCTTCACGCTCTACACCACGCTGGGCAGCCTGATCTGGAACACCACGTTCGTGATGGCCGGATACCTGCTCGGCGACAACTGGCACCTGGTCGAGGGGTACGCCGGCATCCTGCAGAAGGTGGTCATCGTGGCCTGCCTCGCCGGGCTGGTGTGGTTCGTGGTCACCCGGTTGCGGCGCTCCCGCCGTGCCGGCGGGCTGCGTGCCAACGACACCGCCTCCGCCGTGGCCGAGGCGGCGACGACCGGGACACCCGACCCGGAGGGGCGGGGCACCATCTACCGCAGCGCCTGGGCCGACGACCGGCCGGTGACGGAGCAGCGCGCCTGGGCCGACGAGCCCCCGGTGGCGGACCAGCGGGCCTGGACGAACGACCGGCCGGCGGCGGGCCAGGCCGGTGGTTGGGCCGAGAACCAGCCGGCGGGCCAGCAGGGCGGTTGGGCGGAGAACCAGCCGGCGGGCCAGCATGGTGGTTGGGCGGAGAATCAGCCGGTGGCGGGCCAGCACGGCGGCTGGGGGAGCGACCGGGCCGTGGCCAACCAGCGGGCCTGGGCCGACGGGCCTCCGGTGGCCGACCAGCGGGCCTGGGCGGACGACCGGCCGGTGGCGGGCCAGCACGGCGGGTGGGCCGAGAACCAACCCGGGGCGGATCAGCACGGCGGCTGGGGCAACGATCGGCCCGGTACCGACCAACGCGCCTGGGCCGACGAGCGGCCGGTGGCGGACCAGGGACGCCCGGACCAGTCGGGACACCGCTGGTGAGCGGCGAGCCGCAGGGCTGGGCCGAGCAGACCGGGGTGGTCGCGCTGCCCGGCGGCGTACGGGTGCGGGGGCGGCGCATCGCGGATCCGGCGACCCCGGCCGACTTCAGTCTGCTGCTGGCGCCCGGGCCGACGCCCCGATGGGCGCACCGGCGGGTGCGCTGGCCCGACTTCTGGGTGCCGGTGGACCGGGCGGATGCCCTGGACGCCCTGCGGGAGGCGCTGCGCCGGGGGTACGCGGGCGAGCGGGTGGAGGTGGCCTGCCGGGGTGGTACGGGTCGGACCGGCACCGCGTTGGCGGCGCTGGCGATCCTCGACGGGTTGCCCGCCGAGCAGGCGGTGGACTGGGTACGGGCCGCCTACCGGCCCCGCGCGGTCGAGACCCCCTGGCAACGTCGCTGGCTGCGTCGCCTGACCTGACGCACCCGCCCGACGGCGAGGCACCGCGCGGGCACCTCCGCCTGACGACGAGACACCTGACGACGAGACACCTGACGTCCCTGCCCGGCACGACCGTGCCGGGCAGGGAGGTGGCCGTCAGCGGGCGACGTACTCGCGCAGGTGCCGGGCAGTGAGGGTGTCGCCGTGCGCGACCAGGTCGGCGGGGGTGCCGGTGAAGACGATCCGCCCGCCGTCGTGACCGGCACCCGGCCCCAGGTCGATCAGCCAGTCCGCGTGCGCCATCACCGCCTGGTGGTGCTCGATGACGATCACCGTGTTGCCGGCGTCGACGAGCCGGTCGAGCAGGGCCAGCAACTGGTCCACGTCGGCCAGGTGCAGGCCGGTCGTCGGCTCGTCCAGCACGTACGTGCCGGCCTTCTCGGCCATGTGGATGGCCAACTTGAGTCGTTGCCGTTCACCGCCGGAGAGGGTGTTCAGCGGCTGGCCCAGGGTGAGGTAGCTCAGCCCCACGTCGGCGAGCCGGTCCAGGACCACCCGGGCGGCACCGCCGGGGAAGAAGTCCTGCGCCTCGCTGACCGACATGCCGAGCACCTCGCTGATGGTGCGACCGCGCAGCCGGTAGGTCAGCACCTCGTCGGTGAAGCGGCGGCCCTCGCAGCGTTCGCAGACCGAGGCGACGCCGGCCATCATCGCCAGGTCGGTGTAGACCAGCCCGATGCCCTTGCAGGTCGGGCAGGCGCCCTCGGAGTTGGCGCTGAACAGTGCCGCCTTCACCCCGTTGGCCTTGGCGAAGGCGGTGCGTACCGGGTCGAGCAGGCCGGTGTACGTGGCCGGGTTGCTGCGCCGTGAACCCCGGATCGGCGCCTGGTCGACCACGACCACCCCGTCCCGGCGGTGCAGCGAGCCGTGTACCAGGGAACTCTTGCCCGAGCCGGCCACCCCGGTCACGACGGTCAGCACACCGAGCGGGACGTCCACGCTGACGTCGCGCAGGTTGTGCAGGTCGGCGTGGCGGATGGCGAGCTGCCCGGTGGGGGTACGGACCTGCTCGCGCAGGCGTACCCGGTGGTCGAGGTGGCGGCCGGTGCGAGTGTCGGAGCGCCGCAGTCCGGCGACGTCGCCGGTGTAGCAGATCCGGCCACCGGCGCTGCCCGCTCCCGGACCGAGGTCGATCACGTGGTCGGCGATCGCGATGGTCTCCGGCTTGTGCTCGACGACGAGGACCGTGTTGCCCTTGTCCCGCAGTCGCAGCAGCAGGTCGTTCATCCGGGCGATGTCGTGCGGGTGCAGGCCGACGGTGGGTTCGTCGAAGACGTACGTGATGTCGGAGAGGCTGGACCCGAGGTGCCGGACCATCTTGACCCGTTGCGCCTCGCCGCCGGAGAGGGTGGCCGACTCCCGGTCGAGGCTGAGATAGCCCAGACCGATCTCGACCAGCGAGTCCAGCAGTTCCCGCAGGTTCCCGGTCAACGGGGCGACCGAGGAGTCCTCGATGCCCCGGACGAACGCGGCGAGGTCGCTGATCTGCATGGCGGCGCACTCGGCGATGTTGCGCCCGGCGATGCGGGAGGAGAGCGCGGCGGCGTTGAGCCGGGTGCCGTCGCAGTCGGGACAGGTGGTGAAGGTGACCGCCCGGTCGACGAAGGCGCGGATGTGCGGCTGCATCGACTCGCGGTCCTTGGCCAGGTAGAGCTGGCGCACCTTGACGATCAGACCCTCGTACGTGAGGTTCGTGCCGCCCACCTTGATCTTCGTGGCCGGTTTGCGTAGCAGGTCCTCCCACTGCTGCGGGGTGAAGTCCTGGAGCTTGACGTCCGGGTCGAACAGGCCGGAGCCGACGATGGTCTGCCAGTACCAGGTGTCGACCGCGAAGTTCGGCACGGTGACGGCGCCGTCGTTGAGGGACTTCTCCACGTCCACGAGTTCGTTGACGTCGAGGTCGGAGACGCGGCCCAGGCCCTCGCAGGCGGGGCACATGCCCTCGGTCAGGTTGAAGCTGAACGCCCCGGCGCCGCCGACGTGTGGGGTGCCGAGCCGGCTGAACACGATGCGCAGCATCGCGTACGCGTCGGTGGCGGTGCCGACGGTCGAACGGGAGTTGGCGCCCATCCGCTCCTGGTCCACCACGATCGCCGGGGTGAGGTTGCGCAGCGAGTCCACGTCCGGCCGGGAGAGGTTGGGCATGAACGACTGGAGGAACGCGCTGTAGGTCTCGTTGATCATACGTTGCGACTCGGCGGCGATGGTGCCGAAGACCAGCGACGACTTACCGGATCCGGAGACGCCGGTGAAGACGGTCAGTCGACGCTTCGGGATGTCGACCGAGACGGAGTCGAGGTTGTTCTCCCGGGCTCCGCGTACCTCGATCACGTCGTGACTGTCGGCGGCGGACCGTGCTGGCTGCTGCATGCGAACCCTTCGCGAGATCGTGGACGGACTCCCGCCCCGGAAAGGAGGAGCTGGGGATGGCCTGGCCAGGTTCAAGTGTCTCATTGACCAGCACGTGGAGACTTTCGTCGATGGTGAGCGAGATCGAGGGGCGAAAGATGACGCGAAGTCTCAAACGAACATGAGGCGCTAGGGTGAGCCGGTGGCGGGACGACGGACGACCGGGCGGCTGCGCGCGGTGGACCTCGCCGCGACGGCCGGCATCTCCGTGCAGCAGGTGCGCAACTACGTCGATCTCGGGGTGCTGCCGTCGGTGGAGCGCACGCCGAGCGGCTACCGGATCTTCACCCCGGCGCACCAGCGGGCCCTGACCGTGGCGCGGACGGTGGCCGACGGGCACGGCTGGGTGCGTACCCGCCAGATCATGGCGGCGGTGCACGCGGGTGACCTGCCGGCGGCGCTGGCCGCGCTGGACGCCGGGCACGCCGAACTGGATCGGGAACGGGCCGAGATCCGGCGGGTGCTCGGCGCCTTCGAGACGGTGGTGACCAACCCCGGCCCACCGGTGCCGGTGCCCCGCCGGGCCGTCCGGGTCGGCGCGGTCGCCGACCTGGTCGGGGTCCGCACCTCGCAGCTACGGTCCTGGGAGGCGCGCGGCCTGCTCCGGCCGGCCCGCGAGTCGGGCACCGGCTACCGGCGCTACGACGAGGCCGAGCTGCGCGCGGCCCAGGTGGTGGCGTTGCTGCGCCGGGGCGCCTACCCGTTCGAGATCATCACGGCGGTGCTGGACGAGCTGAGGAGCACCGGCAGCCCGCAGCGGGTCCGCGCGGAACTCGCCCGGCGGGAGCAGGACCTGCACCGACGCAGCCTGCGTCGGCTGGCCGGCTCCGCCGCGCTGCACGACTATCTGCGACATCTCGGCCTGGCCTGACCCGCGCTCCGGCCGGGTCAGCGCAGCACCAGCAGGTCGAGGTGGTCGACCACCGGCGCCGGGGCGCTGCCCCTGACCGCCTGGCGTAGCCGGGCCATGCCCGCCCGGAACTCCGCCTCGCTGATCAGGTGCAGGGGAGTGTGCGCGCGGCGGTCGATCCGGTCGGCGTACTCGGCCAGCGAGGTGGCCACGGTCTGGGCGACCGGCTCGACGCTGCTCACCGGGAAGCCCGCCGCGGCGAACGCGGAGCGCACCCGGGACAGGCTGGGGAACCGGTCGAGCACCCGGATCGCCTCCGGGAACCACTCGAAGAGGGCGACGAGCTGGTGGCGTCCCGGGAAGGGGGAGCGGATCAGCACGGGTGCGCCCGGACGCAGCACCCGGCGCAACTGTCGGGCCACCGCGTCGAGATCGGGCACGTGGTGCAGCATCGTCGACAGCCAGGCGCCGTCCACGCTGGACGTGGCCAGCGGGAGCGCGGTCGCGTCACCGGCCAGCATCGGCCGGTGCGGGCATCGGTCGCGCATCGCCGGGGCGGGTTCCACCGCCAGCACCCGTACGCCGTACCAACCGGTGAAGGTGGTGGCCCACGCTCCCGTACCGGCGCCGAGGTCCAGCAGCGTCGACCCGGGGCGTGGTCGCAGGTGCTCCCCGACGGCGTGCCGCCAGTGGGTCAGGCCGGCGGGCGCCAGCTCGCGGGTGGCGGCGAAGGCAGCCGCCTCGGCGTCGTCGTACGAGATCAGACCCACGGTCACCCCTCCGACCGCGGCCGGCGGATCCGGCCCAGCGCTGTAACGTGTTGTAGTCGGTCGGTGACTGAGGGGTCAACCAGTTTGTGAATGATCCCGCAAAAATAGACGGTGGGCGATGGCCGGAACCGTCGCCCACCGTCTGTGGGGTGTCGCCGAGGGTCAGCTCACCGAGCAGGGGGCCAGGTTGACCAACTCGGCGGGCCGGTTGCCGTCGACCCGGCCGATCGCGGTGGCGATCCGGTTCAGGGCGGCGACACGCCGGTCCTTCAGCGGGCCGACGACGGTGTTCTGCACGAAGTTCGGTCCACCCTCCGGGCGCACCGCGAGCTGGGCGAGACGGGCGTTGGCGTCCGCGATCTGGTTGTCCAGGTTGGCCAGCTCACGCTGCACCTCGGCAGCGGCCTGAGCGGGTACGGCCGGCAGTCGGTCGGCGACGCTCGGGCAGTTCACCCGCTGCGCCACGCCGGCCCCGGTGTTGCCGTTGTTCCCGGCGTTGCCCGCGTTCCCGTTGCCCGCGTTGCCGTTGTTCACGGCGTTGCCGTTGACGGCGCTGGGGGTGCCCGGGGCGTTCAGGCCGCAGGTGGCGAGGCTGGCGAGGTTCGGGCGCTGTCCGCCGGCCCGGTTGATGTTGATGCCGATGCGGTCGAGGGCGGCGGTGCGCTTGCTGGCCAGTGGGCCGAGGATGGCGTTCTGGATGAAGGCGGCGCCGCCCTGGGGGTTGGCGGCCTGTGCGGCGAGGCGGGCGTTGGCCTCCTCGATCTGCTTGTCGAGGTTGGCCAGTTCCTGCTCGACCCCGTTGACGGCGGCGGCGGGTACGCCGGAGAGCTTGTCGCGGACCGTGGGGCAGTTCGCGGTCTGCGCCGCACCGGCTCCGGCGTTGCCGTTGTTGCCGCCGTTGTTGGCGTTCCCGGCCCCGATGTTGCCGTTGCCCGCGCCGCCGTTGACGGCGCTGGGGGTGCCCGCGGCGTTCAGGCCGCAGTTCGCGAGGCTCGCCAGGTCGGGGCGCTGTCCGCCGGCCCGGTTGATGTTGATGCCGATGCGGTCGAGGGCGGCGGTGCGCTTGCTGGCCAGTGGGCCGAGGATGGCGAGCTGGACGAAGTTGGCGCCACCCTGCGGGTTGGCGGCCTGCGCGGCGAGGCGGGCGTTGGCCTCCTCGATCTGCTTGTCGAGGTTGGCCAGTTCCTGCTCGACCCCGGCGACGGCGGCGGCCGGTACACCGGAGAGCTTGTCCCGGACCGTCGGGCAGTTCGCCGTCTGCGCCGCACCGGCGCCGTCGTCGGCGGAGGCCAGCGTCAAGCCCGCGCCGAGCAGCGCGACCGCGAGGATGCCGACCCCGCCCACTTTCAGGGCGGCCTGCTTCCGCTGGTTCTGGGTACGCCTGACCATGCTCTCTCCTCATGAATGACCGCCGGGCGGGCCGACCGCGTCGGCGGCCGCCGGCTGAAGCGCCGTGGGAAGCCCGGGTGGCTCGACAGCGGCGGCCGTCCGCGTGCCGGAGCCTGTTCCGGGGTGACCGTCGGGCGAGCTTCGGGAGCGCTCCCGTCGCAGGTCCGAACGTTGTGCTGTGTTCGGCTGTGGATACGGGGGGCGCGTGGCATCGGTTCAACGGGTGCGTGTGGAAGATCAGCGCGGTCGAGTCGAGTCGGCGGTCCGACCGAGCACGTGCTGCCGCCGATCGTGCCGTTAGTCTGCGTCTTCATGAGAGTCCGGGCCTTCTCCGTCGCCGTCGTCGTGCTCGCGATCGTGGCGCTTCCCGCGACTCCGGGTGCGGCTGCGGTCACCGACCGTGTCGTGGCCGCGTCGGCGTCGACCCCGCCGACCCCGGCCGCCGCACCGGCCGCGCTGCCCTGCCCGAAGGCGGTCGCGCCGAAGGTGACCCGCTCGCCACGGCCGACCCCGCCACCGTCGGATCCGGAGCATCAGGTGGTCGGCGGGGAACTGCTGGCGACCTCGGGACTCGTCGTGCCGCCGGGCGCGCCGGCCCCGCCGAAGGTCACCGCGACCTCCTGGCTGGTGGCCGATCTGGACACCGGTGCGGTGCTGGGTGGCTGCGGCCCGCACGAGTACGCCACCCCGGCGAGCGTGCAGAAGCTGCTGCTGGCCGCGACCATGCTGCCCCGGCTCGATCCGCAGCAGGTGATCAGGGTGACCCCGGAGGACCTGGACATCGCGCCCGGCTCCTCGGCGGTCGGGCTGCTGCCCGGCGGCCGGTACCGGGTGGAGACGCTCTGGTTGGGCCTGCTGTTGCAGTCCGGCAACGAGGCGGCCAACGCGCTGGCCCGACTCGGCGGTGGTCCGGACGGCGCGGCGGGCGGGGTGCGGGCGATGAACGAGTACGCCCGCCACCTCGGCGCGTTGCAGACCCACGCGGTCACGCCCTCCGGGTTGGACGGTCCGGGGCAGTTCACCAGCGCGTACGACCTGGCGTTGATCGCCCGCGCCTGCTTCGCCGACCCGACGTTCCGCCGGTACGCGCTCACCGAACGCACCCGGATCCCGGCCCAGCGGGGGTTGGACGCCAGGGGTTTCCAGATCCAGAACGAGAACCAACTCGTCTACCGCTACCCGGGTGCGCTGGGCGGCAAGACCGGCTTCACCGACTACGCCCGGCACACCTATGTCGGTGCCGCCGAGCGGGACGGTCGCCGCCTGGTGGTCACGCTGCTCGGTGCCGAGCCCCGACCGCAGCGCGGCTGGGAACAGGGTGCCGCCCTGCTCGACTGGGGCTTCCGGCTGCCCCGGGAGGCGGGCGTGGGTCGGCTGGTGGAGCCGGGGGAGTGGGACGCCGCCCGTACGCCGGCACCGTCGTCGCCGGCCGTGCCCACGCCGGCCGAGACGCCACCGGTGAGCACCACCACCTCGGCCGCCGTCGACGACGGTCCGGGCGCGGGCACGGTCGTGGCGCTGGCGGTCGGCGTGGCCGCGATCGCGCTGGCGGTGGTCGCCGCCCGCCGGGTGCGCGCCTCGGCCCGCTCCCGCGACTGACGGGCACCCGCCGGGCGCGCCGGTGGCGTGCTCGATGGTCGATTTGCCGGACCAGTCGGTAATCACCCGATAGTGTCGCTGAATGTGAGAGTCCGAGCCCTGGTCGTCGCGGTGGCGACGGCGCTCATGACCACACCGCTGCCGGCGACCGCCGCCGTGGCGGCACCGGTTCCGTGCCCACGTCCGGCGCCGCCGGCTCCCGGGCCGTCGAGTCCGGTCACGCCGTCACCGGACCCGGTGCAGCGGGCGGTAGGCGGCGCGCGGCTGGCCACCCAGGGGCTGGTCGTCCCCTCGGCGGTGCCCCGACCGCCGACGGTGGCCGCCACCTCGTGGCTGGTGGCCGATCTGGACACCGGCGCGGTGCTGGGCGGTTGCGGCCCACACGAGTACGCCACCCCGGCCAGCGTGCAGAAGCTGCTGCTCGCCGCGACCATGCTGCCCCGACTCGACCCGTACGACATGGTCACCGTCACCGCCGGTGACCTCGACATCGAACCCGGCAGCTCGGCCGTGGGGCTGGTGGAGGGTGGCCGCTACCGGGTGGAGACGCTCTGGCTCGGGCTGCTGCTGCGCTCCGGCAACGAGGTGGCGAACGCACTGGCCCGGGTCGGTGGCGGGCCAGACGGTGTGGCCGGTGGGCTCCGCGCGATGAACGAGCAGGCCCGGGCGCTCGGCGCGTACCAGACACACGCGGCGACCCCGTCCGGCCTGGACGGTCCGGGGCAGTTCACCAGCGCGTACGACCTGGCGTTGATCGCCCGCGCCTGCTTTGCCGACGAGCACTTCCGCCGGTACGCGACCACCCGGGAGGCGACCGTCCCGCCCCAGCCGAGGCAGGGCGCGAAGGGCTTCACCATCGACAACGACAACCAGCTGCTCTACCACTACCCGGGTGCGCTGGGCGGCAAGACCGGCTACACCGACCTGGCTCGGCACACCTACGTGGGTGCGGCCGAGCGGAACGGGCGTCGGCTGGTGGTCACCCTGCTCGGCGCGGACGTGGTCGACAAGCGGGGCTGGGAACAGGGTGCCGCGCTGCTCGACTGGGGTTTCGCGCTGCCCCGGGACGCCTCGGTCGGGGTGCTGGTGAGTCCGGGCGCCGCCACGTCCGCCGTACCCTCGGCGCCCCGCTGCGGTGGACCTCGCTGGCCGTACTCGCCGTCGGCGTGACGCTGCTGGCCGGCGCGCTGGTCGCCCGGCACCGCCGCCGGGCAGCCCACCGTGGCCGCCCGGCCCGCTGAGCCGTCCCGAGCGGTCGTGCCGGGGACGGTGTCGGCCCGCCTGACCGGGCGCGGTCGGTGGGCGGTCGGCCTGGGGGCGGCGGTCCTGGTCGCCGGGGTTTCCGGGTGCGGGCGGGACACGCCGCCGCCCGAACCGTCGCCGCCGCCGATGTCGGCACCGGCGCGGCCGGGTCTGGTGGTGCTCTCCGACGTGGATGGGCGGATCCTCACCGACATCCGGTACGCCACCGCGCACAACTTCGTCGGCCGCCCCGTCGACGGCTACCAGGAGCCGCTCTGCCTGCTCACGGCACCGGCCGCGCAGGCGCTGCGCCGCGTGCAGGACGCCGCGCTGGCCACCGGTCACCTCCTCAAGGTGTACGACTGCTACCGCCCGCAGCGTGCCGTGGACGACTTCGTCGCCTGGGGCGCCGACCCGGGGCGGCAGGAGACCAAGGCGGAGTTCTATCCCCGGGTGGCCAAGTCCGCGCTGTTCGACCGGGGCTACCTCGGTGCGCCCACGTCGCACAGCCGGGGCAGCACGGTCGACCTGACGCTGGTCGCTCAGCCGCCGCCCGCGCAGCCCCGACACGTGCCGGGTCAGCCCTCGGTCGCCTGCACCGACCCGTACGGCCGGCGCTTCCCGGACACCGGAGTGGACATGGGGACCGGGTTCGACTGCTTCGACCCGCTCTCGCACACCGACTCGACAGCGGTCGGCGTCACCGCGCGGGCGAACCGGCAGTTGTTGCGGGACCTGATGACCGACGGCGGCTTCGTCGGCTACGACCGGGAGTGGTGGCACTTCCGCTACCGCGACGAGCCCTGGCCGGACACCTACTTCGACCTGCCGGTCACCCGCTCCTCGGCGGGCTGACCGGGGCGAGGTCGCGCAGCGTCTCGGCGGTCGCCGGGTCGGCGGGGAAGAACGCCTCCACGGCCAGCCCGGAGACCGTCACGTCCAGCGGCGTGCCGAAGAGCGTGGTGGTGCTGAAGAAGGACAGCTCACCGTCGCCGTGCCGGAACCGCAGCGGGACGGCGACCCGCGCGGCGGGGTCGCCGGCCGGCTCGGCGGGACCGTCACCGCCGGGATAGCCGCGAAGCTCGTCGTGCAGCGCGGACAGCACCGGGTCGCTTGTCGTCTGGGCCTGGTGGCGCAGTCGCTTGAGCAGGTGGGCGCGCCACTGCGCCAGGTTGCGGATGCGCGGTGCCATGCCGTCGGGGTGCAGGCTGAGCCGCAGCACGTTGACCGGTGGGGTGAGCAGGTCGGGGTGGGCGTCGGCGGTGAACAGGGCGATCGTGGGATTGGCCTCGAGGAGCTGCCAGTGCCGGTCGACGAGCACGGCCGGGTACGGGTGGTGCCCGTCGAGGATCCGTCGTACGGCGGCGCGGACCGGCGCCAGTTCCGGGTCGGCCAGCTCGTGCGCGGGGAAGGCGGGCGCGTACCCGCCGGCCAGCAGCATCACGTTGCGGGCGGCCAGCGGCAGGTCGAGGTGATCGCCGAGCCGCAGGAGCAGTTCCCGGCTCGGCTGTGACCGGCCGGTCTCCACGAAGCTCAGGTGCCGGGTCGACACGCCCGCCTCGATCGACAGGTCGAGCTGGCTCATCCCGCGCACCCGCCGCCAGTCGCGCAGCAGGGTGCCGACCGGACGACTCGGCATGGTCACAGTGGTCACCTCGCCGACCCTAGTGACCGTCGGGTGCACGAACCATTACCCACGAGGTAATCGACGCCGTGCGCGGCGGCGCGCAAGCATCGGTCCCGGCACCGATGGTCGGGCCGTGACGAGGCGAGGAGGAGACGTCGATGGCTGTCGAGTTCGACGAGTTGGTCGAGCGGTACCTGGCGATCTGGAACGAGACCGACCCGGCGCGGCGACGCCGGGAGATCGACGACCTGTTCGCCGTAGAGGGGCGTTACGTCGATCCGCTGGTGGTCGCGGAGGGGCGAGACGCCGTCGACGCGACGATCGCCGCGGTGCAGGACCGCTTTCCGGGGATGACGTTCCGCGTGGTCGGTCCGGTCGACGGCCACCACCAGCAGGTGCGCTTCGCCTGGGAACTCGGCCCCGAGGGTGTCGAGGCGCCGATCGCCGGTTTCGACGTGGCGACCCTCGACGACGACGGACGACTGACCCAGGTGCTGGGGTTCCTGGACCGGGTTCCGGTGGCGTAGTCCGGCGGCACCGCCGTCGGTCCGGAGTGGACGGGGGATGTCGCACCGGCGGGGCACGCCGGTGCGACATCGCGCTCCGCAAAGGTGGGATCGTCCGCCCCTCGGCGTCCCGTACGCTGTGGGCCATGACTGCCGTACGTCGATGTCGCCGTGACGCACGGTGGCCGGCCTCGCCGGTCCCAGGCCTCCCGTCGAGGTCGGTTGCGAGGTGACTGTCACGCGTGTGCCGGTCCAGCGAGGTGGACCGGCGGACTCGCCGCCCGAGTCCCGGCTCGCCCGTGCCTGCGCCGAGATCGCCGCCTCGCGGTCGTTCGAGGTCACCATCGTCGCGGTGATCCTCGCCAACGGGGTGGTGCTCGGCCTGGAGACGTACCCCGACCTCGGCACGGCGGGTACCGCGCTGCACGGCGTCGAGTGGTTCTTCCGGACGGTCTTCGTGGTCGAGATCGCCATCCGGCTGCTGGCCTACGGTCGCCGTCCACAGGACTTCTTCCGGCACGGCTGGAACGTCTTCGACTTCCTGGTGATCGCGGCGATCTTCGTCCCGGGGCTGCACGGCGACTCGGCGCTGCTGCGGGTCGTCCGGGTGTTGCGGATGGTACGGCTGGTGCGGTTCTCGCCCGGTCTGCGCATGATCGTCGCGGCGTTGTGGCGCAGTCTGCCCGGTATCGGGGGGTTCCTCGCACTGGCGATGGTGACGCTCTACGTCTACGGCATGGCCGGCTGGTTGATCTTCAAGGACGTCTACCCGGAGGAATACGGAGACATCGGGCGGTCGTTGTTGACACTGTTCGTGTTGCTCTCGCTGGAGACCCTGCCGGACCTGATCGAGCAGGGGATGGAGTTCTCGCCGTGGACCGTGCTCTACTACGTGAGCTTCGTGGTGATCACCGTCAATCTGTTGCTCAACATCCTGATCGCGGTCTTCGTCAACTCGATGGAGGAGGCCCGGCGGTTGGAGATGACCGAGGGACTCGCGCCCGGCTACGACCAGGACGGTGACGGGGTGCCCGACGAGTTGGACCGGATCGCGATCAGCCAACGGCTCGACGACCTGCGCACGCTCATCGTCGAGTTGGAACGAGAACTTCGTATCGACCGCGATGACGGGCGACTCCGACGTGCGGGACGAGACTGAACGTCCGTTAAGGTGTGGTCGGATCTCCTGGTGGGCGGCGGGTTTCGGGCGTGGGTCCGGTTGTGAACCGCACGTGAACTCGCACACGGGCCAGGGCGGTCTGTCAGGGTGACACACCTTTGATCCGGATCACGGCAGATGCGGATTGCGGTCCTTACCGGATAGGGTCGTCACACCGACGAATGATCTTTGGGGAGGGTGTGTGCTGGTACTGGTGGCGGTCCATGCGCTGACAGCCTTGATCGCCCCGGCGCTGGTGCGGACCTGGGGACGGCACGCCCTCTACCTGGTGGCACTGGTGCCTGGCGCGACGCTGGTGTGGGCGCTGACTCACACGAGCGGGGTCCGCTCCGGTGAGCCGGTGGTGGAGACCGTCTCCTGGGTACCGCAGTTGGGGCTGGAACTCGCGCTACGGATGGGCACACTGTCCTGGCTGATGGTCGTCCTGGTCGGCGGGGTGGGCGCGTTGGTGCTGGCGTACAGCGCCCGCTACTTCCGCTCCGACGACCCCAGCCTGGGACGCTTCGCTGCGGTGTTCGTCGCCTTCGCCGGCGCGATGCTCGGCCTGGTCGTCTCCGACGACCTGCTGCTGCTCTACGTGTTCTGGGAGCTGACCACGGTCTTCTCCTACCTCCTGATCGGCTACGACCCCGCCAAGCGGGCCAGTCGACGGGCGGCCATGCAGGCCCTGCTGGTCACCACGCTGGGCGGCCTGGCGATGCTCGCCGGGTTCGTCATGCTCGGCCAGCACGCCGGCACCTACCGCTGGTCCGAGATCGCCGAGAACCTGCCCGGCGGCGGTTACCTCGCGGTGGCCATGGTGCTGGTCCTGCTGGGTGCGCTGAGCAAGTCCGCGATCTTCCCCTTCAGCTTCTGGTTGCCCGGCGCGATGGCGGCTCCGACGCCGGTCAGCGCCTACCTGCACGCCGCGGCGATGGTCAAGGCCGGCGTCTTCCTGGTCGCCCTGATGGGCCCGGCGGTGGCCGAGGCCGGACCGTGGCGCCCGGTGCTCCTGGTGGCCGGTCTGCTCACGATGTTCTTCGGCGGCTGGGCCGCGTTGCGCCAGGTCGACCTCAAGCTGTTGCTTGCCTACGGCACGGTCAGCCAGCTCGGCCTGCTGATGGTGGTCCTCGGTGGCGGCACCCGGGACACCGCGCTGGCCGGCGTGGCGATGGTGCTGGCCCACGCCCTGTTCAAAGCGACCCTGTTCCTCACCGTCGGGGTGGTCGACCACATCACCGGCACCCGTGACCTGCGTGAACTCAGCGGTCTCCGGCGTCGCGCACCCGCCCTGGCCGTGGTCGCCGGTCTCGCCGCCGCGTCGATGGCCGGCCTGCCGCCGATGGCCGGGTTCGTGGCCAAGGAGGCGGCGGTCGAAGCGCTGCTGCACGGCGGCACCGCCAACCTGGTGGTCCTCGCCGGAGTGATCCTCGGCTCGGTGCTGACCGTGGCGTACACCCTGCGGTTCATGTGGGGCGCCTTCGCCGACAAGCCCGACACCCCGGCCACCGAGTCCACGCCGGTGTCCTGGTCCCTGCTGGCCCCGGCCGCGGTGCTGGCGGTCGCCGGGGTCACCGCCGGTCTGTTCGCCCCGGCGGTGGACCGCCTGCTCGCCCCGTACGCCGACCTCTACCGCTCCGCCGAGCCCGGCTACCACCTGGCGCTCTGGCACGGTCTGACGCCGGCGCTGGGCCTGTCGGTGCTGGCCATCGCCGCCGGTGCCGGCCTGTTCCACCTGATGCGGCGCGAACGGGTACGCGCGACGCTGCGCCTGCCGTTCGACGGCGGCACCGCCTACAAGAAGGCCATCAGCGGCATCGACCGCCTGGCGGTCGAGCTGACCGGTGCCACCCAGCGTGGTTCGCTGCCGTTCTATCTCGGCGTCATCCTGGTGGTGCTGGTCGTCCTGCCCGGCGGCACCCTGATCGCCGGCAGTCCCTGGCCGCAGCGCTTCCACCTGTGGGACACGCCGTTGCAGGGGGTCGCCGCCGCGGTTATCGTGGTCGCCGCCGTGATGGCCGCCCGTGCGCTGCGCCGGCTCACCGCGATGATCCTGGTCGGCGTCGCCGGTTACGGCATCGCGCTGCTGTTCGTCCTGCACGGCGCCCCCGACCTGGCGTTGACCCAGTTCCTGGTGGAGACCGTCACGATCGTGATGTTCGTGCTGGTGCTGCGCCGGCTGCCGGTGAAGTTCTCGGAACGGCCGATCCGGGCCAGCCGCCGAGGACGCGTCGCTCTCGGCATCGCCGTCGGCGCGGTCACCGCCGGCATGGCGTACGTCGCGACCGGCGCCCGTCAGGCCATCCCCATCTCGGTGGACTTCCCCGACGAGGCGGTCTCCTACGGCGGCGGCAAGAACGTGGTCAACGTGACCCTGGTCGACATCCGGGCCTGGGACACCATGGGCGAGATCGCGGTGCTGGTGGTGGCCGCCACCGGTGTGGCCAGCCTGATCTTCCGGCACGCCCGTGACCTGGACCGGCGCGGCCAGATCCCCGGCGGGGACCCGACCGAGTCGACCCGGCCGCGCTGGCTGACCACCGGTGCCACCGCGCGTGCCCAGTCGGTCATCCTGCAGGTGGTCACCCGACTGCTGTTCCACGCCATCCTGCTGTTCTCCATCTACCTGCTGTTCAGCGGCCACAACGCCCCGGGCGGCGGCTTCGCCGCCGGTCTGGTCGCCGGTCTGGCCCTGGCCGTGCGCTACCTGGCCGGTGGGCGTACCGAGCTCAACGGCGCGGCACCGGTCGACGCCGGTGCGGTCCTCGGCGCCGGACTCTTCGTCGCGGTCGGCACGGGCGTGGCCGCGATGCTGCTCGGTGGGGAGTTCCTCCAGACCGCACTGCTCGACTTCCACCTGCCGGTGCTGGGGCACATCCACTTCGTCACCTCGGCCTTCTTCGACGTCGGTGTCTTCCTGATCGTCGTCGGGCTGGTGCTGGACATCCTGCGCAGCCTGGGTGCCGAGATGGACCGCCAACACGAGACCGAGGACGCCGAGATCCGCGAGAAGGAGCTGGTGTGACACCCAACCTCACCTACGTCATCGTGGTGGGCGTCCTTGTCGCCGCGGGCGTGACGTTGCTGCTGGAGCGCAGCCTGACCCGGGTGCTGATGGGCGTCATCCTGCTCGGCAACGGCGCCAACATGCTGCTGCTCACCGGCGGGCGCTCCGGCACGCCGCCGATCGTCGGCGACAGCCCGCAGGAGGAGATGAGCGATCCGCTGCCGCAGGCGATGATCCTCACCGCCATCGTCATCACCCTGGGCATGACCGCCTTCCTGCTCGCCCTGGCCTACCGGAGTTGGCACCTCAACGGGCACGACGAGGTGCAGGACGACGTCGAGGACCGCCGGATCATGGATCTCGCGGAACGCGACGAGGGCCCGGGCGACGCCGACGCCGGCACCGGGGACGACGACGATGACGACGACGACGCGAAGACCGAGACAGAGCGGTCCCGGACCGGCTCGGTCGACGCGGGGAGGGCCGGATGACCTACCTCGTTCCGCTGCCGGTGGTGATGCCGCTGCTCGGCGCGGCAATCACGCTGCTGCTGCTGGGCCGCCCACGCGCCCAGCGGTGGGTCAGCCTCACCGTGCTCACCGCCACCGTCGCGGTCGCCGCGATGCTGCTGGTGCGGTCCAGCATCGACGGTCCGCTCGTGGTGGAGGTGGGCGGCTGGGTCGCCCCGATGGGCATCGTGCTGGTCGCCGACCAGCTCGCCGCGCTCATGCTGGTGGTCTCCGCCTCGGTCACCCTCTGCGTGCTGGTGTACTCCATCGGGCAGGGTATGGCCGACGGCAACGAGGAGACGCCGCTGTCGGTCTACCACCCGACCTATCTGGTGCTGACCGCCGGTGTGTGCAACGCGTTCCTCTCCGGCGACCTGTTCAACCTCTACGTCGGCTTCGAGATCCTGCTGGTCGCCAGCTATGTGCTGCTGACGCTGGGCAGCACCGAAACCCGGATCCGGGCCGGCACCACGTACGTCGTGGTCAGCCTGCTCTCCTCGGTGATCTTCCTGGTCGCCATCGGCCTGGTGTACTCCTCGACCGGTACGCTCAACCTGGCCCAGCTCGTCGACCGGCTGGACGCCCTGCCCGACGACATGCGCCTGGTGTTGCAGGGCATGCTGTTGCTCGCCTTCGGCATCAAGGCGGCGGTGTTCCCACTGTCGGCCTGGCTGCCGGACAGCTATCCCACCGCACCGGCCCCGGTCACCGCGGTCTTCGCCGGCCTGCTCACCAAGGTCGGTGTGTACGCGATCATCCGGACCGAGACGCTGCTGTTCCCCGGCGGCCGTACGGCCACCCTGCTCCTGGTGATCGCGGTATTGACCATGCTGGTCGGCATCCTCGGTGCGGTGGCGCAGTCCGACATCAAGCGGTTGTTGTCGTTCACCCTGATCAGCCACATCGGGTACATGCTGTTCGGCGTGGGGCTCACCTCGTCGCTCGGCCTGTCCGCGGCGATCTTCTACGTGGTGCACCACATCACCATCCAGACGACCCTGTTCCTCGCCGCCGGCCTCGTCGAACGCCGCGGCGGCAGCACCGCCATGGACCGCCTCGGCGGCCTGGCACGGCTGTCGCCGGTGTTGGCCATCCTCTTCTTCGTGCCCGCGCTGAACCTCGCCGGCATCCCACCGTTCTCCGGGTTCCTCGGCAAGGTCGGCCTGGTCCAGGCGGGTATCGCCGACGGCGGGGTGCTGGCCTGGATCCTGGTCGCCGGTGGTCTGGTGACCAGCCTGCTCACCCTCTATGCGGTGGCTCGGGTATGGAACCTCGCGTTCTGGCGGGCGCCGCACCCGGACATGCCGGACTCCGGTGACTCCGACCGGGCCTCCCGCACCGAGGGCGCGATCCAGCCGCAGGTGAACACCACCGGCCAGAGCGGCGCCGTGCTGCCCGGCCTGATGATCGCGCCGACCGTCGCCCTGGTGGCGCTCGGGCTGGCGCTGACCGTGGTGGCGGGTCCGCTCTTCGACCTGAGCACCGACGCCGCCGACGACCTGCTGCGGCGGACACCCTACGTCGAGGCCGTCTTCCCAGGGGGTACGCCGTGAGCCCCGACCAGATGACCCCAGCCCCGCCGACCGACTCGCCGAACCCACCACTGACCCGGGCGGCGCGACGCCGTAACCGCATCGTCGCGGTGACCGTGCTGGTCGTCGTCTGGGTGCTCCTCTGGGGCACCTTCTCCTGGGCGAACATCATCAGCGGGTTGGTGGTGGCCGCGATCCTCATCGCGGTCTTCCCGCTGCCACCGGTGACCTTCGCCGGCCGCCTGCACCCGATGGGGATGCTGCGGTTCTGGGCACGTTTCCTCTATGACCTGGTGGTCGCCTCCGTCCAGATCGCCTGGCTGGCGTTCCGTCCCGGCCACGTCCCGCGTAGCGCCATCATCGCGGTGCAGCTCCGGGTGAACACGGACCTCAACCTCACCCTCACCGCCGAGGCCCTGTCGCTGGTGCCGGGAAGCCTGATCCTGGAGGCCGACCGGAACACCGGCACCCTGTTCGTCCACGTCATCAACGTGAACACCGTCGACGAGGTGGAACAGTTCCGGCGCGAGGTGCTGGCGCTCGAGGCCCGCATCATCGAGGCCATCGGCTCCGCCGGCGAGCTGCGCCGCGTCCGCGAGAACCCCGATCCGACCCCACCGGCCGACCTGGAAGGGGCCGCGACATGACCGCCGTCGCCGTGACCGTCACCGTGCTGCTCGCGGTGGCGGGCGGACTCACCCTGATCCGCATCATCCGGGGCCCGTCGATCCTCGACCGGGCCGTGGCCACCGACGTCCTGCTGGCCATCATCGTCACCGCGATCGCCGCCGAGGCCGCCTACAGCCGGGACGCCACCGCACTGCCGGTGCTGGTGGTCCTCGCCGTCCTCGGCTTCGTCGGGTCGGTCAGCGTCGCCCGATTCGCCGCGCGGAGAAACACCAAATGAGCCTGGACGCCATCCTCGACATCGTCGCCGCCGTCTGCCTGGTCAGCGGTGCGCTGCTCAGCCTCGCCGCCGGGGTGGCGCTGGTGCGCTTCCCGGACCTGCTCACCCGGATGCACGCCGCGGCCAAGCCGCAGGTCCTCGGGCTGCTGCTGGTGCTGGTCGGCTGCGCGCTGCGGCTGCGTACCGGGGTGGACATCACCACCCTGGTGCTGGTCGGCGTCTTCCAGTTGGCCACCGCGCCGGTGGCGGCACACATGGTCGGGCGGGCCGCGTACCCGCACGACGAGATCCGTGCCGATCTGCTGATCACCGACGAACTCGCCGCCCACCTGGACCGGGTCGGCGGCGACCAGGGCGAGGGCGCCCGCGTCTGAGCCCTGGCTCAATATCGTTTGCGGCCCACCGGCGGTGGTCCCTACTCTTCTCGGCATCAGGTCACATCGGACCGGAGCCGAGAGGAGTACGCCGTGTCGACGCACGTCAGACCGCAGAACGGTTGGCCGACCCGGAGTGAACCCTGCCGGCCCGGGAACTCGGCGGCGCTGACCGGCGCCCGCCTCCTTGCGCCTCGCCGATCGGCGCGCCGCCGCTAGCGCGCGCCCGCTCGTTCGTCGAGGCCGTCCACCCGTCGCGGGTCCGGGCGGCCTCGTCCTGTCCACCTACTTTCCGCTCGTCGCACCGGTGCCGGACGGCACCGGTCGCGCACCCCTGCCCGCCGTCGGCGCAGGCAGGGCCGTGCCCGGACGAGGAGGCCCACACACACGTCGGGGGTACGCCATGGGATTCAGTCTGCTCGCGGGAACGCGGGCGCCGGTACGGGTCTGGACCGACCCGTACGCCATCGAGCCGCAGGCCGCACGTCAGCTCCGCAACATCGGGGCGCTGCCGTGGGTGCAGGGCGTCGCGGTGATGCCGGACGTGCACTTCGGCAAGGGCGCCACGGTCGGGTCGGTCATCGCCATGCGGCAGGCCGTGTCGCCGGCCGCGGTCGGCGTCGACATCGGGTGCGGCATGTCGGCGGTCCGCACCTCGTTGACCGCCGCGGACCTGCCCGACGACCTGGCCGGGCTGCGTCGGGCCATCGAGGACGCCGTACCGGTCGGCTTCGCCAAGCACGACGAGCCGGTGGATCCGCGCCGGGTCCGGGGCCTGGAACAGCGCGGCTGGGACGACTTCTGGCGGGGCTTCGCCGACCTGGACCGGCGGGTGCAGCAGCTGGAGTCACGGGCTCGGCGGCAGTTGGGCACGCTCGGCGGCGGCAACCACTTCATCGAGGTCTGCCTGGAGCAGGGCGGTACGGAACCGGGCCGGGTCTGGCTGATGCTGCACTCCGGCTCCCGCAACATCGGCAAGGAACTGGCCGAACGGCACATCGCGGTGGCCCGCCGGCTGCCGCACAACGCCGACCTGCCCGACCGGGACCTGGCGGTGTTCCTCTCCGGCACCCCGGAGATGGACGCCTACCGCCGGGACCTGTGGTGGGCGCAGGAGTACGCACGGCGCAACCGGGCCGTGATGCTCGCCGTGCTGATGAACCTGATGCGGGACCGGTTCCCGCAGGTCGGCTACGACGAGCCGATCAGCTGCCACCACAACTACGTGGCCGAGGAGCACTACGAGGGGGTGGACGTGTTGGTGACGCGGAAGGGCGCGATCCGGGCGGGACTGGGCGAGCTGGGCATCATCCCCGGCTCGATGGGCACCGGTTCGTACATCGTGCGGGGCGGAGGGAACGACTGGGGGTACTGCTCCGCCTCGCACGGCGCGGGACGGCGGATGTCCCGGGCACAGGCGAAGCGGACGTTCAGCACGGCCGACCTGGCGGCACAGACGGCGGGGGTGGAGTGCCGTAAGGACGCCGGGGTGGTCGACGAGATCCCCGGCGCGTACAAGGACATCACCGAGGTGATGGCACAGCAGAAGGACCTGGTCGAGGTGGTCGCCCACCTCAAGCAGGTGGTCTGCGTCAAGGGATGAAGACGCCGGCCGGCGTCCGCGGGGGGCGGACGCCGGCCGGGGTCGACCCGTACCGTCGGTAATCCAGATCAGTTACAGAAACCGTTGTCGCATCGATTGTTACCGTCGTCCCGCCGACGTCTGAAGGGGGATGCGGTGACGACCCTCTCGCCGACGACCGACTCCCGGCCGGCACGCCGACTCTCCACGGTGCTGCCGGCCGCCGCGCTGTCGGTGCTCGCGGTGCTGGTGGCCGTGGCGGCGGTCGTCGTGCACCGCAGCACCGGCCGGTTCTGGGGCGACCTCGCCGTCTACCGGGCGGGCGCGGTCGCCGCCGCCGATGGTGACGGCGCCCTCTACGACGTGATCCACCGGGGTACCGACGGCATCGCGCTGGGCTTCACGTACCCGCCGTTCGCCGCGCTGCTGCTGCAACCGCTGGCGTACCTCGACGCCGCCACCGGGATCGGGCTCTGGACGCTGGCCTCCGTCGCCGCCGTGGCGGCCGTGGTCCGGGTGACGCTGCGCGCCGCCGGATCGGACAGCGGCCCCGGGCCGGTGCTGCTCGGCACGGTCGTGGTGCTGCCGGTCTTCCCGGTGGCCGGGCACCTCCAGGTCGGCCAGGTGGGCCTGTTCCTGGCGCTGTTGGTGCTGCTGGACCTGACCGGCGATCCGGACAGCCGGTGGCGGGGCCTCGGGGTCGGCGTCGCGGCCGGGATCAAACTCACCCCGCTGCTGTTCGTGGTCTACCTGCTCTGCCTGCGTCGCTGGCGGGCCGCCGGGGTGGCGCTGGCGGCGTTCGCCGCCACCGTCGGGCTCGGGCTGGCCTGGCGGCCGGTCGACTCGGTCCGGTTCTTCGGCGGTGGCCTGTTCGACACCGCCCGGGTCACCGGTGATCCCCGGACCGTGTTGAACCAGTCGCTGCACGGCGCGGTGGCCCGGATCGGCGACACCGCCGACGTGCGGGCGGTCTGGCTGCCGCTGGCGGCGCTGACCGCGGTGGCCGGGCTGGTCGTGGCGGTCCGCTGCGTCCGCGCCGGGAACGAACTCCTCGGTGCGCTGGCGGCTGCGACGACCGGCCTGCTCGTCTCGCCGATCTCCTGGCACCACCACTGGGTCTGGTGCGTACCGGCCCTGGTGCTGCTGATGGTGCGCGGCCGACGCAACCGGTACGCCGTCACGGTCGCGGTGCTGCTCTGGACCGCGCTGGTGGCCAGCGCCGCCTGGACGGTGATCGGGCTGCTCGGCGTCGACCTGCACTTCCACGGCTGGCAACTGCTGCACAGCAACCTGTACGTGCTCGTCGGGTACGCGGCGTTGGGCTGGTTGGCGTGGCGGCCGGACGGTGCCCGGGCCGGCGGCGACGAGAGGTGGGGCCGGTGAGGGTGTCCGTGGTGGTGCCCAACTACAACAAGGAGCGGACCCTCGGCGACTGCCTGTCGGCGGTGTACGCGCAGACCGTGTCGCCGGCCGAGGTGATCGTGGTCGACGACGCCAGCACCGACCGGTCCCGGCGGATCGCCGCCGGGTTCGGCTGCACCGTGCTGGCCCTGCCGGTGAACGGGGGAGTGTCGGCGGCCCGCAACGCCGGAGCAGCCCGGGCCACCGGTGACGTGCTGCTCTTCGTCGACTCGGACGTCGCCCTGGCCCCCGGCACGCTGGCCGCGGCGGTACGCGTACTCCGGGAGCATCCGGACTGCGGGGTGGTGCAGGGCATCTACGACCTGCGTCCGCTCTACGACGACGGGCCGGTCGAGGCGTACAAGACGCTGTTCGAGCACTTCTGGCGACGGCGGGCCACCGGGGTCACGTCCACCACGATGTTCGCGCTGACGGCCGTGCCGACGACGGTCTTCGAGCAGGTCGGTGGCTTCGACGAGCGGCTGCGTGACGCCGAGGACGTGGAGTTCGGCACCCGGTTGCCGGCGCGCTACGAGATCCGGGTCAGCGCCGAGATGGTCGGCCGCCACGACGACGTGGACCGGCTCCGGCCGTACCTGTCGGAACTGTTCCGCCGCGCGGTGACGTACGCCGACGCGGTCGTGGCCGCCCGCTGGGAGCCGCCGGTCGCCGCCGGACGCCCGCCGCACCGGGTCGACGTCGCGGCGGTGGTCGGCATGGCCGGCACCGGGCTGGCCGTGGCCACCGCGCCGCTGGCCCTGGTCGCGCCCGGGCTGGTGGCGCTGCCGCTGGCGCTGCTGGTGGCCGTCGGGGTGGCCGACCGGGACCTGCTGGCGTTCGCGGCCCGGCACCGTGGTCCCCGGTTCGCGCTCTTCGCCGCCGGGATGCGGCTGCTCACCCACCTGACCGAGTTCGTCGGGATGGGGCTGGGGATCTGCGCCGCGCTGACCCGCCGGGTACGCGGCCGCGACTGCCGCCCGGCCACCGTGGGATCGCGCCGGTGAGCGGCGGCTGGTGGCGGTGGCTCAACCGGGCCTTCACCGTCGCGTTCGTGGTGGCGCTGACCATCGGGTTGGTGCTCTTCGTCCGCTCCCAGGACTGGACGCCGGTGGCGACGCTGGCCGGTCGTCTCGATCCGTGGCGGGTGGGCGCGGCGGTCAGCGCGGCCCTGCTGGTCAACGCCGTCGGGTTGCTGCTGGGGGTGGCGTCGTGGCGAGCCATCTTCGTCGACCTCGGCGCGCCGGTGGACAAGTGGACCGCGTACCGGCTGTTCTTCGTGGGGTTCCTGACCAAGTTCGTGCCCGGCCGGTTCGTCGCCCTCCCGGTGCTGCTGCGGATGGGGCGGGAGATCGAGGTCGGGCCGGTCCGGCTGGCCGGGGTGTTCCTGCTGAGCTGGGCGGTGGTGGCGATGACCGGCATGACGCTGGGAGTGGCGGCCGGTCCGGCGGTGCTGTCCGGCGCCACCTGGTGGCTGCTGCTCGCCAGCGTCCCGCTGCTCGTGCTCGTGGTCCGGCCGGACCTGCTCGACAAGGCGCTGGTCCTGGCTACCCGGCTGCTGCGGCGTCCGCCGCCGCAGGTGCGCGCCACCCCGGCGGGCCTGCGGCGGGCCGTCGCCGCGCAGTCGCTGTCCTGGTTCGTCTCCGGGCACCACCTGTGGCTGCTCGCGGTGGCGGCCGGCGCGCCGCCGCTGCGGTCGTACCTGGTCTGCGTGGCCGGGTTCGCCGCCGCGACCGTCGCCGGGCTGGCCGTGGTGGTGGCCCCGGACGGCCTGGGGGTGCGGGAGGCGGTGCTGATGCTCGGGCTGTCCACCGTGCTGCCAGTGGCCGTGGCCACCCCGGTGGTGCTGGTCAGCCGGTTGGTCTGCGCGCTCAGTGAGGTGGCCGTCGGTGGGGGAGGGCTGCTGCTGGCCCAGTACCTGCACCGGCGCCGGTTGCGGCGTGGCGGGCCGCTGCTCGCCGGGCCGGTTCCGGTCGAGCGGTCGGCGTCGGTGGGGTGAGCTGTCGGCAGCCGCCGGGTGGGTCCGGCGGAGGAGGTCGGTGAGGGACGTGTCGAGACTTCGGACGACGGCGGGGCTGCTGGGCGCACCGGTCCGGGCGCTGGTGCGGCGCAGTCCACGATTGAACGCGGTGCTCTGGGACGCCCAGTACGCGCTGGGGATGTGGGGCTACCTCGACGAGGCCGGCGACGGCGGCGTGCCGCTGTCGCTGATCGAGACGTGGGCACCGCAACCGGCGATCCTGGACCTGGGCTGCGGCACCAGCGTCAATCTGGCGCTGCGTCGGGGCCGCTACCGGCACTACCACGGGGTGGACATCAGCCGGCGGGCGATCGGCACGGCCCGGGCGCTGCGTCGGCCGGACGCGTCCTACGCGGTGGCCGACATCCGCACCTACACGCCTCCGGACCGGTACGACGCGATCCTGTTGCGCGAGGTCATCTACTACCTGTCCGTGCCGGAGGCGGCGGAGCTGCTGCGCCGGTTGCCGGGCATGCTCACCGCGCGGGGGCGGATCCTCGTGCAGATCTACGACGTGCAGCGCTCGCGGCAGTTCGTGGCGGTGATCCGGGACTGCGGGCTGGACGTCGACACCTGGCGACCGCCGCAGGCCGGTGACGCCGGGCGGGACGCCTTCTTCGTCCTCACCCCCGCCGCCGTCGCGGAGCCCTGAGCGCGCAGCCGGTGCCTACACCGGCACGCGCCGCTCCCACCAGGGCCACACCGTCACCGGCTCGCTGCGCAGCAGCCGGCGGTGCAGGTCCTGGAGGCGATGCCCCGGCTCGACCCCGAGCCGGTCGGCCAGGGTGGTCCGGGCGTCCTGGAAGGCGGTCAGCGCCTCGGCCCGCCGCGACGTCTGCCCCAACGCGATGAGCAGCAGCTCCCACAACCGCTCCCGCATCGGGTGCTCGGCCAGCATCCAACGCAGCTCGGCGACGACGTTCTCGATGTCGCCGAGCAGCAGCCGTACGCCGGTGGCCTCCTCCCGGACGTCCTGGCGCAGCTCGGTCAGTCGGATCCGTTCGGCTTCGGCCAGCGGGCCGGTGGCCTCGTGCATCGCCCGTCCCGACCAGCGGGCGAGGCTGCTCTGGAACAGGTAGAGCGAGCCGGTCAGGTCCGCCTGGGCGCGGGCCGCGCGGGCCCGGCGGACGTCCTGCTCGAAGCGGACGGTGTCCACCGCGTCGGGCGGCACGTCCAGGGTGTAGCCGGGCCGGGTGGAGCGCAGCACCCGGGCCACCGCCGGGCGGTCGCCGGGGCGCACGCCACACCCCACCGAATCGTGTGAGCCCGGACGCATTTCCGCTGGTCAACCGCCCAGCAGTCACACATCCACCGGTCGTCGCCCGGTGCTTGTCCACAAATGACGCCTCAATGATGCAGCGCACCATGTCAGGCCATATGCTGTGCGATACCAACCTGGTGACTGTTTTGATCCACTTACGCGAACTTCCTTGCCCGTTTTGGCTGGAATTTCCCGACCGATTCTGATAGCAAGGTGCTATGGACCCGCATTTGCGCGATCTGCGGTATTTCGTCGCCGTCGCTGAGGAACTGCATTTCACCAACGCCGCCCAGCGGCTGCACATCGCTCAGCCGACGCTCTCACGCCAGATCCGCCAGCTCGAACGCCAGCTCGACGTGGTCCTGTTCGACCGCAACCAGCGCAGTGTCGCCCTGACCGTCGCCGGTAAGGAACTGCTCGAAGGCGCCCGCAAGATCCTGGAGCTGTGGGAGGTGACCAACGTCTCCCTGCAGGAAGCCGGTGAAGTGCTGCGCGTGGGCATTCAGTCGGCCCTCGGCCGCGGCCTGCTCAACGACCTGGAGAGCGCCAGCGGCCACCGCCTGGCCCTGCACGCCGCCTCCTGGAACGACCCGTCCAGCGGCCTGGCGGGCCGACAGGCCGACCTGGCCCTGGTGTGGCTGCCGCTGCCCGACCCCAACCGCTACCGCTGGCAGGTGCTGCGCACCGAGCCGCGCTGGGTGCTGCTCCCCGAGAACCACCCGCTCGCCGAGCAGGAGACGATCGAGTTCGCCGATCTGCTCGACGAGCCGTTCGTCGCCCTGCCGACCGAGGCGGGCGCGGTCCGTGACTTCTGGCTCGGCAACGACGCCCGCGGCGGCCGCGCGGCCAAGATCGGCGCCGAGGCGGCCACCCCCGAGGACAAGCTCGAGGCACGGGTGCGGAGACGCCCGCCGACGACTATCTCGCCAAACGCACCCTGCGCTCCGGCTCGGCCGGCTGGGTGCTGCTGGCCGGTCTCGGCGTGAGCTATGTGATCTCCGGTGACTACTCCGGCTGGAACTTCGGCCTCGCCGAGGGCGGTTTCGGTGGTCTGCTGATCGCCGCGATCGTCA
>NZ_JBSFSO010000017.1:0-126519 GCF_053589795.1 Micromonospora sp. NPDC003241 | reverse complement strand
TTTTCCTATCTGCCCTTTGTGGTGTTTTTCTTTCGGTGTTCCACCCCCCTTCTTTTCGCCTGGCCCATCCGGCGATTTTTTGACGCTTCAAGTTCTACCCGCCCGAACTTGAAGCGTCAACAAGTCGCCGGTAAGGTGCCCTCATGACCAGGGAAGGGGCAGCGGCGAGGTCCACCGGAACCCGGTGGCTCAGTGACGACGAGCGGGCGGCATGGCTGGCCAACTCCGCCATCATGATTAGCCTGCCGGCTGCCCTGGACGCGCGGATGCAACGCGAGTCCCAGCTGACCTTCTTCGAGTACATGGTGCTCTCCGTGCTGTCCGAGGAGCCGGAGCGCACGATGCGGATGAGTCGTCTGGCAGCGCGGACAGCGGCATCGCTGTCCCGCCTGTCGCACGTCGTCGGTCGACTGGAGAAACGCGGACTGCTCGCGCGCTCCCGGATCCCCGGCGCAGGCAGGGCCACCACCGCGACCCTGACCGAGGCCGGCTACCAGGTCGTCGTGGCCGCGGCGCCGGGACACGTCGCGGCGGTCCGCGAGTACCTGATCGACCAGCTCGAACCTGGCGACATCGCGGCCCTGAGCCGCATCGGCACGGCGGTCGAGGCCGCCATCAACCGCGCCACTGCACCGCCCGGGACGTCCGCGCCATAGCCGCTGCCGGCATGCATTGACGCAGGCAGACCGGCCGACGGCGAGATGCGCCGACCGGCGTCGGGAAGCTCGCGCCGGTCGACGCTCGCCGGTCAGGTGGCGGTGGGGAAGTGGAAGTCCGGGCGGGCCGTCGGGGTGGTGCCCGGCC
Organism: Micromonospora sp. NPDC003241; assembly: GCF_053589795.1. Taxonomy (NCBI): domain Bacteria; kingdom Bacillati; phylum Actinomycetota; class Actinomycetes; order Micromonosporales; family Micromonosporaceae; genus Micromonospora; species Micromonospora sp. NPDC003241. Next base: position 125,715 of record NZ_JBSFSO010000017.1, on the reverse strand, counting down.
ACCTGCTGGTGACGACCTTGCCGCGGGTGTAGAACGCCACGCCCTCCTGGCCGTGGATGTGGGTGTCGCCGAAGAGCGACGCCTTCCAGCCGCCGAAGGAGTGGTAGGCCATCGGCACCGGCAGTGGGACGTTCACCCCGACCATGCCGACCGAAACGGTACGCACGAAGCGGCGGGCCGCCGCTCCGGCGGAGGTGAACAGGGCGGTGCCGTTGCCGTACGGGTTGGCGTTGATGATCCCGATCGCCTCGTCCAGGCTCTCGGCCCGCAGCACCACCAGGACCGGTCCGAAGATCTCCTGCTGGTACGCGTCCATGTCGGGAGTGACCCGGTCCAGCAGGCACGGGCCGACGAAGTATCCGTCGTCGTGGCCGTCCACCCGCAGGTCCCGACCGTCGACGACCACTGTGGCGCCGGCCTTCTGCGCACCGTCCACGGAGGTGATGACGCGGTCGCGTGCCTCGTCGGTGACCACCGGACCCATCTGGGACGACTCCTGGTCGCCGGGGCCCACCACGATGGCCGTGGCCTCCCGCCTGAGCAGGTCGACCAGTTCGTCCCCGGCGGCGCCGACCGCGACCACGGCGGAGATCGCCATGCAGCGCTGTCCGGCCGACCCGTACGCCGCGGAGGTGATCTGCCGTGCCGCCTCGGCCAGGTCGGCGTCGGGCAGCACCACGGCGTGGTTCTTCGCCCCGCCCAACGCCTGCACCCGTTTGCCGGAGGCGGCGGCGCGTTGGTGCACGTGCCGGGCGACCGGGGTGGAGCCGACGAACGACACCGCCGCGACGTCCGGGTGGTCGAGCAGCGCGTCGACCGCCTCCTTGCCGCCGTGCACCACGTTGAGGACACCGTCGGGCAGGCCCGCGTCGGCGTAGAGCTGCGCGACCAGGTTCGACGCGGACGGGTCGCGCTCGCTGGGCTTGAGCACGAAGGTGTTGCCGCAGGCGATGGCGATGGGGTGCATCCACATCGGCACCATCACCGGGAAGTTGAACGGGGTGATGCCGGCGCACACCCCGAGCGGCGCGCGCAGCGAGTACGAGTCGACACCGGTGGAGACCTGGTCGGAGTAGGCGCCCTTGAGTAGCTGCGGGATGCCGCAGGCGAACTCGACGACCTCCCGGCCCCGGATCACCTCACCACGCGCGTCCTCGACGGTCTTGCCGTGTTCTGCGGTGACCAGCCTCGCCAACTCGTCCTCGTGCCGTTCGACCAGGTCACGGAAGCGGAAGAGGACCTTGGCGCGCTGGGACAGGGACACGTCGCCCCACGACTCGAAGGCCCGGGCCGCCGCCGCGACGGCCCGGCCGACCTCGGGCTGGGCGCCGATCGCGACCTGTGCCTGGGGCCGGCCGGTCGCGGGCTGGTACACGGTCGCGTACCCGCTGCCGGCGACGGACGCCCCGGCGATCCAATGTTCGATGCTGCGCACCCTCGTCTCCTTCGTCGATCCACGATTGCGTCGATGTGCGATGGGTCCGGGCCCGATATCGGCCTAGAGCCACCTGGTGCCGATTCCCCGCAGGTCAGGGGTGCTGAAGGAGTACACGAGCTCCATGCCGTCGGCGCTGCCGGTCTCGATCGCGTGGGCGACGCCGGCGGGGATGTACATCGCGGTGCCCGGTCCCGCCTCGAACTCCTCGTCGGCCAGCGTGAACCGGGCCGTACCGGCCAGCACGTAGTAGAACTCGGCGGAGTCGGCGTGCAGGTGCAGCGGGTGGCTCATCCCGGGTTCCATGCGGTAGACGCCGGTCAGGAACTCGCACTCCGGATCGCCGGTGGTGTCCCGGTCGACGAGACGGTGCACCAGTCCCTCGTCGTGCGGGTTGTGGTTGAGGGCGGAGATCAGTTCGTACTCCAGCTCGTCGCGGCGCACGACGAACGGCGGACGCGGCGACCCCGGTGTGCTGCGGCGGTGACCGTCGTGGGGTAAACGGGTCACCGTTCGGCGTCCAGGCTGGTGGCGCCGAGGGGGATCTGCGGGCTGGTCAGGGGCCCGTGGTGCTTGGAGAGGCAGATGGCCTCCCAACCGGTGACCACGCCGTGGATGACGCCGGGCTCCCAGCACAGGTACTCGCCGGCGTGGTACACGTGCTCCGGGTCGGTGGCGCACCAGCCGCCGAGGAAGAAGATCTCCTCGGTGCTGTGGTGGAACTCCAGCGCGGTCTTGGTGAACCTCCGGGGCAGGACGAACAGGATGGTGTCCTTGCCGCTCTCCTCGACCTTGCGCAGCCGGATGCACTGCGTGGGCACCTCCAGGTCGCCGTGGCTGCTGGTGTCGGTGACCCCCGCGAACGCCTCCCGCACCGGTCGCCAGTTCGCCTTGTCGAAGATGTCGACGGTCTCGCCGAGCGGTGTCGACGGTGCCGGTGGTGTGTCGGTGCGGACCTCGAAGGGGGAGTCGGTCCAGAAGATCAACGTAGCGCCGTGCTCCGACGAGATCGGGCCGAGCTCGGTGCCGGAGGGCAGGAAGAGGTAGTGCCCGGGGCGGCACTCGCGCCCGGCGATGGTCAGGTCGCCGTCGCGGACCAGCAGTTCGAGGTCGGCGGCGTTCCAGTGCGCCGGCATGTGCCAGCCGGGTGGGACGTCGACGACCAGCGTCTGCGCCCCGGTCTCCGGGTCGGCGTTGATCTGGCGGGTGAGAAGTCCGAAGGGCAGGCCCGCTGCCCGCCACACGCGCTGCGGCACCTGATCGATGATGACCCGTCGCTTGCCGGCATGAGTCACGGTGACCTCCTTCAGTTGACGCAGGATTGTATGTAATCCGTCGGAGGTCGTCTAGGTCCGTGAGTGGCACTCGCGCTGGCTTCGCAGCTAGTGGCTCTAGACCCTGCGCGGCGCTAGGGTGTCGCAAAGTCCATGTATGCAAAGCCTGGCAGGGGTGCGCGCGCTCCGGCGCGAGCGGGTGCCCGCGGTGCTGGCCGTCGGCTGGTCGCGCCTGGCCGGTCGGGGTGACCCCGATCTGGCTGAACGAAGCCTTGACAGCCGGCAACCTGTATACAAACATCGCATCCTGTGATCCGCTTCACCAAGTCAAGCACGCCTGATAAAGCAACCTTGCACACAATGTGGAGGTGTCGGCATGGGAACGACTTCCGTTCGGATGCGGGCCGTGGCGGCGCTCGCCGTGACGAGCCTGGCTGTCGCGGGCTGTAGTGGAAACGACGGCGACGACGCCGACGCCGGCAGCAGCCAGGCGTTGACCGTCGCCGCGCCCGGAGTGGTCTCCAGCCTCGACTCCGAGCGCTACCAGGGCTTCATCTCGATCGACCTGCTACCCAACATCTCCGGGACCCTCGTGCGCTTCACCAAGCCCGAGGCCGGCGCGACGACCCTGCAGACCCCGGACCAGATCGAGCCCGAGCTCGCCGAGTCCTGGGAGCTCAGCGACGACCGCAAGCAGATGACCTTCACCCTCCGCGAGGCCAAGAGCCAGTTCGGCAACGACCTCACCGCCGAGGACGTGAAGTGGTCCGTGGACCGCATGGTCAACAGCGAAGGCGTACCGATTGCCAAGATCCTCATGGGCATCGGCGGATGGGACATCGAGAACCCGGTCACCGTCACCGACGACCGGACCGTCACGATCAACGTCGCCCAGCCGAACGCGGTCAGCGTCTCGATCCTGAGCACCTTCTTCATGACGATCTACGACTCCGTCGAGGCCAAGAAGCACGCCACCACCGACGATCCGTACGCCTACAAGTGGCTGGGCGAGAACACCGCCACCTTCGGCCCGTACGAGGTGCGCTCGTTCGACCCGGGCAAGGAAGTCCGGCTCACCGCCAACAAGAACTACTTCCGGGGTACGCCCACGGTGACCGACGTGGTGGTGCGTGCCGTCGCCGACACCTCCAACCGGCTCCAACTGGCCCAGAGCGGCCAGGTCGACGTCGCCAGCGCGCTCACCTTCGACCAGCTCTCCTCGCTGGAGAACAGCAACGGCGTCCGGCTCGAACGGGTGCTCTATCCCAACATCGACGTCCTGGTGCCCAACCTCAAGGCCGAGCCCTTCGACGACAAGCGGGTCCGCGAGGCCATCTCCTACGCCGTCGACCGCGCCGCGATCGTCCAATCCGCCTACCAGGGCTACTCCACCGCGTCGAGCGACTTCATCCACGACGACTTCGGCGCTCCGGCGGCGGCGCAGCCCCTCACCCACGACATCGACCGGGCCAAGCAACTGCTGGCCGAGGCCGGCCTGCCCAACGGCTTCCCGATGGAACTGGCCTACAACGCCGCCAACGTCGGCGCGCACAGCGAACAGGTGGCCGTCCTGCTGCGGTCGCAACTGGCCAAGGTCGGCATCGAGGTCAAACTGAACAACGTCGCCTCCGGCGCGGACTTCGACGCCGCCAAGCGCGAGGGCAAGCTGCAGAGCTGGCTGGCCACCAGCACCCCGCTGGTGCCCGACCCCGCCTACTACCTGCAGGTCTTCTACTCCACCGGTGGACTCACCAACCTGCAGAACTACAGCTCCCCGACCGTCGACGGGCTGTCCCGGCAGATCCTCGAAACCCAGCCCGGCCCCGAGCGGGAGGCGTTGGTCAAGCAGGTCAACGACTTCATGGTGGGGGACATGCCGGCCATCCCGCTGGTCGACTCCCAGAAGTTCTACGCCTTCCGCGACGGCGTGACCGGCTTCGTCAGCTACTCCCAGGGCCACGTCAACTACTACGACATCTCCGTCTCCTGACCCGGCCGGCGTCCCCGGTGCACACGCCGGGGACGCCGACCGGCGGGGCCCACGGTCGGACCCGCCGGCGACGACGTTCCGAGACAGCTGACGTACCCGAGAAAGCAGGTCGTTGATGTACCGACTTGGAGTCGACGTCGGTGGCACGTTCACGGACGTCCTTCTGATCGAGGAGGCGACCGGCCGGACCCGCCGCACGAAGGTGCCCTCCACGCCGCAGGACCAGTCCGTCGGCGTCGTCGAGGGCGTGACCCGGGTCCTCGCCGACGCCACCGCCCGCGCGGCCGACATCCGCCAGTTCCTGCACGGCACGACCGTGGCGACCAACGCCGTCCTCGAACGCCGGGGCGCCCGGGTCGGCCTGATCGTGACCGTCGGCTACCGGCAGGTCCTGCACATCGCCAGGTCGTTCGTGCCCGGGGGACTCGGCGGCTGGATCGTCTGGGACCGACCCGCCGAACTGGTCGCACTGGAGGACGTCCGCGAGGTCCGGGGCCGACTGGACGCCCGGGGCACCGAGATCGACCCGCTGGACGAGACGGCCGTGCGGGCCGCCGTCCGCGACCTGGTCGACCGGGGTGTGGACGCGCTGGCCATCGGCTTCGTCAACTCCTACGCCAACCCCGCCCACGAACAGCGGGCCGCCGAGATCGCCGCCTCCGAGGCACCCGGCGTACCGGTCTCCACCTCCGCCGGTGTCCTACCGGAACTGGGCGAGTACGAACGTACCCTCACCACCGTCGCCAACGCCTACGTCCGCCCCGGTGTCGGCGCCTACCTGCGCAACCTCAGCAGCAAACTGGTCGCCGAGGGCCTGGTCGGCGACCGCCGGGTGCTGCGCTCCGACGGCGGACTGATGACCTTCGAACGGGCCGAGGACATCCCGGTCAGCCTGCTGATGAGCGGCCCGGCCGGCGGCGTCGCCGCCGCCGTGGCCCTGGGACCGGCCGCCGGCTTCCGTGACCTGCTCACCCTGGACATGGGCGGCACCTCCACCGACGTCGCCCTGATCGAGGACGGCACCCCGGTCATCCGACGCGAGACGACCGTGGCCGACCTCGCCGTCCGCTCGCCCTCGATCGACGTGCAGACCGTCGGCGCCGGCGGCGGCTCCATCGCCCACGTCCCCGACCTGACCGGCGCACTCCGGGTCGGCCCGGCCAGCGCCGGCGCGCTACCCGGCCCGGCCACCTACGGTCGCGGCGGCGTGCTGCCCACGGTCACCGACGCCAACGTCGTGCTGGGCTACCTGCCGCACGCGCTGCTCGGCGGCGCGATGCCCCTCGACGTCGACAAGGCCCGCACCGCAGTCGGCACCGTGGCGACCAGACTCGGCGTGACGGTGGAGGCCGCCGCCGCCGCGATCATCGACATCGTCAACGAGAACATGCTCGGCGCCCTCCGACTGGTCTCGGTGCAACGCGGCTACGACCCGAGACGCTTCGCCCTCTTCGGGTTCGGCGGCGCGGGCCCCCTGCACGCCAACGCCCTGGCCAGACTCCTCGGCTCGTGGCCGGTGGTGATCCCGCAGTCCCCGGGGGTGCTCTGCGCCTACGGAGACGCCTCCACCGGTGTCCGCGCCGAGGCGAACAAGTCACTGGTCCGCCCGCTCGACGACCTCGACGAGGCGCTGCTGCGCCGCGAGTTCACCGACCTGGCCACCCAGATCGACACCGAGTTCGACCGGGCCGAGGTACCCGCCGACGCCCGCACGGTCCGCTTCGAGGCCGACGTGCGCTACCACGGGCAGGGCTTCGAGGTCCCCGTCAGCGTCCCGGCAACCGGCCAGGGGCCGCTGATCCCCACGCTGCGCGACGGCTTCGACGAGGCCCACCGACGCCTGTTCGGCTTCGCCCTCGACGAGCAGCACGAGATCGTCAACATCCGCGCGGTGGGGGTCTCCGACGCCGAACGGATCCGACCCGTCGAGATCGAGTCGGGCGACCACGACGCCTCCCGCGCGGTCATCGGCGGCCAGCGCGTGTACGTCGACGGCGGCTGGCAGGAGGCCGCCCTCTACGACCGCACCGCCCTGCGCGCCGGCGACGAACTGCGCGGTCCCGCGATCGTGGTCGAGATGGATTCCACCAGCCTGGTCCTGCCGGGCTGCGTCGCGCGCGTCGACAGGCTGGGCAACCTGCTCATCCTGCCCGCCGAGGAGAAGGGGCCCCGATGAGTGCCGTCATCGTCGAGACGACCCGGTCGCCGCGTCCGGTCGACGTCGAGACCGCTGTGCTCGACATCGTCGAGAACGCCCTGCGCAACGCCCGGTTCGAGATGGACGCGGTCGTCCTGCGCACCGCGATGTCCCCGGGCATCCGGGAACAGAACGACGCCTTCCCGCTGATCGCCGACCGCAAGGGTCGGATGGTCGCCGGACAGTTCGGCTCCTTCATCGACGGTTTCCTCTCCGGCTACGACGGCACGGTGGAGGAGGGCGACGTCTTCTTCACCTCCGACCCGTACGCCTGCGACGGCGCGATCAGCCACGCCAACGACTGGCTGGTGCTGCTGCCGATCTACGCCGACGGCACGCTCGTCGGCTGGGCGGCGATGTTCGGCCACATGAGCGACGTCGGCGGCAAGGTCCCTGGAAGCCTCCCGACCGACGCGGTGTCGATCTACGAAGAGGGCGTCATCGTCCCGCCGGTGAAACTGTTCCGCGGCGGCACGCTCGACCAGCAGCTCCTGGACACCGTCCTCAACCAGGTGCGCCTGCCCAACTGGAACCGGGCCGACCTCAACGCGGTCCTGGCCTCCTGCCGGACCGCCGAGACCCGGGTCCGGGAACTGTGCGAGCGCTTCGGCCTGGACACCTACCTGGCGACGCTGGACCTGCTGCTGGAACGCAACCGGCAGGCCATGGCGAAGCTGTTCCGGCAGGTCGTCCCCGAACAGCCGGTCACCTTCGAGGACTACATCGACGACGACGGGCGCGGCACCGGACCCTTCCGGATCCGGTGCACGCTCTGGCGCGACGGCGACCGGGTGGTGCTCGACTTCAGCGGCACCAGCGACCAGGCCGAGGGCTCGATCAACTTCCTGTTGAACGAGAACGTGCTGCGGATGTTCTTCGGCGTGTACACCATCATGGCCGTCGACCCGCTGATCATGTTCAACGACGGGTTCTATCCGCTGGTCGACGTCCGCATCCCCGAGGGCAGCCTGCTCAAGCCCCGACGCCCGGCGGCACTGTCCTGCCGTACGCACGCCCTGGGACGGCTCTTCGACGTCCTGGCCGGGCTGCTCGGCCAGTGCCAGCCGGACTTCCTCTGCGCGGCCGGCTTCTCGTCCAGCCCACACCTGATGTACTCCGGCCTGGACCGTTCCGGCACCTGGTTCCAGCTCTACCAGATCGGCTTCGGCGGGGTACCCGCCCGACCGATCGGCGACGGCTTCGACGGCCACTCGATGTGGCCCTCGTTCACCAACGTGCCGAACGAGTACCTGGAGGCGTACTACCCGCTGCGCATCGAGTCCTACGAGTCGATCCCGGACTCCGGTGGCGCCGGCAAGCACCGGGGCGGCAACGGCATCCGGGTGGGCTACCGGTTCCTCGAACCGGGCGAGGTCTCCATCCACGACGACCGCTGGTTCACCAAACCCTGGGGCGTGCTGGGCGGCGAGCCGGGACAGCGCGGCACGAAGATCCTGGAACGGGCCGACGGATCGCAGCAGACCGTGCCGGCCAAGTGCGACCACGTCGGCGTGCGCCCCGGCGACCTGCTGCACTTCGTCACCTGGGGTGGCGGCGGGTGGGGCGACCCACTGGAGCGCGACCCGGACCAGGTGCGCCACGACGTCGAACGGGGACTGGTCACCGTCGAGGGCGCCCGCCGCTACGGGGTGGTCCTGGTCGGCGACCGCGTCGACGACGACCAGACCCGCAGACTCCGCGCCGAGATCGCCGCGAACCGGTCGGAGCTGCCCCGGTTCCACCGCGGCGGCACGGTCGACGAACTGCGGGCCCGGTGCCGCACCGAGACCGGCCTGGAACCGCCCCGCGACCCGGCACCCACCCGCGCCCCGGCGCAGGCCACCGGCGGCACCGGACCCGGCAGCACATCGTCGGCGGCACCCGGTCGTCAACGGGCGACCGAAGCACGTCCGCAGACGACCCCCCGCACCCCACTGGAGGTGCTCGTGCACCGCATCGCCCGGCAGGTGACCGGGCGATGAGCCGGACCAGCAAGGCCCACAACACCGGCGGACACCCGTCCGCCGACGAACTACCGGAGGAGAACTGTCATGGCTGACCTGCAGATGTCCGCGCTCGGAATGATCGAGACCCGTGGCCTGGTCGCGGCGATCGAAGCCGCCGACGCGATGGTCAAGGCCGCCACCGTCGTGCTGGTGGGCACCGAGTACGTCGGCGGTGGCCTGGTCACCGTGGTCGTGCGCGGCGACGTCGGCGCGGTCAAGGCCGCCACGGACGCCGGAGCGGCCAGCGCCTCCCGGCTCGGTGAGGTCGTCTCCGTGCACGTCATCCCGCGCCCGCACGGCGAGGTCGAGGCGATCCTGCCGACCGGGGCCACCCGGGGCGGAACCAAGGCCTGAACAGGGCGCCGCGTGCTCGTCGAAGGAGTTGATACATGAGTCGGGTATGGACTGCGGTCGATATCGAAGACGTCGCCCGGTCGACCGGGCCGCGCGAAATCCTTCTGGGCGCGCGTGACCTGATCTCGCCGCACGCGGAGGACCTCGCCCGCAACCTGGGCATCGCGCTCCGCCGAGCAGGACAGGACGCGCCACCGCCGACGCCCGCGCCACCGGCACCCACCGGCGGCACGGGCGCCGGATGCGGCGACGCCGACGACTGCTCGTGCGGCTGCACCAGCGCCGAGGAACAGGCGGAACGGACTCTCCGTACCGTCGCCGCCGCCGTGCTGTCGGCGAACCCGGACGCCGACGCCTCGACGGTCGCCAACGAGACGCTCAAGGCGTTGGGGGCGTTCGGCGGACCGGGTGTGGGCCGTCCCGACCAGGCCCAACCACTGCCCGGGCAGCCGCTGCCCAAGAAGGCGAAGGGCGCCCGCCCGCAGTTCTTCGCCGAGCCGGGCATGGAGGCCCTCGTCTCGACCGTGGTCACCCTCTCCTCCGAGGTGTGGGTGCTGCGGGAACGGTTGACGACGCTGGAACAGCTTCTCGCCGACCGGCGGGTGGTCGAGCGCGGCGCGGTGGACGCGTACACGGTCTCCGGCGACGACGCACAGGCCCGCGACACCGAGGCGGCGGCGTTCGTCGGCCGGGTGCTGCGGGTCTTCTACGAGTGGCGCGAGGAGATCGTGCGGGAGGAGACCCCGGAGTCCTACCGGGAGGTCATCCGGCAGGCCTTCGCACAGGTGGGGGAGGGGAAATGACGCAGCAGGAGCACGGTGTCCTGCCCCGCGAGAACCACGACGAACTCGCGCGCGAGAACTTCGTCCGGGCACTGAAGTCGCACATCTCCACCGAGGTGACCCCCGGGGTCCGGGAGCTGTACGCACACCGCGTCGCCCCCCGCTACCAGCAGGAGATGGGCGTCGCGCCCCGGGACCGGGAAGCGGTCCGTCGGGCCATGGAACCGGAGCCGTACTACCAGCTCTGGAGTTCCGTGCGCCGGGCGAGCCAGGACCTGCTCTGGAACGTGGTGGCCGACAGCATCGCCCGGCAGTGGGACGACCTGGCCGCCCGCGCGCAGCGGGCCGAACGGGGGCTCGGCTCCCTCGAACTGGATCCCGCCTTCGAGCTGCCCTGGTACTTCTGGGGCATCGACATCCACGCCATGCCCGGCGGCTACCGGGGCGAGTACACGGCGGACGACCTCACCGCCGGCGCCCTCTACGACCGGGGCGTCTACGTCTACGCCATGGGCCAGATGGGTGCCTTGAACGACGACTACGGCCAGTCCGTGGTCAACAACTACCTCAAACAGTCCCACCGGGACTTCCGCCCGAAGCGGATCCTGGAGATCGGCTGCGGGGTGGGCAATTCGACGCTGCCCTACGTCGACGCCTACCCGAACGCCGAGGTGCACGGCATCGACGTCGGCGCGGCCCTGCTGCGCTACGGCCATGCCCGCGCCGAGTCACTCGGCCGCAAGGTGCACTTCTCCCAGCAGAACGCCGAGGCGACCTCGTTCCCGGACGGGCACTTCGACCTGATCGTCTCGCACATCGTGCTGCACGAGGTGCCGCCGGACGCGGTACGCGCCATCCTGCGCGAGTGCCACCGGCTGCTCGCCCCCGGCGGCATGATGATCCACGCGGACTTCCCCGGCTACGCCGGCCTCGACCCGCTGGTGCAGTTCCTCATCGACTGGGACACCTGGAACAACAACGAGCCGTTCTGGGGCCCGATGCGGGACATGGACCTCCTCCAGGCCGCCCGGGACGCCGGATTCACCGGCGACTGCTCGGAGCTGTCCTGCAAACGGGAGTGCGTCGAGGAGGTCAGCACGCCGACCGGTCGCGTCCTGCAGAGCGGCGAACGTCGGCGCAGCGGCACCCTCTCGCTGCTCGTGGGTCGGCGCTGACGTGGCCGGCAGCGAGGTCGAGCTGCGCACGTACGCGTTCGTCGACCGACTCCAGCCGCAGATGGCCGCCCTGCTCGGCAGCGTGATGTCCGGTGACCCGGTCGTCGAGGGGATGTCCCAGCTCTTCCTGGAGATCTCCCCCGGCAGCGACGTGTACGCCCTGGTCGACGCGGCCGTGAAGGGCGCCGGGGTCCGGCCCGGCTCGCAGGTGGTCGAGCGCCAGTACGGCATGACGGAGCTGCACTCGATGTCGCAGGACGCCGTCCGCCAGGCCGGCCGCACCATCCTCGACCTGCTCGGGATGACCGAGGCCGACGCGCAGCCCGCGGAGCTGGTCTCGGCGAAGGTGGTCTCCAACATCGACGCCTACCAGGCGCAACTGGTCAACCGGTCGAAGAAGGGCTCCCTGCTGGTGGCCGGCGAGTCGATGCTGGTGGTGGAGTGCCAGCCGGCCGCCTACATCTCCGCCGTCGGCAACGAGGTGGAGAAGTCCGCGGACGTCAAGATCGTGGACGTGCGGGGCGTCGGCCAGTTCGGCCGGTTGTGGGTCTCCGGGCTGCACGCCGAGATCGAGTCGGCACGGCAGGCCGTCCGGCTCGCCTTCGAGAAGACGCCCTGGTCCCGGCGCTAGAGGAACGAGGTGATCCGGCATGCGTATCGCCCGGGTGATCGGGTCGGTGGTCAGCACCGTCAAGGCCGACACGCTGACCGGCGCCAAGCTGCTCGTCGTCACGCCCCTGGGTGAGGGGCACGCCGTGGAGCCGTACGTCGCCGTCGACACCGTCGGCGCGGGCCGGGGCGAGGTCGTCCTGGTCGCGTGCGGCAGTGCCGCGCGGCTTGCGGAACGGCAATCCAGCCAGGCGCCCGTGGACTCCACCATCGTCGCGATCGTCGACCGGTTGGAGACCGAGGCGTGGGTCAACTATGTGAAGGACTGACGTGGACCTGTGGAATGCGGGTGCGCTCGGCATGGTCGAGACGCGCGGACTGGCTGCCTCGATCGTCGCCGTCGACGTGATGGCCAAGGCGGCCGAGGTGACGGTGATCGGCGTCAGCCGCATCGGCGACGGCCTCGTCACGGTCTCCTTCATCGGCGACATGGCCTCGGTGACGGCGGCGGTGGACAGTGCCCGGCGAGCCGTCGCGGCGACCGGCGGCACGATCGTCGCGACCGTCCTCGGCCGTCCCGCCGTGCCGGCCCACCTCGTCCGGGACGCCCCACCGACGGACCGGCATCCCCGCGAGGCCGAACGCCCCGACGGCGCCGGACCGGAACCCGACGTCACCGGTGGCGACGACCGGCCGGACCCGGTCGGGGAGACCACCGGTGAGGCCGACCGCCCCGCGACGCCCACACCCGGCGTTAGCCCGAAGCGACGGTCGGCGCGGTCGACCGCCCCGAAGCGGCGGCCCCCGCCGCCTGCACCACCGACCGAGCGAGGGGAGTGACATGCGCGGATACGTGGGCCCGCCGGGAGCCCAGATCCACTACCGGAGCAGCGGCACCCGGGGACCGGCGCTCGTGCTGTTGCACGAGTCGCCGCAGGCCTCCAACGTCTTCGCGCCCGCCATGCCCGCGCTCGGCCGATCACTGCGCGCGTACGCCTTCGACACCCCCGGCTACGGGCAGTCCGACCCGCCGCCCGAGCCCCCGGACATCCCCGGCTACGCGCGCCTGCTGCTCGACGCCGTCGACGCGCTGGGCATCGACGAGTTCGCCGTGGCCGGACAGCACACCGGCGCCTCCCTGGCGCTGGCGGTCACCGACCTCGCCACGCCCGGCCGGGTCACCCACGCGATCCTGTCCGGCCTCGTGCTCGACCGGGCCGAACGGGAACGGCTGGGGGCCACCTGGGCGCCGGACAAGCCGATCGACCCGTCCGGTGAGCATCTTCGCGATCTCTGGGCGCGGTACCGGGACATCTGGGAGCAGCCACCGGAGTTGGTCAACCTCGCGGTGGCCAACATCGCCTCGGTGTTCGAGCGGTACAACTGGGCCTACCGCGCCGCCTTCCGCTACGACCCGACCGCACCGCTGCGCACCGCACCCTGCCCGGTGCTGCTGCTCACCGCGGCCCGCGACATGCTGGCCCACTGCGACGACATCGCCCGGCAGATCCGCCCGGACGCGACGTCGATCCAGTTGACCGACACCACCGGGCAACTGCCGTGGCGGGTGCCGGAGGAGTTCGCCACCGCCGTGGTCTCCTTCGTCACCGGATCCGGACGGGCACCGTGACCAGCCACGCCGACGTCCTGGTGATCGGTGCCGGCACCGCAGGTCTGCCCTGCGCGATCGAGGCGGCCCGGGCCGGGCTCCGCGTCGACCTGGTCGACGTCGGCACCGACATCGGCGGCACCCTGCGGGTCTCCGCCGGACACATGAGCGCCGCCGGCACCCGCCGGCAACGCGCCGCCGGCATCGACGACGACCCGGACCGGCACTTCGCCGACGTGCAGCGCATCGGGCACGGCCATGGCGACCCCGCCCTGATCCGGCTGGCCGTCGACGAGGCACCCGGCGTCGTCGACTGGCTCGACGAGAACGGCTTCCCGTTCGCCCCCGGCATGCCGGTGCTCTACCACGGACACTCGCCGTACTCCCGACCCCGCACCTACTGGGGCGTCGACCGGGGCCGCTCGATCCGCGAGACGCTACGACCACTGCTCGCCGCGCAGGTGGACGCCGGCCGGGTCACCCTGCGGCTGCGCTCGCGCGCTCTGCACCTGAGTACCGAGGGCGGTGCCGTCACCGGCGCCGTCGTGCGTACCCCCGACGGTGACCGCGAGCTGCGCGCCGGTGTCACGGTGCTGGCCTCTGGCGGGTACGGGGCCAACCCGCAGGTCTTCTCCGCGGTGACCCCGGGCGCACCCCGCCTGGTGACCAACGCCGAGCCCACGTCCACCGGCGACGCGATGCAGATGGCCACGCCGTTGGGTGCTGCCGTCCGCTTCGCCGACCTGCACACCCCCCGCCTCGGCCTGCTCGAACGTCGCTCGACGCCGGGCCGGGTGGACTTCTGGTCCGAGGTGGCGCATCTGGCACCCGCCGAACGCGCACCCCGGGAGATCTGGGTCAACGCCGACGGCGACCGGTTCGTGGCCGAGGATCTCGGCGACGTCACCCGCCACGAGCGGGCCGTGCAGAGCCAGCCGGACGCCGCGTTCTGGATCGTGTGCGACGACGCGGCCGTCGACGCCGGGTCACCCCTGGTGCCCGCGTGGGGGCCGGACGGGTTCCGCGCCCAGGCGCGGCAGGGGGACGTCGCCTGGGTCGCCGACGATCTCACCGACCTGGCCCGGCGGGCGGGCATCGATCCGGACGGCCTGCGGCGCACCGTGCGGGCGTACCACCTGGCGGTCGACCGGGGCGTCGATCCGCTCGGCCGACGGGCGCTGGGTCACCGCGTGGCCCGGCCGCCCTTCTACGCGGTGCGGTCGGCCGCCGCGCTGCTCTGCAGCTTCGGCGGCCTGGACGTCGATCCGGCCTTCCGGGTACGCCGCGACGACGGCGGGGTCGTCGCCGGTTTGTACGCCGTCGGTGAGGCCATCGGCATGGGCGCCACCAGTGGCGCCGCGTTCTGCGGGGGAATGGCGGTGACCCCGGCGCTGGCGTTCGGGCGGCTGCTCGGCCGTCGGCTCGGCGGGTGATCGGCATGGCACACCACTCACCACTGTATGCACGGAGGTCCACCACGGGATCCAGCTCTGGCTCTGGCTGACAGAAACCGCTGTTGACAGCGGACGACGCAGAACTGTTGTATACAAACACCCACTCGGGTGGGCTGCTATGAGAGGTGTCCATGTCTAGCGAAACGCACCACGAAGGACCGCTCCACGGCGTGCGCGTGATCGAGTTCGGGTCCCTGCTCGCGGGCCCCTTCTGCAGCCAACTGCTGGCCGACTTCGGCGCCGACGTCATCAAGTGCGAGCCGCCACGCCAGGGCGACCCGATGCGCGAATGGGGCCAGGAGAAGCCGCACGGCAAGTCGCTGTGGTGGCCGATCGTCGCCCGCAACAAGAAGTCGATCACCGTCGACCTGCGCACACCCGAAGGTCAGACCGTCGCCCGGCAGCTGATCGCGCAGAGCGACGTGGTCGTCGAGAACTTCCGACCCGGGACGATGGAACGCTGGGGCCTCGGCTACGAGGACCTCTCCGCCGACAACCCCGGCCTGGTCATGGTGCGCGTCTCCGGCTTCGGCCAGACCGGGCCGTACTCCAGCCGACCCGGCTACGGCTCGGTCGGCGAGGCGATGGGCGGCCTGCGCTACGTCGTCGGCGACCCGCAGACCCCGCCCAGCCGGGTGGGCGTCAGCCTCGGCGACTCCCTGGCCGGCACCTTCGCCGCCCTGGGCGCGGTGATGGCCCTGCGCGTACGCGACCAGAGCGGCCGCGGCCAGGTCGTCGACTCGGCGATCTACGAGGCGGTCCTGGCGATGATGGAGTCGCTGCTGCCCGAGTACACGCTGGGCGGCCACGTCCGCGAACGTACCGGCGCGATCCTGCCGAACATCGCACCCTCCAACGTCTACCCCACCCGCGACGGCGGCCTGCTGCTCATCGCCGCCAACCAGGACACCGTCTTCCGGCGTCTCGCCTCGGCCATGGACATGACCGAGCTGAGCACCGACCCCCGCTTCGCCACCCATGCCGCCCGAGGCCACCACCAGGGCGAACTCGACGACATCATCGCCGAATGGTCGGGCCGGCACGACACCGAGGACCTGATGGCCGTCATGATCAAACACGACGTCCCGGTCGGCCGCGTCTACCGCGCCCCGGAGATGCTCCACGACGAGCACTTCGCCGCCCGCGAGGCCATCGTCCGCGTCGAACACCCCGAGTTCGGCGAGTTCCCCATGCAGAACGTCGTGCCGAGACTGTCGCGCACCCCCGGCCGGGTCAAATGGACCGGCCCCCGCCTCGGCGAACACACCGACCAGGTGCTGACCGACATCGTCGGCCTGGCCAAGTCCGAGATCAACGAACTGCGTGCCAGCGGCGTCATCTAGAGGCGGACACGGTGAATGACCTCCACGCGGACTACCGCAACGCCGGCTTCGGCGGCGACCTGGGACACGGCACCCGCCGCGCGCTCCTGCTCGTCGACCTGGTGCGCGCCTACCTCGACCCGGCCTCACCGCTCTACGCCGGTGACGAGAACCCACCCGCCCTGCGGGCCTGCGCCGACCTGCTCGACGCCGCCCGACGCCACGGCACCCCGGTGATCCACACCCGGGTCGAACTCGCCCCCGGCGGGATCGACGGCGGCCTGTTCACCCGCAAGGTGCCCGCCCTGCGGGTCTTCGAACGCGGCAGCCACCTCGCCGCCGCACCACCGATCCTGGCACCCGCCGCCGACGAAGCGGTCGTCACCAAGCAGTACGCCAGCGCCTTCTTCGGCACCAGCCTCGCCAGCACCCTGCGCGTCCTGGGCGTGGACGCCCTGCTCATCGCGGGCGCCTCGACCAGCGGCTGCGTCCGGGCGAGCGCGGTGGACGCCCTGCAACACGGCTTCGTCCCACTCGTCGTCGCCGACGCCTGCCTGGACCGGGACCCCCGCCCGCACCAGGCCGCCCTGTTCGACCTCGACGCCAAGTACGCGCAGGTCCTGACCCTGGACGAGGCGACCACCCTGCTCGAACCGGGAGGTGCGTGATGCGGGTCCTCAGATACGCCCGCCGCCGGATCCTCTTCCTCCCGGTCGGCCTGCTCTCCGTCATCGTGCTGGCCTTCCTGCTGGTCAACGCGCTACCCGGCAACCCGGCCGGAGTCATCGCCGGACCGGCCGCCTCCCCGACAGAACTGGCCGAGATCGAACGCCGCCTCGGCCTGGACCTGCCCCTGTGGGAGCGCTTCGTCGACTACCTCGGCAACCTGGTCCGTGGCGACCTCGGCGCGTCCTACTACACCGACCGGCCCATCCTCGACGAGATCCTGCGGTTCGCCCCGGCAACCCTGGAACTGGTCTTCCTCTCCCTCACCCTCGCCGCGCTCCTCGGCATCGGCCTCGGCACCCTGGGCGCCTACCGCAAGGGCACGGTGGCCGACCGCACCTCGCGCTTCGTCGTCACCACCTTCCAGTCCATCCCGGACTTCTTCCTCGCGCTGCTTCTCATCTACCTGCTCTTCTATCTCGCCGGGTGGGCACCGGCACCGGTCGGCCGACTCGGTCTGATGGACGAACCACCGCCGACCGTGACCGGGGCGCTGCTGCTGGACTCCCTGATCTCCGGGGACATGGGCACCTTCCGATCGGCGGTGGCGCACTCCGTGCTGCCCGTCCTGACGCTGGGCATCTACTACTCCGCGTACTTCGCCCGCAGCACCTACGCCTCCCTGGTGCCGGCGCTGGAGTCCAAACAGGTCGAGTTCGCCCGCGCCAGCGGCCTGCGCGAGCGCACCGTCCTCGCGTACGCCTTCCGCCAGGCCCGGACCCCGATCCTGACCTACGGCGGCATCCTGCTCGCCGCGCTGCTCGGCGGCGCGGCCATCATCGAGACCATCTTCTCCTGGGGTGGCTTCGGTGAGTGGGCGATCGACTCGATCCTCCAGCTCGACATCCCGGCCGTGCAGGGCTTCATCCTGGCCGCCGGCCTCGGGACCCTGTTGGCCTTCACCGCGCTGGACATCCTGGTCGCGGCGCTCGACCCGAGGGTGCGCTATGACTGAGACCCTGGCCGCCGACCCCACCACGGTCACCGCCCCGACGACCAGGAAACGCCCCCGGGGCCGCCGACGGTGGCGACTCTGGGTGCCCGGCGCCGTCCTGACGAGCATGCTCGCCGCGGCCTACCTCGCACCACTGCCGCACGACCCGACGGAACCGTCCACCAACACCCTCACCGCCCCCGACGGCGAGCACTGGATGGGCACCGACAAGTTCGGTCTCGACGTGTTCAGCCGCCTGGTGGCCTCCGCCGGGGTGGACATCCCGTTGGCCCTCGCCGGCATGCTGATCTCGCTGGTGGTCGGTGTGCTGCTCGGGCTGGCCGCCCTGCACCGCGGACCGTGGGGCGAACGGGTCGTCCGGGCCCTCGACGTCTTCCAGGCGTTTCCGCTGCTGATCCTGGCCATCGCCCTGGTGGCGCTGATGGGCAACAACATCGAGAACGTCGTGGTCGCCATCGCCATCATCAACGTCCCCCGCTTCGTCCGACTGGTCCGCAGCGAGGGACTGACCATCCGGGAGAGCCGCTACATCGAGGCCGCCCACGCCATCGGCGCGACCGGGCCACGTGTGATGTTCCGGCACGTCCTGCCGAACATGACCGGCATCATCCTGGCCCAGGCGTCACTGGCGGTCGCGCACTCGATCGTCGTGATCGCCTCGCTCTCCTTCCTCGGCATCGGCATCAACGCCGCCGACGCGAGTTGGGGCGCGATGATCCAGACAGGAGCGCAGAACATGACGACCGGCCAGTGGTGGGTCTCGGTCTTCCCCGGCCTCGCCATCTTCCTCACCGTGCTCTGCTTCAACGCCATCAGCGACGAACTGCAGGACACCTTCGGCCGGGCGAGGCAACGATGAGCCTGCTCAACGCCCGACGTCGACCCGACAGCCGTCCCACCCCGCCGCCGTCCGGCGGATCCGCCGGACGGCTGCTGGAAGTCAGCGGACTGACCACCCGCTTCGACACGCCCGACGGCCTGGTCCACGCGGTCAACGGAGTCGACTTCCACGTCGACCGGGCCGAGATCGTCGGCGTCGTCGGCGAGAGTGGATGCGGCAAGTCGGTGACCATCCGGTCCATCCTCGGCCTGGTCCGACCGCCCGGCCGGGTGGTCGAGGGCACCGCCCGCTTCGACGGTGTCGACCTGCTCGGCCTGCGCCGCAGCGAGCTGCGCCGACTGCGCGGCAAGGACATCGGCTTCATCGCCCAGAACCCGTTCAGCGCCCTGAACCCGGTGATGCGCATCCACCGGCAGTTCGCCACCATCATGGCCGCGCACGGGGTCAAGGCCGACGGCGAGGTCCGGGACCGGGCCCGCACCGCGCTCACCGACGTCGGCATCGCCGGACCGGACCGGGTCCTCGACGGCTACGCCCACCAGTTGAGCGGCGGCATGGCCCAACGTGTGGTGATCGCCATGGCCATGCTGCTCAACCCGACCTTCGTGATCGCCGACGAACCGACCACCGGCCTGGACCTGACCGTGCAACGGCAGATCCTGGACCTCATCCGCCGCCTGGTCCGCGAACACGACCGCTCGATGCTGCTGGTCACCCACGACCTCGGCGTCGTCGCGCAGTACTGCGACCGGGTCGTCGTCATGTACGCCGGCAAGGTCATCGAGCACGGCACCGTCCGGGAGGTCCTCAAGGACCCCCGCCACCCGTACACGCAGGCGCTCATCCGGGCCATTCCCCGACCAGGCCAGCCGCTGGTGCACCTCACCGGTCGACTGCCCGACCTGATCGACTACCCGACCGGATGCCCCTTCCGGGACCGCTGCCCGCACGCCTTCGAGCCGTGCGCCCAGGTGGTCCCGGCCGCGGTGACGCAGGCCTCCGGCCGGACCTACTGGTGTCACCTGCCTCAGGAGAAGGAGGCAGCGCGGTGAGTCTGCTGGAGCTGACCAACGTCAGCAAGGAGTTCCACGTCGGTGGCGCCACCCGCGTCTACGCGCTGGACGACGTGTCGCTGTCGGTGGACGCCGGAGAGACCGTAGCGGTCATCGGCGAGAGCGGTTCCGGCAAGTCGACGCTGGGCCGGTTGGCCCTGCGCCTGATCGAACCGACCCGGGGGTCGGTGCGCTTCGACGGCACCGACATGCTCGCGCTGCCCGCCGCCGAGATGCGCAAGCTGCGCGCGAAGCTACAGATCATCTTCCAGGAGCCGTTCGAGTCGTTGAACCCCCGGATGCGGGTGGCCGACATCATCGGTGAACCACTGGCCATCCACCGGCCGGCGATGTCCACCGCACAGCGCCGTGCCCGGGTCGCGCAGATGATCGAACAGGTCGGACTCGCCCCCGACATGGCACGGCGTTATCCCGGTGAACTCAGCGGCGGGCAGCAGCAGCGGGTCGGCATCGCCCGGGCCGTGGTGACCGAGCCGTCCCTGGTCGTGCTGGACGAACCCACGTCCTCACTCGACCTGTCGGTCCGCGCCCAGATCCTGCGCCTGCTCGCCGACCTGCAGGCCGAACTCGGCATGGGCTACCTGTTCATCTCGCACGACATCCACACGGTCCGGTACGTCAGCGACCGCATCGCCGTGATGTACCGGGGGCGGGTCGTCGAGACCGGACCGTCCGAGCTGGTGTTCGCCGACCCACAGCACCCGTACACCCGCGCCCTGCTGGCGGCGGCCCTGCCCGTCGATCCCGACCAGGAGCTGGCCCCGGCCCGGCTGGTCGGTGATCCGCTGAGTCCGACCCAGCTCGTACCGGGATGTGTCCTGCACGGACGCTGCCCGGTCGGTGAGGACAGATGTGTACAGACTGAGGTGCACCTGATGCCGATCGGCGCCGACCGGGAGGTGGCCTGCATCAAGCCCGGAGCGCCCGGAAGCTGACCCGCACGGCGGTGGGGGAGTAGCGACCGCTCACAGCTCGGGGCGGTCCACCATGCCGTCGAGCAGCACCGTCCGGGCGGCCAGCACGTGGGCGCGCATCGTGCTCGACGCCCACTCGGCGTCCCTGGCCCGCAGCGCCGCCACCAGGTCCCGGTGGTGCGCCATGCTGCGGGCCAGGGCATCCGGCGTGTAGAGGCGGAACGCCCGTACGACCAACGGCACCTCCACCACCGCGGACAGCAGCGAGGTGAGCCGAGGGCTGGCGGCGGCCTTCAGCACCGCGTTGTGTAACTCGGCGTTGAGGGTGGCGATCCGGTCCAGATCCTGCGGACCCATCCGCCGGGCCAGCTCCTCCATCTGATCGCAGAGCCCGTCCAGCCGGTCCAGGACCTCGGGTTCGATGCGCTTGGCGGCCAGGGCCGCGCCGTAGCTTTCCAGCCGTGCGCGGATCTCGTAGATGTCCTGCAGATCGCCGAGCGACCATTCGGCGACCCGTGCCCCACGGTTGGGCTGGAAGACGACGAGTCCCTCCGCGGTGAGCCTGCGCAGCGCCTCCCGGATCGGCGTCCGGCTGACGCCGAACTGCCGGGACAACTCCATCTCGCCCAGGCGGGCACGCGGGCCGATCGAGCCGTTCAGGATCGCGCTCCGCAGCGCCTCGTACGCGTCCTCCGCGGCATTCGTCACCCGTGCCTCCGTCGTGTGAGCCGCATGTCGTCGGCACCCTTGCCGCCGGTCTGACAGTCTGAGATTGTATACATATGGTGGTTCAGGTGGTGGAGGTGTCTCCACGGGACGGTCTACAGAACGAGCCCGAGATCCTGTCGACAGCAAGCAAGATCGAGTTGATCCGGCGCTGTGTCGAGGCCGGAGCCCGACGGGTCGAAGCGGTCTCCTTTGTCCGCGCCGACCGGGTGCCGCAGATGGCCGACGCCGAAGCGGTGATGGCCGCAGTGCCACGACGCAGCGACGTATCGTACATCGGCCTGGTGCTCAACCGACGCGGGCTGGACCGGGCGCTGGCGGCCGGAGTCGACGAGGTGAACTGCGTCGTGGTCGCCACCGAGACCTTCAGTCAGCGCAACCAGGGTGCCTCCGTCGAGGCCATGCTCGGTGCCTGGACCGACATCGCCAAGGCCGCCCACGCCGCCGGCGTCCGGGCCAGCGTGACGGTGGCCGCCGCGTTCGGTTGCCCCTTCGAAGGCGACGTCTCCGCCGAGACCGTCGGTGACCTGGCGCGACGGCTGGTCGAGGGCCAACCCGACGAGATCGCCCTGGCGGACACCATCGGGGTGGGCGTACCCGCTCAGGTGCGGGCCCTGGTCTCCGCCGTCACGGCGGCGGCACCGGGCGTGCCGCTGCGCGCCCACTTCCACGACACCCGCAACACCGCCATCGCCAACGCGTTGGCGGCGGTCGAAGCCGGCGTGACCGTGCTCGACGCCAGCGTCGGTGGCATCGGCGGATGCCCCTTCGCCCCGGCGGCCACCGGCAACGTGGCCACCGAGGACCTCACCTACGCGTTGCACCGCTCCGGCCACCCCACCGGCCTCGACCCGTCGAAGGTCATCGAGACGGCGGCGTGGATCGGCGAGCAGCTCGGCAAGGACCGGCTACCCGGCGCCCTCGGTCGGGCCGGCTGGTTCCCGCCCGTGGCTCGGTAGCCGGGCCGAAGGCCCGGGGCGGTGGCTGGTGCCGCGAAGCGGTTGACCCGGCTGACCCAGGGGCGGGGCCGGGCAGTCTTGCGCTGCCAGGCGCCGGTGAGCGACTGATCAGGCGCACGCGCGGCGTGAGCCTGTCCGCCGTGCCGGCATGGTCGGAGCCGGCGGTGTGTCATCCGGTACGTCGGGGGCGGACAGCGGCCTGACCGGCGCCACCACCGATGTCGTCAGTGAGGTGAGCGGCGCTTGGCCTCGGGCGGTGGGCCGCTGCTCTCCCGGATCACCAGCTGCGGGGTGCCGGAGGAGTTCTGCGGTGGCTGACTCTTTCCGATCATGGCCACCACCTCGCGGAAGGCCCGCCGCCCGACGTCGACGAAGTCCTGCTGCACGGTGGTCACGGACGGGTTCCACAGGGCGCCGAGCGGGTGGCCGTCGAAGCCGACGACGCTCATCTCCTCGGGCACCCGGCGGCCCTTCTCGTGCAGGGCGCGCAGCAGGCCGATGGCGAGTTCGTCGTTGCCGCACAGCACGGCGGTGACGTCCTCGCGGTCGGCGAGGGTGAGGCCGATCTCGTAGGCGCGGTGGGGGTCCCAGCCGGCCTCCATCAGCGGGGGGACCTCGGCGCCGGCGCGCTCGAGGGCCTTGCGCCAGCCGGCGGAACGGCCGCTGCGACGCCCGGCGAGCGGCACCGCGACGTGGTGGACGGTGCGGTGACCGAGTTCGAGGAGATAGTCCGTGGCGGTCATCGCGGCGGTGGTGTCGTCGAGGACGACGTGCGGGACGCCGGAGCCCCGACTGCCGGCGACGGCCACGACCGGTACGCCCGGCGGCATGGCGCGGACCGTCGCGATGCCCGCCGGGTCGAACTTCAGCACGATGACCCCGGCGACCGGGTTGGCCAGGGCGAGGTCGATCGTCTTGCGGACGGTGTCCGGATCGTCGGCCTCGACGACCGTGATCATCACGATGTAACCGGCCAGTCGGGCGGCCTCCTCGATGCCCTGGATGGTGAGGGCGTACCCGTACCGGGTGGTGGCGCCGGCGAGGACCGCGATCACCGACTGGTGCCCCTTGATCAGGGCGCGAGCGGCACCGTTGGGTCGGTAGCCGAGTTCCTGGATCGCCCGCAGCACCCGTTCCCGGCGCTCCGGGCTGACCGGCACCGAGCCGGTCAGTACGCGGGACACGGTCGGCACCGAGACGCCGGCCAACTTGGCGACGTCGGTGATGGCGGGCGTGCGACTCACTGATCTGGGCATGGCCTACACATCGTAGTCGGATCCCGCTCCTGCCCGCGTAGCGCCGTCACGGAGCGCCAGGTAGATGACCGTCGAAGGATTACGGATAGGTTACGACCTGTTTTCTGATCGCGTGAAAACGTTATCATCGGTCCGCCGTCAACCCACCACGCGGGACACCGCGGGCATCGGGAGGGGTCTTGAGATGAGCGAGCGCTGGCAACGGGTGCGCCATCACCCTGGCGCGGTGGCCGCACTGTTCCTCCTGCCCGCGGGGTTCGGATTCGTCGTCTTCTACCTCTGGCCAGCGGTCCGGGCGCTGTGGATGAGTTTCACCGACTACAACCTCCTGCGAGGCTCCGGCGACTGGGTCGGCCTGCAGAACTACCAGGATCTCGCCGCCGACCCGCTGTTCTGGCACTCCATGCGGGTGACCGGGCTGTACGTCGTGCTGAACATCGGCGTGCAGACCGCCCTCGCGCTGGGCATGGCGGTGATGATGGACCGCCTCACCCGGTCGGCCGTGGTCCGCGGCGTACTGGTCCTGCCGTGGCTGATCCCGCAGGTGGTGGTCGGCCTGCTCTGGCTGTGGATGCTCGACCCTCGACTGGGCGTGGTCAACCACACGCTGGACTGGGTGGGCATCGGCGGCCAGGACTTCTTCGGCTCACCGGCACAGGTGATCCCGACACTGGCCGGCGTGAACACCTGGCGTTTCGTCGGCTACACCGCGCTGCTGATCTTCGCCGGCCTGCAGATGATCCCCCGCCACCTGTACGAGGCGGCGGCGCTCGACGGCGCGGGGGAGTGGCGCACCTTCTGGCGGGTCACCCTGCCGCTGCTCCGTCCGGTGCTGGCACTGGTGCTGGTGCTGTCGGTGGTGGGCTCGTTCCAGGTGTTCGACCTGGTGCAGGTCGCCACCGGCGGCATCGGCGGACAGCCGGGCGGCCCGGCCAACTCCAGCCTGGTGATCTACGTCTACATCTTCCGACACGCGTTCAACTTCAACAACGTCGGCTACGCCGCCGCCATGTCGGCCGTGCTGGCCGTGCTGCTGGCCGCGGTCACCTTCTTCATCATGCGGGCGCTGCGCGGCTCCCGCTCCGACCTGGCGTGAAGGGAGGTTGGCGATGACCTCGAGCACCACCGCACCAACCGAGCGGCCGGCGGTGCCCCGCCGCCCGGCCCGCAAGCCGCGCCGCCCGCTGCGGTACCGGCTGACCCGCATCGGCGCCTGGGCGGTGCTGATCCTGCTGATGGCCGGGACGCTGCTGCCGTTCTACTGGATCCTGCGTACCGCCTTCTCCACCAACTCGTCGCTGTTCACCGGCGACCAGTCGGTGCTGCCGCCGGACCCCACCTGGATCAACTTCCAGCGGGTGCTCGGCCTGGCCAGTCCGGAGGAGGTGCGCGCGGCCGGCGGCTCCGGCGCCGAACTGCAGTTCTGGCTCTACCTGCGCAACTCGGTCGTCTTCGCCACCCTGGTCACGGTCGGGCAGGTGGCCTGCTGCGCGATGGCGGCGTACGCCTTCGCCCGGCTGCACTGGCGTGGCCGGGACGCGGTGTTCTATCTGTTCCTGTCGACGCTGATGGTGCCACCGATCTTCGTGCTGATCCCGAACTTCGTGCTGCTCAGCGAGGTCGGCCTGCTGGACACCTTCGCCGGCCTGGTCGCGCCGTACTTCTTCATGACGCCGTTCATGGTGTTCTTCCTGCGCCAGTTCTTCCTCGGCATCAGCAGTGAGCTGGAGGACGCCGCCCGCATCGATGGGGCCGGCCACCCCCGGATCTTCCTGCGGATCTGCGTCCCGGTGATGGCGGCACCGCTCACCACCGCCGCGATCCTCGCCTACGTGATGGCCTGGAACGAGTTCATGTGGCCGCTCGTGGCGGGCAGCGACCCGAGCGTGCGGGTGCTGACCGTGGGCCTGTCGGCCTTCCGGTCCGGGCAGCCCCAGGCGGCACCGGACTGGACCGGGCTGATGGCCGCCACCGTGCTGGGCGCCCTCCCGGTGATCCTGCTGTTCCTGGCCATGGGCCGGCGGATCGTCGACTCGATCAGATTCACCGGACTCAAGTGACACGCGGCCGCCGTCGGCGACCGCACGGGGGGATGGACGACACGCACCACGCACCACTTCCGAAAGGGGAGCATGATGAAGCTCAACTGGCGTCGGCGGATCGCAGCACCCATGTGTGCCGCGCTCCTGCTGGTGGCCGCGTGCAGCGGCACAGGTGACGACGAGAACGTGACACTCGACTACTGGCTCTGGGACGACCGGCAGATCCCCCAGTACCAGGAGTGCGCGGACGCGTTCACCGAGCAGACCGGCATCAACATCAACATCACCCAGTACGCCTGGGAGGACTACTGGAGCAACCTCAACACCCAGTTCGCCGCCCGCCGCGCACCCGACGTCTTCACCGACCACCTGGCGTTCTACCCGTCCTTCGTGCAGAACCAGGTGATCCTGCCGATCAACGACTACGTCGAGCGGGACAACGTGGACCTGGGGCAGTACTACCCCGGACTCGCCGACCTGTGGGTGGGCCAGGACGGCAAGAGGTACGGACTGCCGAAGGACTGGGACACCATCGCCATGGCGTACAACACGACCATGCTCACCGACGCCGGCCTGAGCCGCGACGACGTCTGGAACGCCACCTGGAACCCCACCGACGGGGGCACCTTCGAGAACATCATCGCCCGGCTCAGCGTCGACGAGAACGGCGTACGCGGTAACGAACCGGGCTTCGACGCGACCAAGGTCGCCGTCTACGGCCTCAGCTTCGACAACCCCTCCAACTCGGCCTCCGGCCAGACCAGTTGGGGCAACTTCGCCCGCAGCCTCGGCTTCGAGCTGCTCGCCGACGGCAATCCGTGGGGCACCGACTACCAGTTCGACGACCCGAGGCTGGCACAGACGCTCGACTGGTTCGCCCGGATGGTCAAGGCCGGTTACGTGACGCCGCTGGCGGACCTGCAGGGTGTCGGGTACGTCTCGCTCTTTGAGGCGGGTGACGTGGCGCTGGCGCTCAACGGCTCATGGGCGATCAACAGCTTCACCGGAATCTCCGGCGTCACGGTGGACTTCGCGCCGCTGCCCGCCGGGCCGCAGGGCCGGTGGAGCATCTACAACGGTCTCGCCGACGCGATCTCGGCCAACAGCGCGCATCCGGACGAGGCGTGGCAGTGGGTGAAGTACCTCGCGTCCGCCGAGTGCCAGAACGTGGTCGGCGAGAAGGCCGTCGTCTTCCCGGCGATCCCGGCCTCGCTGGAGATCGGGGAGCAGGCCCGTCAGCAGGCCGGCCTGGATGTCAGCGCCTACACCAGCTACCTGGAATCGCAGAACACCTTCCTCTACCCGGTCACGGTCAACTTCGACCAGGTGACGCAGTCGGTCGGTGCCGCCGTCGACGAGATCCTGCTCGGCAACCGTCCCGCCGCCGAGGCGCTGACCGCCGCCCAACGTCAGGTCGACTCGGTCATGGGGCGGTAGGGCCAGCAACCCCTGGACGGAATCTGTCCTGGGGGCTCTCCGTCCACGCGCTGAAAACCTTTTCATCCGATGGCCCCGAAGCGCGCCGTCAACCCTGTTGAGGAGCCCGTGTGAGCACGATCCACCGAGACAACGACTACCTCCACTGGGGACACTCCGCGCTCGCGGTCCTCGTCGCCACCCCCTCCGACGCCCCGCCGAGCCTGGTGCACCTCGCGATCGACCACCACGAGGTGCACCAGCCGGGCCAGCACCACCCGCTGGTCGAGATCCAGGTGGGCGGGCACGGGCGGGCCTGGTCCGGCACCCGCTCCACCGGCACCGCGGTGGGTCGACGGCTGCGGTACGACGGCCACCACGAGAGCGTCGAGGACGGCTGGCACCATCTGCGCGTCGACGTCAGCGACCCCGGCAGCGGTCTGCGGGCCGAGGTCTGGTTCGCCACGCCGGACGGAGTGCCGGCACTACGGACCTGGACCGTGGTCCACAACCCCACCCCCACCCCGCTGACCCTGCGGGCGGTCAGCACCGTCGTGGCCAACCTGATCCTGCCCGCCGGCGCCGGCGTCGAGGACGTCGACCTGCACTGGGCGCAGACCAGTTGGCTCGCCGAGAACCGCTGGCGCCGTCAGCCGGTACGCGAACTCGATCTGCCCGACCTGGACCTACCGCTGCACGGGCACCGGTCACGCGACGCCTTCGTGGTGACCAGCACCGGCTCCTGGTCGACCAAACACGCACTGCCGGTCGGGGTGCTGGTGCACCGCCCCACCGGCCGCTCCTGGTGCTGGCAGATCGAGCACAACGGGAGCTGGCGCTGGGAGGTCGGTGAACGCGAAGCGGGCCTCTACCTCACCGCCACCGGCCCCAACGACAGTGACCACCAGTGGCGGCACGTCCTGGCACCGGGCGCACACTTCACCTCCGTACCGGTGGGGATGGCGGTCACCGACGGCGGTCTGGACGGGGCGGCGGCGGCGATCACGCGGTACCGCCGGCACATCGTCCGCCCGCACCCCGACCGCCGGAACCTGCCGGTGGTCTTCAACGACTACATGAACACGCTGATGGGCGAGCCCACCAGCGAGGCCCTCAACCCCCTGATCGAGGCCGCCGCTGCCGCCGGCGCCGAGTACTTCTGCATCGACGCGGGCTGGCACGACGACAGCCGGTCCGCTCGGTGGCACGAACTGATGGGCGAGTGGATCCCGTCGACCACCCGCTTCACCCACGGCCTCGGCGAGGTGATCGGGCGCATCCGCGCCGCCGGCATGGTGCCCGGGCTGTGGCTGGAACCGGAGGTGGTCGGCGTCGACAGCCCGGTCGCCGCCGATCTGCCGGCTGACGCCTTCTTCCAGCGCGACGGCGAACGGCTCATCGAGGACGGCCGCCACCACCTGGACCTTCGCCATCCCGCCGCCCGCGCCCACCTCGACGGGGTCGTGGACCGGCTGGTCGGCGACCTCGGCATCGGCTACTTCAAGCTCGACTACAACATCGACTCCGGCGCCGGCACCGACGTGGCCGCCGCCAGCCCGGGCGACGGCCTGCTCGGCCACGGCCGCGCCGTGCTGGCCTGGCTCGACGGGGTACTCGACCGGCATCCCGACCTGGTCATCGAGAACTGCGCCTCCGGCGCGATGCGGATGGACTACGCCATGCTCGCCCGGCTGCAACTGCAGTCCACCAGCGACCAGCAGAACCCCGAACGGTATCCACCCATCGCCGCCGCGGCGCCGATGAGTGTCCTGCCGGAACAGGCCGGCAACTGGGCGTACCCGCAACCGGGCATGACCGCCGAGACCATCGCCTTCTGCCTGGTCACCGGGATGACCGGACGGCTCTACCTCTCCGGCCACCTGGACCTGATGACAGCCGACCAGCACCGGCTGGTCGCCGACGGGGTGAGCGCCTACCGCGGCATCCGCGACCACCTCGCGCGGGCCGTGCCCTGCTGGCCCGCCGGCCTGCCCGACTGGTCCGATCCCTGGATCACCCTCGGGCTGCGCCCGCCGGACGGCGACGACCAGCCCACCTACCTCGCGCTGTGGCGCCGCCCCGGCGCCGACCAGAAGCTCACCGTCCACTTGCCCCACCTGGCCGGACGACGCGTCGAGCCGAAGCTCGTGTACCCGCACGACCTGCCGCACTGGCAGCCGAGCTGGGAGCCCGAGTCGGGCCGCCTGACGGTGCTCACCCCCGACACCGCACCGTCGGCCCGACTGTTCGCACTGGTCCCCGAGAGCTGATTGGAGGCCCACCTGGTCGTCACCACAGACCGGCGCACCACCCCACCACCCCACCACACCGGCAGCACTCGTAGCGCAGGAGGAGAAGCATGGCCAGAACACGCACACCACTGCCGACACGGAAAGCCGTACCAGCACTCGTCACCGCGATCGCCCTCGTCGCCGCGGCGGCGACCGTGCCCGCCCACGCCCAGGAACAGCAGGCCACCCAGCAGATCGTCGTCGACCTCGGTGAGCGCACCGGGGAGTTCCTCGGTGCCGCCAGCGGCGCCCTGTACGGGCTCAGCGACGAGGGCGTGCCCAGCGACAACACCCTGGAGCCGCTGCGGTTGACCACCGTCAACCAGAAGCCGCCCGCCGGCGCCCAGCACCCCAACGGCGACGCCCTGGTCGTGGCGGAGCCGTTCTTCCGCACCGGCGGCGAGTACATCCAGATCAACGTCCAGGACATGTACGCGCAGTGGACCTACGAGAACGTCGGCGGGGTCATCCCCTGCAACCAGGTCTGCTTCGACAACTACATGGAGAAGCTGGCCTGGGTCGTCGACCAGGTCTCCACGCACCCGCACGCCGACCGCATCGTGTACGTGCCGTTCAACGAGCCGGACTTCATCTGGTACGGCACCTCCACCGGCAACACCACCCAGTATCAGCAGCGCAGGGACGCGCTGCTCAGCCACTGGAAGACCGCGGTCGAGTACATCCGCGAGCACCACGAGGGCGCCCGGGTGATGGGCACCAACGACGCGTTGTTCCGTGAGCGCTTCTACGGGGACTTCCTCACCTTCGCCCGCGACAACGACGTGCTGCCCGACTTCGTCTCCTGGCACCAGCTCGACTCCACCGGTCTGGACCCGCAGCACGGCAACTACTTCCGGACCAACTACCAGACCTACCGGCAACTCGAACGGGACCGGGGTATCGCGCCGATCCCGATCAACATCAACGAGTACGGCGGCAACCGGGACCTGACCGTGCCCGGCCAACTCCTGCAGTACGTCGCCATGTTCGAGGAGGCCAAGGTCGACGCGGGCGGCAAGGCGTACTGGACCGCGGCCGGGCTGCTCGGTGGGGACGTCGTGGAGACCAACAAGCCCGGTGGCGGCTGGTGGTTCTACAAGATGTACGCCGACCTGGGCGGTGCCGACACCGTCAAGGTGACCCCACCGCCGGCCACCACCATCGACAAGCTCGAAGCCATCGGCGCCATCGACGACGCTCGCCGTCAGGCCCGGGTGATCGCCGGAGGCGGCACGGAGACGGACTTCGACGTCGTCATCGACAACATCGACCGGAAGCTGTTCGGCGGCAAGGTCAACGTGACGGTCTCCGCGACCACCTGGAGCGGGCAGAACTCCGACGCCCCGCCGCCGGTCGTGCTCCGCGACGAGGACCTCACTCCGAAGAACGGCTCCCTGGTGATCCCGATCCGCGGGCTCGGTTTCCACGGCGACGGTGCCACGAACGTCGACCTGATGGCGGCGTACGAGATCGTGCTCTCGCCCGGCGGCGCCGGCACCCGTCAGTCGATCGACCTGCCCTGGCGCGCCTCGTACGAGGCGGAGTCGGCGACCGTCACGGCGGGCACGATCCAGACCTTCGGCACGCCGGCGAACTGGAACGCGGCCGCCACCTCCGGCAGCCGTCACGTCGGCAACCTCACCCAGAACAACAGCGCGGTCACCTTCGACGTCGAGGTGCCCGAGGCCGGCGACTACAAGCTCAGCATCCTCTACGGCAACCAGACCGGCCAGCCCTCCCAGCAGGCGCTGACCGTCAACGGTGGCCAGGCCCAGTTCGTCGACTACCAGGCCACGCTGAACTTCCAGTGGCGCACGCGCAAGGACGTGGTGGTCCAGCTCCGGGCCGGGGAGAACCAGATCCGGCTGGCCAAGTCCCACCCCGAGTTGGGCACGGCGGTCGCCCAGGCGACGCTGGACCGGATCGACCTGGAGCGGCTCTCCGGTGAGATCGTCACCCGCGACTACGAGGCCGAGCGGTCCCAGACCAAGGGCGACGTGACCTACGAGTACGACCAGAAGCAGCAGTCGGGAGCGGGCCACCTCACCCTCAAGCGTGGTGGTGAGGCCATGTTCTCGGTGTACGCGGAGGAGGACGGCTACTACGACCTGGAGTTCCGGCACAACAGCCCGGGGCGGCCCGGGTCGGTCTCCGCGAACATCGAGTTGGACCGACGTCCGGTCGACGGCGCCGTGCTCCGGGCCAACCCGGGCGGTGGCGCGTTCTTCAAGACCGACCGGCACCGGCTCTTCCTCTCCGCCGGGGTGAACCGGGTGACCGTGGAGCCGGCCGCCGGCACCCCGGTCCGCCTCGACAAGCTCAGTGTCACCCGGGCTGCGAACGCACCGGCGGTGCGCTCGGTGGAGGCCGAGTCGGCGACCCTCGCCGGTTCGGCCCGGGTGGAGAGCCACGGCCACGCCTCCGGCGGACAGTTCGTCGGCTGGGTCGGCCAGGGACCGCAGAACCGGCTGTCCTTCCAGGTCGACGTGGACTCCGCCGGTGACTACATGCTCGTGGTGCACTACGCCAACGACGAGCGGGACACCGGTCACGTCTACAACGCCGACATCATCTCCCGCCCGGTCGACCTCGTCGTCAACGGCGGGGACGCCACCCGGTACTGGTTCAAGAACACCTGGTCGTGGGGCAACTGGTGGGCGCGTGGCGTGCCGGTGACCCTCACCGCCGGGACGAACACCATCACCATGTTCAACGACCCGGCCAACGGGGCCACGGCGCAGGGGTGCCCGACGCCCTGCATGCCCGCCCTGGACAGCCAGTGGGCGCCGAACCTCGACCGGTTCGATCTGGCCCCGATCCGGATCGGCTGATCCTCGGGTAGCGGCCCGGGACGGGTCTCGGCTGCGGCCGGGCCCGTTCCCGGGCCACGTGGCGTTCGAGGTGACGCCGAGCGGGCGCATCTTGGCGTCCATCATCACCTCACGAGCCGCGCGCCTGCGCCGACGAAGGAACCCCCACGTGCGGCGGCCCCCGCTCGCGAGCGCTACGCCGTCGATTCCCCGGCGAGCAGACCTACGTCAGGACGATTCGTCCGGCGGAGGGACCCAGGAGGGCATGCTCCGGATGACGGCGTCGAGCAGGACGCGGAGTCGCTGGTAGTCCTCGTCGCCGAGCGAATCGCGGATGTGGTTGTCCAGGTGCAGCATGATCCGGTCGGCTCTGGCCGTCTCGCGGCGTCCGCTGTCGGTGAGGTGCAACTCCTGGATGTTGGCGTGGCGCGGGTGCGGCCGACGTTCGATCAGGCCGCGTTCGACGAGTTTCACGACCAGCGGGGTGATCGCCTGCGGTGTCACCCCGACCAGGCGGGCCAGTTCCGCGCCGGTCAGGCCGGGTGCCACTCCCAGGTTGGCCAGGAGGGCGTAGAGCGAGCCCGACACGCCGACCTTGCGCAGCGGCGGCTCCTTGGCGGCGAGCACGGCGAGGTCGGCCCGGCGCAGGGTCGACGCGACGCGGCCGAGCATCTCCTCGCGATCGAAGGTCACTGCCGTTTCGTCGGTCACGGTCACGGAGCCTACCGCATCTTGATCTGAGTTCATGACTTGCGCCATATCAATGTCTTGATACTGTCGTCATGCGGGTCGATGTCGTCGATTCCGCCGACGATCCATCCACTCACGCGCACTGAGCACGGAAGGGGATCAAGGCCATGCACAGGACACAGGGGCGGCACCCGCCACACCGCGGATTCCGCCGGACGCTGACGGCCACGAGCCTGGCCCTCGGCCTACTCGCCGCCGCAGGCGCCTGCGGCACCGACGGCGAACCGGCCGAGACCACCGGATCGGGCCTGACCCGACTCGTCATCGACTTCAGCCCGACCGCCAACAACGCCCAGCTCTCGCTCGGCGTCGACCAGGGGATCTTCGAACGACACGGCTTCGAGATCGACCAGGTCCCAGGCTCCGGAGCCAGCGCCAACAGCGTCGCGCTGCTCCTGAACGGACAGATCCACCTGGCCGTCAGCGAGATCACCGCGGTGCCGGCCGCCGTCGCCGCCGGCTTCCCGGTGGAGATCGTCACCTCGCTGGTCACCGACTACGAGTCGCCGGAGGGTGACGCCTTCTCCCTGATCGTGCCGGAACACAGCGACATCCGGTCGTTCGCGGACCTGACCGGCCGGACCGTCGCCGTCAACGGTCTGGAGAGCTTCTTCGACCTGACCCTCCTCGAAGCGGTACGCCAGGCAGGCGGCGACCCCGACGCGGTCCGGATCCTCGCCGTACCGTTCGAGGACCAGGTCGCCGCGCTGCGGCAGGGCCGCGTCGACGCGATCAGCACCCTGGAACCGTTCGCCGGGCAACTGCTGACCGGTGGCGAGTTCCGCTCCCTCGGTAACCCCGCCACCAGCGCGCTCGGCCCGCGTAGCGTCCCGAGCATCCTGATGGGTTCCCAGCGGTTCGTGGACCGCAATCCGGACGTCATGCGACGCTTCCTCCAGGCGTGGAACGAGGCGACCGCGTACGCCAACGACAACCCGGACGCGGTCCGGGCGACGATCGTGCGGACCACCGGCGCGCCCCCCGAGGCAGTGGCGCAACTGCCGCTGCCCTGGTACGTCAGCGGGATCGACCGACGCTCGGCGGAACTCATCGCCCGGCTGATGGTCGACTACGACCGGATCGACACGGCACCGACGCTGGACGAGTTCACCTGGTCGGAATCACCGGACGCGTACGACCTCGACACGCCCCCGCGCGGGCTCCGGGTCTCGGGGTAGCCGATGAGACCCACCCCGCTGCTCCCCGTACTCACCACGGCGGCGCTGCTCGGCACCTGGCAGGCGGCGGCCGGCACCGGCGTGCTCCCGGCCGAGGTCCCGCCGGCCTCCGCCATCGCCACCTGGCTCTGGGCCAACATCGGCACCGCCGTCCTCTGGACGGCCGTGTCGCAGACCCTGGCGCACTGGGCCGCCGCGCTGGTCATCGGCGTCACGCTCGGCGTGCTCGTCGGGGCCGCCATGGCGAGCGTCCCCGTGGTCAACGAGCTCCTGCTCGGCGTGGTCGAGTTCTTCCGCCCGATCCCGGTCGTGGTCTATCTGCCCATCATGTTGCTGCTGCTCGGCGCCAGGCCGGTGGTGGTGGTCGTGCTCGCGGCGGTGGCGGCCCTGTGGCCGATGCTGCTCCAGACGCTCTACGGCGTGCGGGACGTCGATCCGGTCACCGCCGACACGGCACGGGTGTTCGGACTGACCACACCGCAGCGACTGCTCTGGGTGACGACCCCGAGCATGCTGCCGTACCTCTTCACCGGTCTGCGGATCGCCTCGACGATCACGCTGCTGGTGGCGATCGCGATGGAACTCATCGGCGCCGTACCCGGCCTCGGCAACACCCTGGCCACCTACGCCGGCAACGGCCGCTACGACGCCACGTACGGCGTCATCGTCATCGCCGGCCTGCTCGGCGTCGGCCTCAACGCCGTCTTCGAGCGGCTGGAACGGCGGGCACTGCGCTGGCACTCCGCCTACCGGACGCAGCAGGCATGAGGAGGCCGAACGTGAAGAGAACCAGCCTCCGGCTGCTCGTACCCGTGCTGCTCGTCCTGCTCTGGTGGACGACATCGACGGCGAGCACCTCACCCTTCTACCCGCCGCTGCCCGACGTCCTGGCCGCCTTCGCCGAGTCGTGGCTGTTCACGCGACTCGGCTCGGACCTGGTTCCCAGCGTCGCCCGGCTCCTCGCCGGCCTGCTGATCGCGACCGTCGTGGGTATCGCCGTCGGCACCGCACTCGGCCGCCACCGACTGCTCCGGAACGCCCTGAACCCGGCGGTGCAGTTCTGCCGATCACTACCCGGCACCGCACTGATCCCGATCAGCGTCGTGCTCTTCGGCATCGGTGACGCCTCGAAGATCCTGGTCATCGCGTTCGTCTGCCTGTTCCCGGTGCTGTTGAACACGGCCGACGCGGTCCGTGGCACAGACCCGCACCTGCAGGACGTGGCCCGCTCGTACCGGCTCACCCCCGTGCAGCGACTGGCTTTCGTCCTGCTGCCGGCGGCGGCACCACAGATCTTCGCCGGCATCCGCACCGCGCTGGGGATCGCCTTCATCATGATGGTGGTCACCGAGCTGTACGCCGCGACCAACGGCGTCGGCTTCGTCACCCTCAGCGCCCGCAACTCCTTCGACGTACCGCAGATGTGGGCCGGCACCGTGCTGCTCGGCCTGCTCGGGGTGGTACTCAGCGCCCTCTTCCTCGTCCTGCAACGACGCGTCCTGCGCTGGCACATCGGCATGACGGAAAGGAACTGACATGCTCTCGGTCACGAACCTGGGCAAGACCTACGGCTCCGGCGCACAGGCCGTCGAGGCGATCCGCGACCTGACCCTGACGGTCGACAAGGGAGAGTTCGTCTGCATCGTCGGGCCGTCCGGCGCCGGCAAGACGACCATGCTGAAGTGCCTCTGCGGCCTCCTGAAGCCGTCGTCGGGCACGGTCACCCTCGACGGTGTCCCGGTCACCGGTCCACCGAAGGAGATCGCCTCCATCTTCCAGGACTACAGCCGGTCGTTGATGCCCTGGTTCACCGTGCGACGCAACGTCGGCCTGCCGCTGCGCAACCGGTACCGGTCGACGGCCGACCGCGCCGAACGGGTCACCACGGCGCTGGACGCGGTGGGCCTGAGCGGATTCGGCGACCGCTACCCGTGGCAGCTCTCCGGCGGCATGCAGCAGCGCGTGGCGATCGCCCGGGGCCTCGCGTACGCACCGGAGATCCTGCTGTTGGACGAGCCGTTCGCCTCGGTGGACGCCCAGACCCGCGCGGACCTCGAAGACCTGATCCTGCGGGTACGCGACGACACCGGCGTCACCATGCTGCTCGTCACGCACGACATCGACGAGGCGGTCTACCTGGCGGATCGGGTGGTGGTGATGTCCACACGCCCGAGCGTCGTACTCGACACGGTGCAGGTCGACCTTCCCCGCCCACGTGACCAGGTGTCCACCAAGCGCCTGCCCCGATTCGCGGAGCTGCGCGCACACGTACTGACGCTGATCCGGCGTACCGCCCTCGAGGCCTCGACGCCGACGCCGGACCGACACTCGACGATCGGGGAACGACGATGAACACGCAGACCGCGCAGAGCATTGCGACCCGGGACAGTGACCCGGACACCACCGGCGACGAGGTGATCACCCTCGACCAGAGCACCGGCGACGAACTGGCCCGCTACCGGGCGGCCGGCCCCGAGCAGGTCGACGCGGCCGTCCAGATCGCCCGGACCGCCGCCGGACCGTGGTGGGACCTCGACTTCGCCGGACGGGCGGTACGACTACGTGCCTGGCGCCGGGAGATCGCCCGGGGCGGCGAGGACCTGGCGGCGCTGATCCACGCGGAGAACGGCAAGTCCCTGGAAGACGGCCGGGCAGAGGTGCTCTCCGTCCTCGGGCACCTGACCTTCGCACTCGACAACGTCGAACGGGTCCTCGGCCGCCGCGAGATCCCCGCGCCGGCCGCGATGCCGCACCAGCGGGCGTGGGTGGAACAGCTCCCGTACGGCGTGGTCGGCGTCATCGGGCCGTGGAACTTCCCGCTCGGCACCCCGGGAGCGATCGTCATCCACGCCCTGGCCGCCGGCAACGCCGTCATCCTCAAGCCCAGCCCGATCACCCCCGGAGTAGGCGTCTGGCTGGCCCGGGCCTGGCGGCGGGCCGTACCCGACCTGCCCGGCGCCTTCCAGACCGTCGTCGGCTTCGCCGCCACCGGCCGACACCTCACCACCGGCGTGGACAAGGTCGCGTTCACCGGCAGCGTCCGCTCGGGCCGGGCCGTGGCCGCGGACTGCGCCACGCGCCTGACCCCGGCGCTGCTGGAACTCGGCGGCAACGACGCCGTCGTGGTGGCGCAGGACGCCGACCTGGACTCCGCCGCCGCCCACATCACCTGGGGCGCGCTGCAGAACGCCGGCCTGGGCTGCATCAGCCTCGAGGTGGCCTACGTCGTGGACGCCGTACACGACACCCTGGTGGAGAAGATCGCCGCCCACGCCCGCCGGGTGCACGCCGGCAGCGGCGACGACGACCTGATCGGCCCGGTCCCACTATCGGCGCAGATCCCGGTCATCCGCCACCACGTCGCCGACGCCCTCCGACGGGGCGCCACCGCCGTGGTCGGCGCACCGGCCGGCGAAAGCACCGACGACCGGTACGTCCAACCCACGATCCTCGTCGACGTCCCGCCGGACGCCCTGGCCGCCACCGAGGAGACCTTCGGGCCGGTGCTGGCGATCGTCCGGGTCCGCGACACCGAGGAGGCGATCACCCGGATCAACGCCAGCCCGTACGGCCTGGGCAGCGCCGTGTTCAGCCGCGACCGGGGCGAGGACATCGCCCGTCGCCTGCGCGTCGGCATGACCAGCGTCAACGACGCGCTCGCCTTCTCCTTGAACGCCGGGCTGCCGTTCGGCGGGCGCGGACACAGCGGCCACGGCCGCAAGCACGGCGACGAAGGACTCCTCGAATTCGTCTACCCACACGCCATCACCGTCCACACCGGCACCACCCCGACACCCACCACCACCTTCGCGCGTGCACCCGGCGCCATGGCCAGAGCCCTCGCCGCCGCGCGTGACCGGCTCGACGAGGACGACCAGACGGAGAGGAACTGACACCATGAGCGACCAGATGTCACACCTGCTGGACCGGATCGCGGCCGGATTCAGCCACCCACCCCGCTCACCGGTGCTGCACTCACCGCGCGAGGTCGGGCTCGACTTCGAGGACGTCACCTTCCCGTCCCACGACGGGGTGCCGCTGGAAGGCTGGTTCCTGCCCGCGCCCGGCTCGACCAAGCTGGTCATCGCGAACCACCCGATGGGCTTCACCCGCGCCGGCCTGCCCACCCACCTGGAGCCCTGGCACTCGGCCTGGGCAGCCAGCGGCAACGGTTTCGAGATCGACTTCGTCCCCGACTACCGCATCCTGCACGATGCCGGCTACCACGTCCTCGCCTACGACCTGCGTAACCACGGCCTCAGCGGCGCCGCCAACGGCGGCATCAGCTCAAGCGGCCTCTTCGAGGCCCGCGACGTCGTCGGCGCACTCACCTACGCCCGCCACCGCCCGGACACCCGCGACGCGACCATCGGCCTGTTCAGCCGATGCCTCGGCGCCAGCTCCACCTTCGCCGCCATGACCCAGTTCCCCCAGGCGTTCGAGGGCGTCCGCTGCCTCGTCGCGCCCCAGCCGGTGACCGCCCGCGTCATCATGGAACGCCGACTGGCGCTGCTCGACGCGGCGGACCGCCTCAGCGACCTGGAACAGCTCATCATCCGGCACACCGGCATCGACTTCGCCCGTCGCAGCCCCCAGGAATGGGCCCGCCACGTGCGCGTCCCCACCTTCCTCTACCAGGTACGCGCCGACATCCTCACCGACCCCGACGACGTCCAGACCATGTACGACAACATCCCCGTCACCGACAAGAAGCTGCACTGGATCGACGGGACGACCGCACGCTGGGACGGCTACCTGGAGTTCCAGCGCCGCCCCGAACCCATGCTCGACTGGTTCGCGACGTACCTGTAGAGCGTGTTCAGCCGTCCATGCCGCTGACGGCCAACTGCACCCACATGATCGAGGCTGCGGCGATGCCCAGGAAGGTGAGCGCCGACAGTCCCGCCGCGGCAGCGAGGCTCAGGCGCTTGCGGGCCACGACGAAGACGGCTGCGGATGCGGCCACTGCGAACAGCGCCAAATAGCTCGTGAATGCCATGTTCTGCTTCTCTCTTCTTTCAGGCGAACCGCCGCACCGGACTGCTCTTCAGGTCGAGGTCGTACGGTGCCGGCGGGGAGCGGAAACTGTTCAGGTAATCGACGACGACGAGCGGACCGACCGGTCGCACGCCGTCACGGGGCGTACGGCAGGACCTGCAGGCCGGTGTCCCCGTCCCCGGAGGCGGTGATGCGGCCGTTCTTGACGCCGATGACGCCGTGGGCTCCGTGCAGCTCGAACAGGCCGGAGTCACCTGCCAGGGCCACCCGCCAGATCTGCGACGTCTTTCCGTCCTGGCAGTTCTCCAGTTTCAGCGCGGCACCGGCGGTGTCCGCGACGCAGTACCCGCCGCCGACCTCCTCGTTCCAGAACGGCGGCTTGATGACCACCCGGTTCGCCGCCGACACCGCAGCCGGATACAGCGCCATCATCGTGGAGTCCGTCCGGTCGGTGCCGGTGAAGTCGACCGCGCCCTGGCCCACCTGCAGGAACCGATCCGCGTCGTCGCCGGCGACGTCGATCAGGACGCTCTTTCCGGCCTTGATGCCGGTGATGCGCAGCCCGGACAGATCCGAGGTGACCCGCGCCCTGGTCGTCGGCGTGGCCGGGACGGCTGCGGTCCTTCCGGTCGGCGTGACGGACGTCGGCGCGGTCTCCGGCTCGGCGGGGGCCGCCGGAACCGACGGCGATCCGGCCGACGTGGCCGTGGTGGGTGCGGGCGTGCCCGACGGCGCGGCGGACGTGCCCTGGCCGTTGGTGCAGGCGGTGAGCAGGGTGGCGGTGGCGAGGACAGCCCCCATGACGAACGAACGGGTGTGACGCATGCGCTCTTCTCCTCCAGGGCCCGCCTCGTACTGCGGCGTGTTCATGCCCTAGAGACTGCCGAACACAGGCTGCGGCCTCCTCCGTCCGCGAGCCGGCGTCGACTCGGCGCTGGGCGGAGATCACGCGCCGCGCCTCATCCGAAAGGTGGAGGCAACGTCACCGCGCCGACCCGGCCGACGCTCGGGTGCCGTCAGGCGTCGACCAGACCGGCTCGCCACGCCCAGGATGCGACCTCGACCCGGTTGCGGACGCCGAGTTTCGCCTGCGCGGCAGCCAGGTGGGTCTTGACGGTGGACACCGCCACGAACAGTTCGCCCGCGATCTCCTGGTTGGTCAGTCCCCGGGCCACCGCCCGTACGACGTCACTCTCCCGGTCCGTCAGGGCCTCCACCGGCGCGGTCGTCCCGACCTGCGGCCGGTGCCGGAAATGACGCAGTAGCCGGACGGTGACCTGGGGCGCCACCAGGACGTCGCCGCGCACGGCCGCGCGGACCGCCTCGACCAGCAGGGCCGGACCGCAGTCCTTGAGCAGGAACCCGCTCGCCCCCGACTGCAGGGCGGTATCCACGTACTCGTCGTCGTCGAACATGGTGATGACGACGACGGCGATCGGATCGGCCACGTCGGGACCCGCGAGCAGCCGGGTGACCTGTAGTCCGTCCAGGCCCGGCATGCGGATGTCCAACAGGCACACGTCCGGGCGCAGCCGACGCGCCGCCTCGACCGCCGCTCGCCCGTCGGCGACGTCGGCCACCACGGTGATGTCCGGCTGGGCTTCCAGAATCATCCGGAACCCGACGCGCATCAGTTCCTGGTCATCGGCGATCAAGACCCGCACCGGTTACCGTCCCCGTCCTCGTGACCGCTTCTCGGAGTCCACTGACGGAGCGCGCCGGGAAGGCCGACGGTCCACCGACCATCGAGCACGAATGATACGGGTCGGCGCAGTGCTGCCCGGAGCCACCGTGCGTGGCCCGGTCCACCGCTCGTCCGGTGCTACCGCTCGGCCCGATGCAGTGGCACGTCGGCGATCACCCGCCAGCCGCCGCTCGTGCGGCCGGCGGTGAACCGGCCGCCGAGCAGGCGCACCCGTTCCCGCATGCCGACGAGTCCGAAGCCACCGTCACGTCTGCGGATCGTCCGGGTCGCCCTGCCGTCGTCGCGGACCTCGATCCGGACGTGCCCCTGCTCGGTGCGTACCGACGCCACGATCTCCCGTGCCTCGTCGGCGTGCCGACGGCAGTTGGTCACCGACTCCTGGACGAGGCGCAGCACTGAGGTCGCGACCTCGTCGGCCACCGGTTCGGCCAGATCGACCGTCAGCCGGACCGGCGGACTACCGGCCGACGTCATCGCCCGAAGGTCGGCCGCCAGGTCGGTGGTCCGGGTCAGCGGTGCCGGTGTCCGGCCTGTGCCCGGTTCGGCCTCGCGCAGCGCGGCGACCAGGTGACGCATCGAGGCCAGCGCCTCGATGCCGGAGCGTTCGATCACCGGCAGTGCCTCGGCCGCCGCGCCGGGGTCCGACGGCGATCGCTCCTGTGCGGCCCGTGCCTGCTCGATCATCGCAGTGACCTGGTGCGTCACCACGTCGCGGAGTTCCCGCGCCAGGCCGAGCCGCTCCCGTTGCCGTACCGCGATCACCGCTGCCCGACTCGCACGGGCCCGCTGCCGGTCACGACCCCGCAGATACCATCCGAGCGCCACCGGCAGCACCACCGTCGCCACGTCCGACAGCGAGACGCTCCACCACGGCTCGGGCATCGATCCAGCGGGTAGCGACCAGTGATCCGGCCGGAGGTGGTCCGCTGCCACCCCGGCGGCCAGGACCAATCCGACGAGGCCGGTGGCGACGACACCGGAAACGCGCCGGACCACCGCCACGATGACGATCACCTGGGCGCCGACCTCGGTCAACGCCAGACCTCCCAGCGTCTCGGCGTCGACCGCCCGCAGTAGCCCCGTCGAGACGACGATAGTTGCCGCGGCACCCAGCGCCCCGGCAACCGGCCGCGCCTGTGCCAGCAGCGCCATGGCCGCCGTCACGACGATGCCGGGGATCAGCCACGCCCGGCCGGCGGTGCCGAGTTCCCCGGTGATCTGCACGTCGAGCAGGGCCAGGACCACCAGCAGAACCACCCACGGCAGCTGCCGCAGCGAAGCCGTCACCATCGTCTTCCCACCGTCCCGGGCAGTTCCTCCACACGCGACGGAGGGACACCGGAGACTGTACGGGTCGGGTACGGTTCGTCGTCGCCGGATCAGTACAGCTGTGGCACTGTCGTCACCGGTGACTGCCCCGGAATCCGGACCGATGCGAGGACTGCGGTGATGGCGGCGTGAAGCGTGACTGGCGAGGTCTGATCACCTGGGACTGGCCCCTGGCCGGGCTGCTCGTGATCGCGCTGCTGCTGGACGGGGCGGCGGCGAGCGAGGTGGGACACTACGACGGGCGGTGGGAGCTGCCGGGCTTCCTCGCGGTCTGTGCCCTCGCACTGGTGGCGTCTCGTTGGCCGGTTGCCGCCGCCGTAGGTGTCGTGGTGGTCCTGCTGGTGGGGTCGGTCGTGCTGCGGTTGGCCGGCGTCGCGGTCCCCTCCGCCGCGAGCGGGCTGGGGGTAGCCGAGATCGCCTCGGTGCTGGCCGTCATCGTCGCGCTGGTCCGCCGGTCGTCCAGGTACACCACCATCGGGCTGGTGGGGCTGCTCCTGCTCAGCTGTCTGGTGGTCGGTGTGCTACGCCCGGAGCATCCGGGCTCTCCGCAGGACCTGGGTTGGAGCGGGATCCTGCCGGTCGTGGCCATTCTCGCCGGGTGGTACCTGCGGCTGCGCGATGCCCGACATTCGCGGGAGACGCACGCGGTGGTGGTCGCGGCGCAGGTGCAGGAGCGGGTGGCCCTGGCGCGGGAGCTGCACGACGTGGTGGCCCATCACATCGGCGGCATGGTGGTGCAGGCCCAGGCGGCGCAGGCGGTGGCCGTGCCTGATCCCGGTGCTCCGGCGCGGGTGCTTCCGGTGATCGAACGCGCCGGCGCGGACGCCCTGTCGGCGATGCAGCGGATGGTCGCCATGCTGCAGGACGTCGGCGCGGAACCGGTGACGCCGTCCACGGACCTGTTCGCCGACCTGCGCGCGGCGACGGCCACTGCGGAAGGCGCCAGCCCGGTCCGGTTGGCGGTGGAACTCGCCGAGCCCGTGCCGGCGGTGGTCGCGACCACCGTGTTGCGGCTGGTGCAGGAGTCGGTGACGAACGCGCGGCGCTACGCCGCCGGCGCCCGTGAGATCACCGTGACGGTCCGGGCCGGCGACGGTGCGGTCCGCGTGCGGGTACGCGACGACGGCCGGCACACCGACCGACCGAGAAGGTCCGGTGGCGGCGGTTACGGCCTGATCGGTATGCGGGAACGGGTACACCTGCTCGGCGGCCGGTTCGAGGCCGGCCGAGTGCCCGGAGCGGGCTGGCAGGTGCTCGCGGACCTGCCGCTACGGGCTGAATAGACGACGCGGGCCGGCGGCGGTCAGCGGGTCGTGTCGAGACGCTCCGCGGACCGGTCGGAGCGCCCA
Source organism: Micromonospora sp. NPDC003241 (assembly GCF_053589795.1). Taxonomy (NCBI): domain Bacteria; kingdom Bacillati; phylum Actinomycetota; class Actinomycetes; order Micromonosporales; family Micromonosporaceae; genus Micromonospora; species Micromonospora sp. NPDC003241. The sequence goes on along the minus strand of NZ_JBSFSO010000017.1, from coordinate 82,190 downwards.
GACTCGTGCGGCCACGAAGCGCGGAAGTCCGGCCAGGCGTCGCGCAGGTAGAGGCTGAACGGCAACCACCAGATCAGGTCGTTCGTGATGATCATGACGACGGTGTCGATCGGCCAGACGCCGGTGACGATGAGCCAGGCCAGGCCCAGGGGGCCGAGGACCTTGCCGGTCAGCCCGACGGCGGCGACCGGCCAACCGTGTTCGGGCCGCCGAGCCACCTCCAGGTAGAGCAGACCGTACAGGCCGAGGACCATGCCGAGGCAGGCGAAGATCTGCGGCGAGTTCGACAGCGGCAGCCCGGTCAGGCGGAAGAACCACTGTGGGTCGAGGACCGCGTAGCAGCCCCAGAGAATGTTGTACGCCCCGGCGGCGACGAACGTCGCCCGGTGCAACCTCCGACGTCGGATGTCCGCTCCTTCGTGTCGGCCCGCACGGCACACGCGAACTCAGTAGGCGACCCCGATCACCCGGTGGATCGTCTCGGGACGGTCGAGCACGTCGAGCATCTGGTGAGCGACGTCGGCGCGGGAGATGAACATACCGGCACGCACGTTCTGCCCGTACGCCGTCCGGTACCTCCCGGTCGGGCGTCCACCCACGAGCCGGGGTGGACGGGAGACCGTCCAGTCCAGGCCACTGTCCCGCAGGGCGTCCTCCATCAGCGCGAGATCGACGTAGTGCCGACGGAACGCCGCCTTGGCCAGCGGCGCGGCCAGATGTCGCATGAAGAACCCGTCACCGGGATTGTGCCGTGGCGGGTCCGGCCGTCCCGGCGACGGCACGGTGCCGACGGACGCGGCACTGACGACGACGATCCGCCGGACGCCGGTGGACCCCATCGCCTCGATCAACGCCCGGGTGCCCCGGGACGCGACACCCGCCTCGGCACCCGACCGCGCCCCGAGTCCGGACAGCACCGCGTCGGACTCGTCGACCGCGGCCCGCAGCACCGTCGGATCGGGCGCCGAGAGGTCGGCCGTGACGACGCGTACCGGTACGTCGGGAAGCCGCGTCGGATTCCGTACGAGGGCGGTCACCTGGTGGCCGGCGGCGACGGCCTGGGTCAGGAGCTGCCGTCCGATCCCGCCGGTCGCCGCCACGATCGTCAGCCTCACGCTACCGCTACCGCTCCCGCACTCGCCCGGACTCTCTGCCCGCCCGAGGCTAGCGAGTCCGCACCACGCGACGTCGCCCCCGGGTAGCCCGCCGCGCGATCCCTGCCATCGAGCCACATCGTTCGGCAGGCGGCGTGCCACACCCTCCGATGCCTACCCCTCGCAGGGTGTGGCGGTGCCCAGGAGCAGTGCTGATACTCGATTCATGGACAGCAGACGTCAGCTCGGTGCGTTCCTGCAGACCCGCCGGTCCCAGCTCCGTCCGGAGGACGTGGGCCTGGTCGGGTACGGCGACCGTCGGCGCGTACCGGGTCTCCGCCGCGAGGAACTCGCCCTGCTGGCCGGCGTCAGCGCCTCCTACTACGCCCGCCTCGAGCAGGGGTACTCCCTCAACGCGTCACCGGAGGTGCTGGACGCGATCGCCCGCGCGCTGCGACTCGACGAGGCCGAGCACCGGCATCTCTACGACCTGGCGGCCGGCACCCGAGTCCGGCCGGCCGCCGCACGCCGGGCTGCGCCGGAGCGGATGACGGCCGAGTTGACACAGTTGGTGGAGGCGTTGGGGGAGACCCCGGTGCTGGTGATGGGCCGGCGCAGCGACGTACTGGCCTGGAACAGGACCGGACACGCCCTGTTCGCGAGCCATCTCGACCCCGCCGACCCGGAGTCGCCACGTGACCGGCCGAACATGGCCCGACTGGTCTTCCTGGATCCGCACACCCGCGACCTGTACGCCGACTGGCCCACCAAGGCCCGAAGCGTGGTCGGCGCCCTGCGGCTGGCAGCCGCACAGCACCCCGACGACCCGGCGATCTCGACGCTGATCGGTGACCTGACGGTCCGCAGTCCGGAGTTCTGCGACATGTGGGCGGCGCACCGCGTCAAGAGCGGAGGCGACGCCACCTACGAGATGCGGCATCCGCTGGTCGGAGCGATGACCGTGACACAGCAGCTCCTCCGTACCGAACAGGGCCGCTCGGTGGTGGTCGCCACCACCGAGCCCGGCTCGTCGTCGCGAGAGGCGATGTCCCTGCTGACCCACCTCACCTCGGTTTCCGCCGACCCTCAGCCGGTGGCACCGGCCACAGCGCGGCGCCGGTAGCACCACCGCACCCTTGCCCACCGACGGTCGTACCGCGACCGTCCGGTCCGCCGTGCCTCGAACACGGCCGACCGGCCTCCTCGGCACCACCGGCGGTCACACCGCGCGGTCGCCACCGACCCGACCCGAACCGCCACCGACCCGAACCGCCACCGACCCGAACCGCTACCGACCGGCGCACCGCGCCGGTTTCGACACGAGAGCAGGACACATGACCGAGATCAAACTGGGCGATGTCACCGTGACCAGAGTGGAGGAGATGCACGGCCCGATCATGCCCACCGAGGCGTTCTTCCCGTCGATGCCCGACGAGGCGTGGCGACGCCACGAGGCCGAACTCGTCCCCGACCACCTCGGCGACGGCATGGTGCACGTGGCGATCCAGACGTGGGTGCTGCGCAGCGAGGGCCGCACGATCCTGGTCGACACCGGCGTCGGCAACGACAAGTCGCGGCCGGCGGTCGACGCCTGGGACCACCTGGGCCTGGACTACCTCGGCAACCTCGCCCGGGCCGGCGTACGCCCGGAAGACGTCGACCTGGTGGTCAACACCCACCTGCACGTCGACCACGTCGGCTGGAACACCCGCCTGGTGGACGGCGACTGGGTGCCGACCTTCCCGAACGCCACGTACCTGATGCCCCGGGCCGACTTCCACTTCTGGGACCCGGCGAATCACACTCAGCTCGGCGGAGGCGTCAACGAGAACGTCTTCGAGGACAGTGTCGCCCCGGTGCACGCCGCCGGCCAGGTCCTGCTCTGGGAGGACGGCCACACCATCGACGCGAATCTGCGCCTGGAAGCCGCCCCGGGACACACCCCGGGATCGAGCGTGCTCAAGCTGCGCTCCGGCGACGACCTTGCCCTGTTCGCCGGCGACCTGATCCACACGCCGCTGCAGATCATGCAGGCGGGCCACAACAGCTGCTTCTGCGAGGACCCGGCCACCGCCGTCGCCACCCGCCGCAGGTTGCTCGGCTGGGCCGCCGACCACCACGCCCTGGTCCTGCCGGCGCACCTGAGCGGCCATGGCGCGCTGGAGGTCCAGCACCGGGGCGACGAGTTCGCCATCGGACAGTGGGCGCCCTTCACCCGTCTCTGATCGTCCGCCGCCCCCGGGAGAGCACCATGGAGATCGTCACCACCTCCGGGCCGGTCCGTGGTCGGCCCACCGCGTACGGCACCGCCTTCCTCGGCGTGCCGTACGCGGCCGGGCCGACCGGCGCCGCGCGGTTCGCCGCACCCACGCCGCCGCGGCCCTGGACCGACGTCCGGGACGCCACCCGGCCCGGCCCGACCGCACCGCAACCGTCGCGTGCCGCGTTCGGCGCACTCGACATGTCGCCGTACTTCGGTCCCGGCTGGCAGCGGGGCACCGAGTACCTGACCCTCAACCTCTGGGCGCCGCCGACGCGGGCCGAGCCGGTGCCCGTCATGGTCTTCGTGCACGGCGGCGGCTTCGTCGCCGGTTCCGCCGACTCCCCGCTCTACGACGGCACCGCCTTCGCCCGCGACGGCGTCGTCCTCGTATGCGTCAACTACCGGCTCGGCATCCCCGGCTTCCTGCACCTGCCGGACGCTCCGGACAACCGTGGTCTGCTCGACGTCCGGGCGGCGCTGCACTGGGTACGCGACAACATCGCCGCCTTCGGCGGCGACCCGGACAACGTCACGCTCTTCGGCCAGTCCGCCGGCGCCATCCTCGTCGGCGGCCTCCTCGCCGATCCCGAGTCGGTCGGCCTGATCCGCCGCGCGATCGTCCAGAGCGGCAGCGGTGTCGGCGCGTTCACGCCGGAGCAGGCGGCCGTCGTCACCGCCGCCGTGGGCCGGGAGCTGCACGTCGAGCCCACCGTCGGCACCCTCGCCGACGTCGACGACGACCGGCTCGTCGCCCTGATGCCCCGATTGTCCGGCCTCGACCTGCGGGTCCGGGGACACCACGATCCGCTCGGCGGCATCACCGCGTTCAGCCTGGTGCTCGACGAACAGCCGGCCGACGCCGTCGGCGCGGGTCAGGGCGGTGACGTCGACCTGCTGGTCGGCACCAACCGGGACGAAGGAGCGCTCTACCTGGCACCGGTCGGTCTTCTCGACGGCAGCACCGACGCCGACGTGCACGCCACCGCCGCCCGGTTCCACACCGACCCTGACGCCGCGGTCCGGGCGTACCGGCAGGCCCGGCCGCACGCCTGCGCCGCCGACCTGCGCACCGCGATCCTCGGCGACGGCCTCTTCGGCACCGGCACCCGGCGACTGGCCGAGGCGCACGCTCCGCACGGACCGACGTGGGCGTACCTGTTCACCTGGCGGTCCGCGGCCCTGAACGGCCGACTGGGCGCGAGTCACGTCATGGAGCTGCCGTTCGTCTTCGACCGGCTGCACCTGCCGGCGCTGCACGGCCCCCAGGCCCTGCTGGGCGACACCGCACCCCCCGGCGAACTCGCCACCAACATGCACGCGGCATGGATCCGCTTCGCGACCACCGGCGACCCCGGCTGGCCGCGTCACCCCGAAGTCCACTCATTCGGACCGGGAGGCTGACCTCGGCGTAGCGGGTGTGCTGCCGGTACCGAGCATGCCCCTCAGCATGAGGACGGTCGAAAGCCATGATCGGAGTAACGCCGGAATCGAGGTCGGTCGGCGTGGCGAGCGCCGCCGATGGGTACACCCGTGCCCGTACGCAACCGGACGATATGTCAGGCCACGTACGGGTTTCAGTGGGAGTCAGTCCACATCGGTGAGACCCGCCCTCCCTCGGATCGAGCGGAAAGAAGGACCATGGCCGACAGCCGTGACATGTACGTCGTACACAGCCTCTTCAGGCGCGAGTTCCCGGCCGCTGCGGCCCTGGTCCGGACAGTGCCTGCGGATGATGCTCCGGCTGCCGCCCGCGTCGCGGACCACGTGCTGCTGCTCACCGGCGCGTTGCACACGCATCACAGCGGCGAGGACGAGCATGTCTGGCCGAAGTTGCGGCAACGTGGCCCGGACGAGATCGCGCCGCTGGTCGAGACCATGGAGAGTCAGCACGAGAGCCTGCACGCGGCGCTGGCCGACGTGGAGGACCGGGCGACCGTGTGGCGCCGCACCGCGAGCGTGGCCGACCGGGAAGCGCTCGCCGCAGCCGTCGAAGCGTTGATCGCGCCGATGTCGGCACACCTGGACGCCGAGGAGACCCACGTACTGCCGTTGATCGACAAATACCTGACCGACGAGGAGTGGGCCGAGGCGGGTAAGCACGGGATGGCCTCGGCGCAGAAGAGCCAACTGCCGATGATCTTCGGGATGTTGCTGCACGACGCCCGGCCCGAACACACCGAGAGTCTCAAGGCGGTGGTCCCGGCGCCGGTCTGGTTCGTGCTCTCCCGCCTGGGACCCGTGGCCTACGGCAGGTACGTCCGGCGACTGGGCCTGGACCGGGTGAGCGCAGCCTGACCAGGGGGCGGCCGGCCCGGACCGGCCGCCCCCTGGCCTGCGGTGTGAGAGGCGGCGGCGCCGGTCGTGGCGGATAATTGCCCGATGACAAACCCTGACCTCGATCCGGACGTCTATCCGCCCCTCGACCCTCGTGAGCCCGTGCCGGACGACGTCGGCGAGCTTCTTCCCGACACGCCCGGCGAGCTGCCCGAGGCGCCGGTCGAGCCGTCGCCCGACGACGGTGATCCGGGAGGCGTACCCGAGCCGGCATGACGGCGGTCGCGGTCAGTGCCGATCAATGCTCCCGGCCGCTACACCCTCGTCGGCGAGTCCACCGCCTGACCGGCACCGACAGGTGTCGCCCGGTCCGTCATCGCGGACCGGGCGACACTGTCATGCGTGCTGGCTCCTCGACGGTTCAGCGAGGGGAGCGACGACGGGCTCAGTCCTGCCAGACGTTCAGGGCCCAGGCGAGGACGTACCAGACGCAGACGTACTCCCGGCCGGACGCGACTCCAGCGATGTGGCAGGTGATCGGGTCGGGGAAGACACCCTGGAGCAGCCAGGCACCCGCCGCGGCCTGCGTGACCGGCGCGGCGCTCACCGCCGTCTTGACGGCGGAAACGGGGGCGGCCTGGGCGGCCCCGGCCGTCGTACCCAGGCCGGTGGCCACCAGGGTGACCGCCAGGGTCGTCGTCGCCAGTCGCTGCCGCAATGATCTTTTGCGCATCGGGTTCTCCTCCCACGCGCCCGGGGCCGGATGTCCGGCCGAGGGCGTCCTTCGATGATCGATGCGTTCATGCTGCGCCGAGAACGGGTTCTGGTCGTCGGCCCACGATCTGACCTGCCGCGTACACCAGGCGGGTGACGCCGGCCTCCCGCGTCCCCCGGCAGGTGGACCCGCGCCGGTGCCGAAGCCCGCGATCGAGGCGTTTCGCAAGGGCTCGCCACCCGTCGGCAGCGGGCATTCAGGCCGGCGCCCGAGCCTGAAGCGCGAAGGTGCGGCGGCAGCGTGTCGGCACGGTGGCGAAGGGAGGCCGACACTGATGCGGTCGGCGAAGCGTCGGGCAGGGCGGCCACGGGGGGAGCCGCCCTGCCCGACGATCCAACACGGTAGACCTCGCCGTCCACACCGGACAAGCCGGGAGGCGTCACGGACGGGATGGGCTGATTTCGATGGCTCGTCCCGGATTCTTCATGGCGATGCTCACACCCCGTATACGAGGGATCCGCTGATCGTCACTGACGTGCGAGCATCGACACCGGTACGTGAGTGCGGGCGTCGGGTGGTTGGGGGAACATGCCCACAGGTCAGGTACAGCGTGACCAGTTCGGAGACCTGCTCAGGGCCCTCCGTCTGGAGCGGGGGATGACCCAGGAAGAGCTCGCCGAGGCGGCCCGGTCCAGTGTCCGCGGCATCCGGGAGATGGAGCGCGGCCGGGTACGCAGTCCGCAGCGCCGCACGGTGGAGCTGCTCGCCGATGCCCTGCGACTCGGCGGGGCGGACCGGGACCGCTTCGTCGCCTCGGCCCGGGCCGCTCGGCAACCGTCAGACCCGGCCACCGGGCCACCCGACCGCCCCGCGCCGCAGCACGGCACGATGGTGCCGTCCGGACCACCGGCAGTGGTCGTACCCGGAGAACTGCCCGCCTCCGTTCCGGACCTGGCCGGCCGGGCGGAGATCCTGGAACGCCTCTCGACGGTGGCCCACGACGTCGCCGCCGGGCGGCCGGACACCGCCTCGGTGGTGGTGCTGTACGGGCCTCCCGGGATCGGCAAGACCAGCCTCGCCGTCGCAGCCGGACATCGCCTCAGCCCGGCCTTCGCCGGCGGGCAACTCTTCGTCGACCTGCAGGGCGTCTCGCCGGACGGACCGGTCGACCCGGCCGAAGCCCTGGCCGGACTGCTGCGCTCGCTCGGCGTGCCGGACACTCGGGTGCCGGTGTCACCGGCCGAACGGGGCGGCCTGTTCCGCACCCTCACCCGGGACCGGCCGCTGCTGGTGGTCCTGGACAACGCCGCGAACGAGGCCCAGGTGCGCCCCCTGTTACCGGCCGGACCGGGCTGCCTCGCGGTGGTCACCTGCCGACGTCCGTTGACCGGTCTCGCCGGTGCGCTCCGCCAGCCGCTCGACCTGCTCGACCCGGCAGCCGGTCGACAACTGCTCGCGGCGATCGTCGGGGCCGACCGGGTCGCCGCCGAACCGACCGCCGCCGACCAGCTCGTCCACCTCTGCGGACGGCTGCCGCTGGCCCTGCGTATCGCCGGCAACCGCCTGGCCAGCCGGCCCCAGTGGTCAGTCGGTTGGTTGGTGGACCTGCTCCGCGACCAGCGTCGGCGGCTGACCGTGCTGACCGCCGGCGACCTGGGCGTGCGCTCCGCGTTCGAGGTGTCCTACCGACAGATGGACCCGAGGACCGCGCAGGTGTTCCGGCGGGCCTCGCTGATCCCCGGCGCCGACTTCGCACCCGGGCTGGTCGCCGCCGTGGCCGGCGTCGACGAGGAGGCCGCGGCGGCGGCCCTGGAGGAGTTGGTCGAGGCCGGCGTCCTCGTCGCGACGGGGGACCGGTACCAGCTCCACGACCTGGTCCGGCTCTATGCCCAGGAACGCCTCGACGCCGAGGAGGACCAGTCCTGCCGGACGGGGGCGCACGAGCGGATGACCCGCTGGCTGCTGCGGCGCACCCGACAGGCCGGTGCGATGTTCGAACCGGCCGGCTGTCGGACCGACTCCCCGTTCGTCAACGATCGCGCGGCGGCGTCCTGGTTGGACCGCGAGTCCGGCAACTGGCTGGCGGCCCTGCGGGACGCGGCCCGGTGCGGTCGGCACACCGACGTGGTCGCGGTGGCCCGGGCACTGCACTGGTACTCCGACGCCCACAGCCACCGTCACCCCTGGGACGAGATCTTCTCGCTGGGGGTGGCCGCCGCCCGAGCCGTCGGCAGCCCCCGCGACGAGGCGGTCCTCCTGAACTTCCTGGGCTGGGCCCGGTACTTCTGCCGGGACCGCAACACCGACGGGCTGACCGCCCTGGGACGGGCGCTGGAGCTCGCCCGGCGGATCGGGGACCGCCGGGAGGAGGGGTGGGCGCTGACCTACATAGCCGTGATCTTCATCCGGACCGGTCGGGCCGGGTGGGCGGTCGACCACTGCCGCCGGGCCGTGGGCCTGTTCCGTGAGGTCGGGTACGCCCTCGGCGAGCACAGCGCGGCGAGCGTGCAGGGTGGGGCGCTGGCCGCGCTCGGCCGGTTCGCCGAGGCGGCCGAGTTGCACCGCGAGGTCTTGGCGTTCTACGGCCGAGGCAACGGGCTCAGCCGTACCGGCGCGGCGGTGGCCGGCGCCGGGGCGATGATGAGTCTCGGAGCGGACCTGGCCGGATTGGGCCGGTGGCGAGAAGCCGCGAACGCCTACGCCGACGCCCGGCGGGTGTTCCACACCTTCGGCGCGACGTTCAGCGAGGCCAACGCCATCCGCCAGTACGGGCTGGCCCTTCAGGCGTTGGGTGAGGCCGACGCGGCGGGCGAGGCGTTGCAGGCGGCGCTGGCGCTGTACGCCGCGCTGTGCTGCCCGTGGTGGGAGGCGCAGACCCTGTACGCGCTCGCGGCGTTGGCCGACGTGGCCCCGGCCCGGGTTGTCGAGGCCGACCTGCTGCGCCAGCGGGCCCTGGACCGGTGCGGCGAACTGGACGCCCCCGAGGTACGGAGCCTTCGCGCCACCCTGCGACGGGAACTGGCACGGGCCTGACCGGACACACACCGGGCCCCGCCGACGATACGGCGGGGCCCGGTTCCGGTGAACAGGGTCAGTTGCAGGTGGTGCCGTTGAGCGTGAACGGCGCCGGGGTGGCGGGCGTGCCGTTCGCGGTGAAGCCGATGTTGACGGCGCCGCCGGTCGGGATGGCGGCGTTGTGGTTCTCGTTGGTGACGGTCACCGCCGCGCCGGTCTGCTGGAAGACGCCGTTCCAGTGGCCCTGGACGAGTTGCCCGCCCGGGAAGGACCAGCCCAGCGACCAGCCGTTGACGGCCGGGCCGTCGTTGTAGACGGTGACGCTGGCGGTGTAGCCGGTGGACCACGAATCGGTGACGACGAAGGAGACCCGGCAGGTGCTGACGATCGCCGTCGCCGGCAGGATGTTGCCGTAGTCGTCGCGGGCGGTGGCGAAGTCCTGGAACCCGAAGCCCGGGCCGGCCGACCGGGTGGTGGTGCCGGCAGCGAGCACGGTGCCGTTGGCGTTCACGGCATAGACCGGACCACCGCTGTCACCGCCGCGGGCGGCCTCGTCGCCGTCGAGCTGGGTGGCCTCGACGAGATCCTCGATGTCGTCGTAGTGGAAATCGACCCGCAGGTTGCAGACCGGGCCGCCGAGCTCACCCGCCGAGGTGTACCCGGACTGGCACAGCAGCTGGCCGGGGTACACCTCGGTCCACCCGACCACCTGGGCGCGTACCTCGTCGTGCTGGCCGCCGACATAGAGGTGGTCGCCCGGTGACGACGTCGAGATGATCATCGTGTCGTGGTCGTCGTTGCTGTCGACCGCGTAGCCGACCAGCGTCCCGGTGTTGGTGCTCGTGTTCCACCCGACGTGCCACGGCGAACCGATGGCGCCGCAGTGCTCGGCGGTGAGGACGTACCCGGCGTTGGTGTCCGCGTTGCGCACGCCGAAACCGGCGGTGCACCCGGGGGTGGTGAAACCGATGCCCGAGCCGCCGTCGAACGGCGCCGCGTCGTTGGCCCGTGACCGCTCGACCATGCGGTCACGCTCCACGAAGCTGGTCCGCACACCGGTGGCCGGCAACGTCGGCCGCGTGACGCCGGAAGCGTCGTCCACCGCGACCTCGATGCCGGCGCCGTCCGTACGCACCCGCACCGCGTGGACCGCGTCCGCCGGATCGGCCTCCACCGCCCGGGTGATCCTGGCCGCCGCCGTCCGCAGCTCGGCGCGGGAGTAGGCGGCGCGGGTCACCTCGACCGGCGCGATCCGGCGGGCGGACGTCACGGCGGCGACGATGTCGGTGGGCACCGCACCCTTCCACCACAGGGTGACGTGGTCGTCGACGAGCCCGATACCGGCGTAGCCGCGTGCCGGCGCGCGGTCCACCGCAGTGCGGATGACGTTGGCCGCGTCGACCAGCGGCGCCTGGGCGACCATCCGGTCCAGGGTCGGGGCCGGGATCAGGTCGAGGATGGACGCGGCGGCCTCCGGCTCGCCGGTCGGCGAGTACGCGGAGGCGGGACCGTTGATCGCCGTCGCACCGACCAGTGCCCCGACGACCACCGTACAGGTGATCGCTTTCCGAATGCGTGTCATGACAGTGAGTCAAGCGGCGTCCGATGGTCCGAGACAGGCAGGACGCCCGGCAGGAGTCAACCTGCCGGGCATGTGCCGGTCTCTGCGGCCGCGAAGCCGAGCACCTGTCGCCGGGTACCGCCGGCCGACTTCATCACCGCGAAGTCGGTGCGCCGCCCGTATCCCGCCATGGTCATGCTGTTGGCCAGTCTGGCGTCGGTCTTGTACTCCTGCGGCGCGAACTGCTCGGCGTTCTGCAACCGGGCTCACCGACGTCCGGATGCCGCCGGGCAACGCCAACGCCGCAGTCGAACAGGTCGCGGCTGGGGACGAGCTGTCCGCCAGTACAGCATCGCTCGATCCGGGATCGAGTGGTTATCGCGGCGCTTGGATACCACTCGATCCCGGATCGAGCATGATCTTGCCGCCGACCGCGCGCGGTCTCGGCTGTGGGGATCGCCTGGTACCTGGACGCCGAAACCTCCGGCATCGTTCACACACCGGCAGCCTCGCGGGCCGTCACCGACGGCGACTGTCGGTCGTCCTTGCACCGTGTGGCCGCCCCCGCCCGTTCGAACTTCTCGCGATCGGTCTACTGGTCCGGCAACTGCGGATCGAACAGCCAGTTCCCGGTATCGGTCTGAGAGCAGCGCCGGCGTGGTCGGTTTCTAGACCGTGACGACGATCTTCTTTCCACCGTGCAGCCCTTTCTCGAGGTGGCGGTGTGCCTCAACCACATCATCGAGGGTGAACATCCTGTCGATCGCGGGCCGCAGTGCGCCGAGGCGTACACCGGCGTTCAAGAAGGCCGCCATGCGCTTCACCACGACGGCGTCGAGGGTGTGCTCGAAGCTGCGGTAGCTGACGATCGTGAGTGGTGTGCCGGCCGGAAAGGGAGTGGGCCGAGGGTCCAGAAAGCCTGCGGCGATCAGCGTCCCGCCCGGACGGGCCGCCTTCACGAGATCCTGCTGGCCAGGACCCATGACGACGTCGAGGACGATGTCGGCACCGGTGGCGCCGGTGTGGTGGCGCACGGCGTCGGCGACGTCGTCACGGTCGGTGGCGATGACTGCGGCGGCACCGGCGGCGAGCAGGTCGTCCCGCTTGTCGGTGTGCCGCGTGACGGCGATGGGCACGGCGCCGATCTGATTGGCGATCTGCATCGCCGCCCGGCCGACGCCGCCGGACGCGGCAGTGATGAGGACGTGGTCGCCGGGCCGCATGCTCGCCTTCTCGACGAGCGCCCCATAGGCGGTGGAGAACGCGACCCAGATCGCCGCCGCCTCCGCAACGGCGAGCCCGGCCGGCCGGGCGACGACCCGGCTCGCGGGCACCGTGGTGTATTCGGCGTAGCTGCCCCGGACGCTCGCGTCCGGAACGGCCGTGAGGATGACCGGGTCGCCGATCTCCAACCCGGTGACCCCGGAGCCCAACGCGTCGACGACGCCGGTTCCCTCCACACCGAGGCGAGCGTGCGGCAGGGTGACGATTGCGGGAAGGGCGCCGGACCGCATCATCTGGTCCAACGGGTTGACGGCGAACGCTTCGATCCTGATCCGGACCTCGTCGGCTGTGGGCGGGACGCCCGGCTCCTCGACGACGTGCATGACATCCGGCCCGCCGAACTCGTCGAACACAACGATTCGTGGCATGGTGACTCCTCCGCATCCGGTGCTGGCCTTCGTGCTCACGGAAGACGCTACGGAGCCGTGAGTTACCTCCTGGTACCTTCGATTTCCATGCAGAACGCGGCTGGACCGTCCTTCCTCGCCGACTGCCCCACCCGCCTGGCGGTCGAGATCATCTCCGACAAATGGGCCGTGCTCGTGATCTTCGGGCTCAGCCATCAGCCCCGCCGACACGGTGAACTCGTGGACCTCATCGGCGGCGTCTCGCGGAAGGTCCTCACCCAGACCCTGCGCCGGCTTCAGCAGTACGGTCTGGTCGAACGCCATGCCGAAGCGCCACGGCGGGTCGAGTACGACCTCACCGACCTCGGCCGAACCCTCGTCGAACCCATCGAGGTCCTGACCGCCTGGGCGAGGGACTACGGCGGGGCCATCGCCGACTTCCAAGAGACGGCGCAAGAAACCGCGCCTGCTCGGCCCGCCGAGCGTGGTCTGCCTCCGCGACGTGCAGAGCCGCCGCCGCGTTCTCAGTCGCCGGTCCGAGCCTCGCTGACGCGGACGTTCGATCCTGTCGATCGGTAGGTGTTTCGGCGACGCTGGACAGGATGGGGGAGTGAGCGAGGAGCAGCGTCTTGCGGGTGGGAACACAGGTGGAGCGGTTCGGGTCGGCGACACCGTGCGTCGCGTCCCGGCGCGTGGACGCCGTCGGTGCATGCGCTGCTGCGGCACCCGGAACGGCGGGGCTTCGATCAGGCGCCCCGGGCGTTGGGCTTCGACGAGTACGGCCGGGAAGTGCTCTCGTACCTGCCCGGTGAGGTCGTCGGGATCACGCGACCGCGTCGGCGCCTCCGCCCGGGGCGTCCGGCACACTGCGGCAGCCGGTGACCCGGCCTACCAGCAGATGATCGAACACAGCGTCGACGTGGCGTTGGAGACAGCGGTGAAAGAGCTGGCCGACTTCCCGGACGCGTAGCCACGCTACTGCGGGGGTGCGTTGTCGGGCAGGGACAGCCGGTCGCGGTAACGCCGGGAACCCTTGACAGTCGTGCCGTCGGCAAGGTGGATCTCCACGTCGCCGCTGCGTGTCGGGCGCACCTCGGTGATCTGTTCCCGGTTGACCAGCCGTGAGCGGTGGACGCGGACCACGTCGACCTTGGCGCTGTGCAGTTGCTGTTCGAGATCGTTGAGCGTTGTCCGCGGCAGATAGGACTTCCCGGCGGCCATGACGTCGACGTAGTTGCCGCTGGCCTGTGCCCAGGAGAAGTCCCGTGCACGCAGGTGGATCGTGTGGCCCTGGGACTTCAGGGTGAGTCGGCCGCTCTCGCGTGCGTCGGCGCGTGCCGCCGCCGCCTCCTGCCGCCCGAGTTCGATCTGACGGGAGAGCGTCAGGAGCCCGGTGATGACGATGAAGAGAAACAGGTCCTTGCGGTACTCGTAGAGCAGATCGGTCAGCGGGTCGACGAAGAATGTGTACGCCTTGCCGGTTGCCAGGGGAATCAGGACCGTGCGTAAACCAACCATGATTCCGACATGGGCCAATGAGAACGGCACGCTCGCCGCGAGCAGCACTGCGCCGTGCCGCAGCGCCATTCCCGACACCAAGGGGACGCGGCGTTCCAGGGCGGCGACGGCGGGAACGAGCAGCAAGGCCCCGACCACGCTGGTCATTTCCAGCAACCACGGTTCAGCCCACCGGACATCACCGGTGGAGCGCCGAGCATCGGTGACGAGTGTCATCGCGTTGACCGCCGCCACCAACGGAAACGACACGACGCAGATCAGCGCGACGCGTACCCAGGTCCGACGCTCCAGCTCGTGGTCCTGTCCCCGGGGGGTGCTCACCGAGGGGCCCGCCACGGCGCGGCGTCGGGGAGGTCGTCGCGCTGCACCACTCGTCCCTGACCGGCGGTGCGAGTCCGCCACCGGTCCCGGCCGTCCGCCGCCCGTCCCCGCCGGGTTTCGACCCCTCGGTCGGCGTGCCTAGCGTGCGAGGTGCGACCCGAGGTAATGCGACCCCCGTTGGAAAGTTGCGATGCGATGACCCTCACCAGATCTCCCCGTCGTCATGACCTGGACTGGTTGCGCGTCCTGGCCTTCGCCACCCTCATCCTCTATCACGTGGGAATGTTCTATGTCACGTGGGATTGGCACGTGAAGAGCGACCACATGTCGCCGCATTTGGAACCGCTGATGTCCCTGGTCAATCCATGGCGGCTGGCGTTGCTGTTCTTCATCTCCGGGGTGGCGCTGCGATTCCTGCTCGACTCCCGAGGGCCGCGCGCGGTGGCCTCGGACCGGATCGACCGGCTGCTGCTTCCCCTGGGATTCGGCATGCTCGTGGTGGTCATGCCGCAGGCCTACGTCGAACTGCGCGCCAAGGGTGAGATCGAGTCGGGACTGCTCGGGTTCTTTCCCCGATACCTTTCGCCTTTCGAGTCCTTCTCCGTGGTCACCCCGACCTGGAACCATCTCTGGTTCCTCGCCTACGTGCTGGTCTACAGCCTGCTGCTGGCGGCCTGCCACACGCGGATGAGCCGGGTGCGCGCCAGGACGGGCCCGACGGCGGCGATGGTGCTCAGACGCACTCCGTGGCTGGTGCTGGTGGTGCCGGCGCTACCCGCCATGGTCTACGCGATCGTCCTCGATCCCGCCTTCCCGCCGACGCACATGATGATCAACGACTGGGCCACCCACGCGCACAGCCTCACCATGGTGCTGCTCGGGTGGTTCGCGGCCAAGAGTGCGACGTTCTGGTCGGCGATCCGGGCCTGTCTGGTGCCGGCGCTGCTGATCGCAGTCGCTCTGGGTACAGCGCTGTCACTGTCCACCGGTGTCGACACCGGCAGTTCGGGGGCACTGTTCGCGGTGACGCGGGCGGCCTACGCCTGGGCGGTCATCGCCTCGGTGCTGGGCCTGGCGCAGCGATTCCTGGCACGGCCGTCACGGGCGCTGACGTACGCCACCGAGGCGGTGTTGCCGTGGTACATCCTGCATCAGAGCATCACCGTCGTCCTGGGGTACGCGTTCCTCGACAGCACCGTGTCCCTGTGGATCGAGGCCACGGTGATCCTTCTCGGCACCCTGCTCGGTTGCGCAGTGCTGCACGAACTGCTGATCCGACGGGTCTCCTGGATCCGCCCGCTGTTCGGACTCAAGCGCAGGGACACTCCGGCCCGTGCCGTGACCCGGTAGCCCGTCGCTGCCGCGTGCGCGGAGGCCGTCACCCGAGCATGTCCCAGCGGTTGCCGGCGATGTCCAGGAAGACCGCGACGCGGCCGTAGGGCTCGGTGCGTGGCTCACGCCGGTCGACGACCAGCTCAGCCCTGGATCATCACCTGGCGGCGGCCGGCATCGTGCTCAGGTGTTTGGTGAGGCGGAGCAGAACTCGGCCGGGTTCCGCGTCGAGGAAGGCAGCGGTGTCGGCGAGGGCGCCGATCAGGGGCAGCCCACGGCCGCCGACGGTCAACGGATCCGGTAACTCGGCGGCCAGTTTCCCGGCGTGGGGAGTGTCGCCGCGATTGCCGACCTCGATCAGGCACTCGTGGCCGTCGATGAGAATCGTCACGTCGACGGTGCTGCCGCTGTCGGCGTGCAGCACCGCGTTGGCGCAGGCCTCGGACATCATGACCGTGAGGTGATCTCGAGGTTCCTCGCCGGCGTCGGTGAGGCTGAGCAGGGTGGTCAGCACGTGGCGGGCGCGGGTCACCGAGGAGGGTTGCCGTGGCAGCGACAGCGTCATGGTCACGTGCATTCCCGCAGCTCCCTCCCGGCCGTCGGCTGGCCGCGTCGGTGTGCGGTTGCCCGCACCGACTGTGATCCACCGTACCCGCGGTCGGTCTGCCGAAACGGCCGAGGTGCCGCCTCGACGGGTGGACGTCTCCGGTGGTTTCGCCGCCGGACACATAGTCTGGGTGCGGATCGCGCACGAGGAGGTTGTGGTGAGTCTGCAGGTGTCGGCCCGGTCGGGCCAGGGGTGCACGGTGGTGGAGGTGCAGGGTGACCTCGACATGGCGACCTCCCCGCAGCTGCGGGACACCCTGCAGAAGCTCGTCGATTCCGGCGACCGGCAGGTGGTGGTGGACATGGCCGGGGTGGGGTTCATGGACTCCAGCGCACTGGGCGCACTGGTGGTGACGTTCAAGTCGTTGCGCGCGGTCGACGGACGGCTCAGCCTGGCGGCGGTGCAGCCCGGAGTGCGCCGCGTGCTCAGCGTCACCTCGGTGGATCGGGTGATCGACATCTACGACGACGTACCGACCGCCGAAGCGACGTACCCGCGGTCGGCGGTGTGACGGGCCGACAGCGGTCAGTCGGACAACGCCGCGCTGGCACGCTCCGAGTCGGCGCCGGCGCTGGCGACCCGGCCGCGCTTGTGCCCGCCGTACCAGTCGAGGACCAGCAGGGTCGCGTCGTCGGCCAGGGTGGGTCCGGCTACCTGGAGCACGGCGTCGGCCAACGCCCGGACGGCCTCGCGCGGGTGCAGGTCACCGAGCGTCGGCAACACCGCCGGGAGGTTTAGGCCGGCGGCATTGCGCTCCAGCATGCCGTCGGTGACCACGACCAGTCGATCGCCGGGCTGCAGCGTGATCTCCTCGTGGTGGTACTCGGCGTCGGCGAACATGCCCAACGGCAGGTTGCCCGGCAGCCGCACCGGCTGCGTGATCCCGTCGCGTACCAGCAGCGGCGGGACGTGTCCCGCGTTGAGCAGCGCGCAGACTCCGGTGCGGAGGTCGAGGCGTCCCAGGACCGCGGTGACGTAGCTGCCGCGCACCACGGCGTGCTCGGCGACTGCGGCGTTCGCGACGTCGGCCTGCTCGACCAGACCGGCGGGGCGTCGGCGGGTGTTGCGCAGGCTGCCCACCCCCAGGGTGGCGGTCAGCGCGCTGGACACCCCGTGGCCCATCGCGTCGGTGACGCTGAAGTGCAGGACATCGCGGCCCAGGCTGTAGTCGAAGGTGTCGCCGCCGATGCTGGCAGCCGGTTCCAGCCAGCCGGACAGCGTGAACGCACTGGCTTCGCAGGTGAACGCACTCGGCAGCAGGCGACGCTGGATCTCTGCGGACAGCGTGAACGGGGTCGTACGCTGTCCCCACTCGAACAGATCGGTGTGTCGCCGGTTCGCGATGACCACGAATGCCAACGCGTGCGCCGTACGGGTGATCTCGCCCAGCGCCTGCGCGCCAGGCTCGGTGGGTAACGTCATCTCCAGCAGACCAATGGCCTCGCCACGGTCGGTCACCGGTGCCAACACCGTCCAGTCGTCGGCCTGCCTGGTCACCTGCACCGTCTGGGTCCGCAACGCCTGCTCTGCGGGACCCCCGTCGAACGGCTGCACGGTGGCGACCTCGTCGCCATGGCGGCGGTCGCCACCCGCGTCGCCGAACGGCACGTGAGCGAGCCGCACCAACGCCCGACCGCTGAGATCGGTGATCAAGAACGAGACCGTCGACGCACCGAGCGCCGCGCCGACCTCACGGGTGACCGCCTCGACCGCCTCCACCGGTGAGGCATTCTCCGCCGCGTCCAACAGACCGGCCAGTACACGTCCCTGACTGCTCTCCACCCCCGAATCTTACGGAACCACTCCGCCGACCAGCACCGCGCGGCGAGGGCGGTGCGGGGTGACGGCTCACAGGGTGATGACCACCTTGCCGCGTGCGTGCGCGTCGGCGAGGTACTGGAATGCCTCGGCGGTCCGTCCGAGTGGATACGTACGGTCGACGACCGGCGCGAGACTGCCCGCGTCGACGAGGTGCGTCAGCGCCAGCAGGTCGGCCCTCCGGCCGATCGACGAGAGGGGTCGTACCGGACGCCGCCGCAGGAAGGGCGCGGTCAGCATCGTGGTGAGGTTGCGTTCGAACCCGCCCAGCAGTGGGCCACCGTTCTCCACCCCGACCAGGACGAGCGTTCCGGTCGGGGTGAGGAGTCGGCGGAGCCGGTTCACCGGGTGGTCACCGATCAGGTCGACGATGACGTCGAAGCGCTGTCGACTCTGGGTGACGTCCTCGCGGGTGTAGTCGATGACGTGGTCGGCGCCGAGCGACCGGATCAGATCGACCTTGGTGGTGCTGCCCACGCCGGTCACCTCGGCTCCGTACGCCCTGGCGATCTGGACGGCGAAGGTGCCGACTCCGCCGGCGGCGCCGATGACGAGGACCCGCTGTCCGGGCCGGGGGCGGGTCCGGCCGTCGAGGGCCTGCAGGGCGGTCATGCCGGAGACCGGTACGGCGGCGGCCTGCGCGAACGTGAGCGTTGCCGGCTTCGGGACGAGGTTCTTCGCCGGGATCGAGGCGAACTCGGCGTACAGGCCGGTGCCCCAGCCGAGCACCTCGTCACCCGGTGCGAACTCGGTGACGGCGCTGCCGACGGCATGCACCTCACCGGCGCCCTCGGTGCCGGCGACCCGGTGTCTCGGCGCGCGGGGTCCGACGACGCGGACCGCGTACGGCCGTCCGGCGAGCAGGATCCGGTCGCCCCGGTGGATGCCGGCGGCCCGGACCCGTACCAGGACGTGGTCCTTGCCGGGTTCGGGCCGCGCGACGTCGCGCAGGGCCAGAGTGTCCGGGGTGCCGTAACGCTCCTGGGTGATGGCCTTCATGGTGGCCGCCGCGCTCATTCCACGGTCCGCAGGATCTGCTCGATGGAGGCGGTGCGGGTCCGCAGCTCGGAGACGTCGGCGGCCACCCGTTGCTGGGCGTCCAACGTGTTCTCGGCCAGTTTCTCGTACCGGCCCACGAGCTGCCGCAGCTCCTCGTCGCGCTGGGCGTCGATCCGGTTCTTGCGGAATTCGAGGACGGTGGCGGCGGTGCCGCCGAGGATCAGGAAGGCGAACAGCAGCAGACCGAGTACGAGGACCGTCGCGGGCCAGGTCTGTGTCATCGGGAGCGCTCCTTCGGTGCCGGACCCGTCGTGGGTTCGGGGCTGGTGAGGGTCTGTGCGGCGGCGACGAGCGTCGACGCGGTCAGGTGCAGGTCGAACTCGGTGACCTCGTAGTACTTCATGGCCTTGCCGTCGTCGGACAGCTCCAGGCTGCCGGTGATCAGGCCGGCGGCTTCCAGCCGTTGCAGGTGCATGTGCACCAGGGGTCGGCTCACGCCGATCTCGCGGGCCAGGTGGCTCACGTAGTCGCGGCCACCGGCGAGTTTCGCCATGATCCGCAGCCGGAGCGGATTGGCGAGTGCGGCCAGCATCTCGACCAGCTCGTCGCCGGTCGGCTGGGCCACTGTCATCATCCGCCTCCATGTGTAAGAGAAGCCTTACAGGTGAAAAGTTAGCACCACAGGTGTGGCGCGACAAGCCTGGTCCCGCGTCCGTTTGTGTCTCGTTGCGAGTTCGGAGTGCGACGCGCGACCCATGGATGGACGTCATCGCGCAGCGGGTCAGGGTCGGTTGGACGAAACAGTCCCGGGACGGGCCTCGGGTCAACCGCAGCGCCCTACCCGTGGCGTTTGCGCTCCCGCAGGAGCCCGCCGGTTTCACCCACGAGGTCACGATGGACGGGCGGGGCAGCTTCCAGCCTCACGTCACCCTGCATCGCACAGCTTGGACACGTGGAACATCGCCTTCGGCGCGGTGACTCCCGACACCTTCCTCGGCGAGCCGACCACCGTCGTGGACGAGCGCATGCATCTACGCTGACGACGCGCGTCCTGGGCCGCCGGTGTTCAGGTCGGCCTGCCCGCGTCGGGGCTCAGGTGGCCGGGTCGCCGAGGGCGACGCAGACGTCGTCCTGCCGGCCGACACCGAGCGCGAGGCGCCGGGTGCCGGCGGCGTCGATCGAGATGACGTGCAGGCCGTCGAGAATGTAGTAGCCACGCGGATAGAGGTCGCCCGGTCGGAACCCGAACCCCGCCGGACCGACGATCGTGTATCGCCGCCATCCGCCGTCCGGCCGGTACTCCAGCAACCCGGAGCCGCCCGCGTCCCGGCGTACGGACTGCCCGGTGTCGGTGTTGACGAAGTCCACGGTGAGCGGTCCCGCGAACTCCTCGCGCTGCACGGCGCCGTCGGGATGCCGGGCGAGCACCCGGACCCGGATGTCCTGGGAGACGACGCGGACGCTGAGCGGGAACGTGCAGTAACGGCCGGCGGGGCCGGTCCATTCCTGCTGGATGTAGGGACGCCAGGGCTCGGGATGGAGGCCCTGCCCGACCTGCCGGTCGGGTGCCGTCAGATGGTTTCCGGTGTCCCGAGCGACCACCGGGCCGGCGGGAGCGACCAGCAGGGCAGCGGCCGTGAGGGTGGCGAACACCGTTCTTGCCAGGGGCATGTCATCCACCTAACCAGTTCTAATGCATTAACCGGTGTTGATGAGACTACTGGTTAGTCGGGTGGAGTCAAGGCACACTGTCGAGATGCACTGGGTGAACGTCGAGGGCTATCCGATGCCCATCCCGATCGGCGGGCACCCCGCCCTCGAACTCTGCAACACCTGGGCCGGCTGGACCGCCCCACCAAGCCCGCAACGCGAGTGGCTGCGCGACTTCGACCGCCTCGCGGTATGGACCGGACACGTCCGACTCCTCACCCCGACCACCGTCGCCCGACTCCGGGAGCACGGCCGCCGGGACCCCGCCGCCGCCCACGAGGTCCTGGCGGCGACCCGACAGTTGCGGACCGCGCTGCACGACGTCCTGCTCGACCCGAGCGACGCCCGCGCCTTCCGGCACGTCGCCGAACAGGCACAACGCGCCGTCGCCGCCGCGACACTCGAGACGGACCACACCGGACTCGCCCGCTGGACACTGCCCGACGACCTCGGCCTGCCGCTCCCGCTGCTGGCCGGCGCCCGCGCCGCCGCCGACCTGCTCACCACCCCCGCCCGCACCGAGGTGCGCGCCTGCCCCGCCGACGACTGCGGATGGCTCTTCCTCGACCCTCGGGGCCGACGCCGTTGGTGCAGCATGGCTACCTGCGGCAACCGCGCCAAAGTGCGGGCCTACACCGCACGCCGACAACCGCACCGGCCACCGTCCTGACACGTCCGGCGGGTTGTACGATTCGGCTCGCGTTGAGGGATGGCGGTGGTGGTGGACGAATCCACGAGCGTGGCATTGACGATCGCATCGCAGGAGTACCAGCGTCGGGTGCAACAGGCACAGGCCGCATCAGCCCGGGTGGATCAGACGCCGACCATCCTCGGCACCGGTCTGACGCTGCTACTGTCCGCGCTGGTGGCGGTCTACGCGGCAACCTGGCCGGCCGACCGGAGCCGGTTCTGGCTTGCCGCAGCGGCCGTGTGCGCCATGTCGTCGGTGTTCACCGTGCTGGTCATCTATCGGGACTTCGTCGCCCGCAGCAGTCTGACGGAGGCGGAGAAGGCGCAGACCAGGCTGCGTCACTACTTCGTCAGCCA
Source organism: Micromonospora sp. NPDC003241 (assembly GCF_053589795.1). Taxonomy (NCBI): domain Bacteria; kingdom Bacillati; phylum Actinomycetota; class Actinomycetes; order Micromonosporales; family Micromonosporaceae; genus Micromonospora; species Micromonospora sp. NPDC003241. Next base: position 60,285 of record NZ_JBSFSO010000017.1, on the reverse strand, counting down.
GGCACCCGAGGTCCAGCCCTATCTGTCGGACACCATCTATGACGACTGGCCGACGCCGTTCACCAACCCGCGAGGAAGCAAGACCTTCGCCGCCTGGCTCGTGCTGGTCGTGCTGGCGTCGATGTTCCTCGGTACGGCTACCGCCGCAGCGGTCCACGGTCTGTACCAGGCCAACGCCGTCGTCACGTTCACCGTCAGCATCGCTGCCGCGGCAGCGACCTGCGCCGGCCTGGCCGCTGTCCTGATGCGTCTGGCGCGACGTCAGGCCGGCCTTGATCGGCCGAGGTACCCGACACCCAGACCGATACACGACGACGATCAAGGAATCCGCTCGTCCTGACTCGACACCCACCGTGAGGAGCTCGCTGGCGAGGCGGACGGCAGCCGGCCGGAAGCGAGCGAGCAAACACCGAGGGCAGGTCGTCAGCGCAGGTCGAGCCGCATGAGCACGCGCGGGAAGCCGGCGAGTACCGAGGTGGTGTCGGCTGCCTTGACGAAGGCGGCGTGTTCGAAGACGGCGCGTGTGCCGACGTAGGCCATGGTGAGGTCGACCTTCTGACCGCGATTGTCGACGGGATAGCCCTCGACCGCCGGCGCGCCGCGTTCGCGGGCGAAATCGACGGCGCCGGCAAGCAGGTGGTGCACGATGCCCCGCTTACGGTGGCCCGGCCGGACCCGGAAGCACCACACGCTCCACACATCGAGATCGTCGACGTGGGGGATCCGTCTGGTGCCGGCGAAGCTGGTGTCGGCGCGCGGGTGTACCGCCGCCCACCCGACGGGCTCGTCGCCGTCGTAGGCGAGCACGCCGGGAGGGGGATCCATCCCGACGAGTTCACGAACGCGCTCGCCGCGCATCGGCCCACGCAGTTGCTGGTTCGCTTTCGCGCCGATGCGGTAGCTCAGGCACCAGCACACGTTCGCGTCCGGCCGCTTCGGGCCGACGAGGGCCGCGACATCCTCGAACACGGTCGCGGGACGTACCTCGATCTCCATGACGCCCACCCTGCCACCGCCCACCGACACTGCCGACCCTGCCGCTCAGCCGGAGCCGGTGCTGTCCTTGCCCAGCTCCGCCGACAGCCTCTTCAGGTAGGCGTCGACCTGCGTCATGTCGTACCCACGCAGGGCGATGGGGAGCTCCCCGCGCGCCGCCTCGACCTCCGCGCGAACGGCGCTGCGTCGAGTCGGCAGGTCGGTGGCGAGTGCCTCCTCGCCACGCCCGATCAGATCGTCCACCTGACGCTTCTCGTAGCCGCGCAACGCGATGTCGAAGCACGGCGAACCAAGACCTTCCTCGTCCTGCCGTGCATCGGTGAAGCGGTCACCGCCGAAGCGGGCCAGGGCGGCTGCCGTCTCGTCCGGTGACTGCCGCACGTCGGCCAGATCCAGCACGATCAGGCCCCGAAGGCCGGCTGCGGAACCGCGCCGGCCGGACGCCGTCCCGATGGTGCTGCCGGCGGCCGGCACCAGCATCAACGAGGGGAGTGGCGACGTACTGGCCCCCGCTCCCGGGGTCGGCTGGAAGAGGACGACCGCCTCGATCTCGCTCCACGGCACCAGCCGATCGAGACCGGCGACCCGCAGGTCCAGCCCGTCGGTGGTGATCCGGAACCGGAACGGCCTGAACGCGGCGGCGAGGCCCGTGCCGCCCACGAGCAGCGCGGCACCGGCGAGGATCCACGTGCCGACGCCGGGCGACGCCGTCCCCAGCAACAGGAACACGCCGAAGGCGAGAAGCAGTACGCCGAGCGCCGACGAACCTCGCTTCCGCGTCAACTCCATTGCGAGACCTCGATCCACGAGACGGCCGTGGAGAGCATCGCACGACCGCACCTCGCCAGTCACCAAGATCCCGTGCGGAAGTCCCGTCCTGTGCCGCCACCCTCCCGTCCGATACGGGAGTCCGCTGGTCGTGCGGCCGCGCAACGCGCACCGCTCGTGGGGGTGGTCGGTCCGCTTGCGTTGTACTGTCGACCAACTGGTCCGTAGTTGAGTCGATGACGGGTGGGTGTGCCGGTGACTGAGGGGCGGCAGACGCGGAACGCCGAGCGCACCCGGCGGGCGGTGCTCGACGCGGCCACTCCGATGCTCCTGGAGAGAGGCGACGCCATCACCCTGGCGCAGGTCGCCTCGGCCGCAGGCGTGTCGAAGAGCGGCCTGATCCACCACTTCGGCAGCCGGGAGCAGTTGGTGATCGCCGCGGTGGAGGACATGTACGAACGCTTCGGGGAGGCGGTCCTCGGCCACCTCGACCTGTCGGAGAACTACCCCGGCAAGATGCTCCGTGCCTACGTCCGCGCACTCTGCGCCGGGAGCGCCGACGCGGTGGCGGCGCGCGACGTCACGTCGGCGCCGATCTGGAACGGCCTGTACGCGATCCCCGGGGTCGCCGCCGTGGTGCGCGAGCGCGGTGTGTGGTGGAGCGAGCAGTTCGCCGCCGACGGGCTGAGTGCCGAGCGGATCCAGCTCGTGCGTCGAGCCGCTGAGGGTGTCGCGCTCGCGGTCCTGCACGGGGAAGAGGACGAAGCGAGCATCGCGACTGCGCGCCGGCTCCTGCTCGACCTCGCCACCGACGGCACCTTTCCCGCACCCATCTGACCTTTTGACTACTCCTTCGGGTCCGCTGCGCCGGCTGGCGCAGCGGACCTCTTTGCGTGCCGAGAGTGCTGGCGGACAGGTGACGTGTCGCACCTGACCGCACGATCGCCCGGTTCAACAAACCATCAGTGTTGTCTAACCGTCCATCTGGACGGTAACTTGAGTGGAGGTCACCGCCCTGCCGACTGCTGACGAGGAATCGTGATGATTGACGCCCCTCCCAAGGCCACCACCAGGACCTGGCTCGGCCTCGCCGTCCTCGTCCTGCCCCTGCTGCTGATCACGATCGACGGCACCGTCCTGATCCTGGGGCTGCCGGCGATCTCCGCCGACCTGAGCCCGACCGGCATCGAGCAGCTCTGGATGATCGACATCTACTCACTCGTCCTCGCCGGTCTGCTCGTGGCGATGAGCACCGTGGGTGACCGCTTCGGTCGACGACGCAACCTGCTCATCGGCGCGGTCGTCTTCGCGATCGCCTCCGTTGCCGGCGCGCTGGCCACAGCGCCGTGGATGCTGATCGGCGCCCGCGCTCTCCTGGGCGTGGGCGGTGCGATCATGATGCCCTCGACGCTGTCGCTGGTGCGCAACATGTTCCTCGACCGGCAGCAGCGCCGTTACGCGATGGCCGTGTGGGGCGCGATGGCGTCAGTCGGTGCGGCGGTCGGGCCGATCCTCGGTGGCTGGGTCATCGAGGCATTCAGTTGGCAGGCCGCGTTCCTGATGAACATCCCCGTGATGCTGCTCCTCGTGATCGTCGGTCCGCTCCTGCTGCCCGAGAGCCGCAACCCCGCGCTGCACAGGATCGACCTGCCCAGCGTCGGCCTGTCCCTGGTGGGCATGATCGGCGTGGTCTACGCCGTCAAGACCCTGGCCGGTGGCAAGGACACCGGTCTCGCGGTGGCGGCCCTCGTCGTCGGCCTGATCGCGGTCGTCCAGTTCGTGCGCAGGCAGCTCACCCTGCCGACGCCGCTCATGGAGGTCCGGCTGTTCGGGGTGCGGCACTTCCGGGGCGCCGTCATCGGAGATCTGCTGTCGATCTTCGCGATGGTCGGCGCGCTGGTCGCGCTCGTCCAGCACCTTCAACTCGTGCTCGGCCTCAATCCACTCCAGGCGTCCGTCTGGCTCATACCCCAGGCGGTCCTCGCCGGCACCGCCGGATTCGTCGCGGCAGCTCTGGTCAAGCGCATCCTTCCCGCGTACGTCATCGCGGCCGGACTCCTGATCGCCGCCGCCGGCTTCGGGCTGACCACGTTCCTGGCGCCGACATCGAGCCCCGCCCTGGTCGCCACCTCCCTCGCACTGGTCTCGCTCGGCGCGGGTGTCGGCCTGACCCTCAGCAACGACATCATCATGAGTTCCATCAAGCCCGAACGAGCCGGACAGGCCGCCGCGACCTCGGAGACCGCGTACGAGGTCGGCACGACGCTGGGCACGGCCGTGCTGGGTGGGATGCTCGTCGCCTGGTACACCCGGGCGTTCACCGCCGGCACCGAGGCGCTGCACCTGCCGGCGTCCCTGGCCGAACGGGCGTCCTCGACGATGGCCGAGGCCCTGCTGGTCGCCGGCGAGGTCGACGGCCGCACCGGAGCCGCCATCCTCGATGTCGCGACGACCGCGTTCACCGACGCGATCACCGTCACCGGCGCGATCGGCGCAGCCATCATGGTTCTCGCGGCGATCTGGGCCCTCGTCACGCTACGAGGTGCCGCCGCGAACGCGGACCTCGCCGAGGAGCACGAGCACTGACCCGCACGCCCGCCAGTGCATCGACATGCGTCGACACCTGGCGGGTTGGCTGCCACACTGGACCCACCTCTCACCACGGTCCGCCGGCGCGCCCACCACCACCTCACCTGGTTCCCGAGCCGTCCGGTAGTGCCGCCGGACGTGCCCGCTCCCGGGCGGGCATCGCATCCTCCACGTGAAGGAGCGCCATGAAACCGTCCCTCCGGGCCGTCCTGGCGGCGGTCGTCCTCGCGGCCCCGCTGGCCCTGACCGCCCCCGCGCAGGCAGCCACCACCCTCACCATGCGCGGTGCCGACGTCTCGTCGCTGCAACGCAGCCTCGACCTCGGCGCGCGCTACTACAACGCCTCCGGCGCCCAGGCCGACCCCTACGACATCCTCGCCGCGAAGGGCGTCAACTACCTGCGGCTGCGCGTCTGGAACAACCCGGCCAGCGGCTACAACAACAAGGCGAAGGTGCTCCAGCAGGCCAGGACGATCAAGGCGAAGGGCTTCAAGCTCCTTATCGACTTCCACTACTCGGACACCTGGGCCGACCCCGGCAAGCAGTATCCGCCCGCGGCCTGGGCCAACCACTCGCTCAGCCAGTTGCAGACCGACGTCTACACCTACACCCACGACGTGTGCAGCGCACTGAAGGCACAGGGCACCACCCCGGACGCGGTGCAGATCGGCAACGAGATCAACGTGGGCATGCTGTGGCCGACCGGGCGGGTCGTCAACAACAACTTCGCCCCGCTGGCGAGCCTGCTCAAGCAGGGTTACCACGCCACCAAGGCGTGCAACAGCGGCACCCAGGTGTGGATCCACACCGCCAACGCCGACAGCTTCGCCAACGCCCGCTGGTTCTACGACGGCATCCGGGCGCAGGGCGTCACCTGGGACGTCACCGCCCTGTCCTACTACTGCATGTGGCACGGTTCCCTGGCGAACCTGTACAACGTGATCGTCGACGTGAAGTCCCGCTACGGCAAGCCGGTGGTGCTCGCCGAGACCGCGTACCAGTTCACCACGGCCGACGCCGACCACCAGGGGAACGCGATCCCCGGCACCGTGCTGTGCGACAACATCCCGGCCACCTGGGCCGGGCAGGCACAACAGTTCACCTGGGTCCAGAACACCGTGCGCAACGCCGGCGGCGTGGGCGTCTTCTACTGGGAGCCGACCTGGTACGCGATCCGGGGCAACGGCTGGGACCCGGCGGACATCAACGGCACCGGCAACGGTTGGGACAACATGGCCGTCTTCGACTGGACCGGACGCGTCAACCCGCACGTGGTCTGGACCCCGTGACCCGCCCACCCGTGGTCGACCGCACCTGTCCACGTTGATCCGACGGCCGGGGAGGTGTCCGCGCCAATCGACAGCGACCGCAGGGCGGTCACCGGTGTCCGGTACCGCCTCGCGGTCGTACCGCGTAGAGACCGCGCCACGGCGCACCACCGCCCCACAGGGTAAACGCACCGACCAGCGTCAGGACGTACACACTGCTGGTCGGCCCGGTCAGGAACCAGGCGACTGCCGCCAGTCCGGCCAGTGCCGCCACGATCCCAAGGTGCCGTGACACCGGTTGAGGATGGCCGAAATCGCCCGGCATGACCGGGTCGAGCTGGTAGTTGCCGGGCGGTCGGCCCCGGGCGGTACTCGCCGGCCAGAGCCGCCCCACTCCCTCGACGTCGACCAGGTACATGCGCCGTAGGCCGGGGCATCGGCGCAGGTGAACCCGCATCGGTCGGCGTGTCTGCGACACCGGTACGTTGTCGGCTCCCCACTGGTAGCCGTCCAGCCAGCGCACCAGTCGACGGTCCCAGATGATGCGCTGATGCCAGACCCGCCCCCCGCTGTGCAGTTCGAGCCAGAAGGCGGTCGGTTCGGTGCCCCAGAGCAGGTGCGCGGCATGGACGCGTGCGATGCCCGGCGCAGGGCTTCGCACCGTGCCGAGGGCCCAGCGACCGAGCCGCCAGGCCCACGCACCGATCAACGCGAAGCCGGGCGCCAGGACCAGGCCGGCCAGGACGTTGCGGTCGCGGGAGCCGAGTGCGAAGAGTTCGGGCTGCACCGGTGTCACCTGTTCCGGATGCGACGGGTCGTACCGCAGCGGGACGCGACTGCCCACCGGCAGCCGCTCGGCATCCAGAGGTGTCAACCGCACCCACCGGTCGGTGCCGTCGCCGTCGCGGTAGGCCACCTCGATCCGGTCGTCCGCGCCGAGACGGTCGGCGGTGACCGTGCCCACCGCGACAGCGGTCATGACCGCGTCCAGATCACGGTTCCAGGCTGCCAACTGCCACAACACACCGCCGGTGGCCAGCGCGAGCAGGAGCCAACTCGTCACGACCCGCCAGATCGCGACGTTGGCCCGCCTCGGCCCGGCGGCCACCGTGGGTCCCACCGCCATAGCGTCGGTAGGTGCCGGCAGGAGGTCCCACTCCCGGACGAACTGCCGCAGCCGCGCCACCGCGTCGGGATCGGCTGGCGGCACCTCCTGGTGGGGCACAGCGGTCGCCCTGAGGCCCAGCACAAGGGCCCGACCTCCACCACCGAGGAGGAGACCCGCGATGAGTGCTTCCCAGAGCCAACCGGTCACGTCGCGCTGATGGGCGCGCCGTGCGGACGGGCCGGTGATCGCGGCCGGCACCGCATCTCCGTAGGCGGGGGGTTCCGCGAACAGGGAAGCGAGTGAGACCGCGTCGACCTGGATCGTGCCGTCGTCGGATACGAACGGTCCCGAGCACCGCCACCAGCGGCCCCCGTCGTCCTCCTGCTCTTGGCAGTCCTCCACCACGACGACGCCCGCGACACCGGCACGTTCGGCGCGAAGGGAGTCGACCGCCAGCCCGGCCAGGACGATCCCGGCGAGGACGGGCACGATCCCGTACCCGACCAGAGAGGCCCATTCACGCGCCGACAACTCTCGTATGCGATGCCACATGCCCGCTCCCGTACGCCGTCACGTGACCCCCGGAACGAGTCCGGCCTGGCCTGCCCCACTGTAGAGAGTCGACCGTCTCCGTGGTCAGATGCGCCGTCGCCCCTGTCGTACCCCGACCACCAGCAACCCGAGCACCCCGAGCAGGACCACCACCACGACGGCGAGGCCCGGACCCCGGTCGACGGTGAAGGTGCCGGTCCGCCCGCCTGCGGTCCCCGCCTGGGCGGCGGCACCGACGGCGGCGGCGGGGTCGATGACACCCCAGCCGTACCGGGGATCCGGCGCCCGTTCCTGGCCCAGTTCGGCACCGTCGACGACGCGGGCGACCACGGCGGCGGCGTCCAGGTCCGGGTGGGCGGAACGGACCAGCGCGACCAGGCCGGCCACGAACGGCACGGCGAAGTCGGTGCCGCTGGCCTCGACCTCCCCGGTGCCGCCCAGCCCGACGCTGGCCACCGCGACGCCGGGCGCGAGTACGTCCACGGCCCGTTTCGGGTACGGGTACGCCGGTTCGTCGTCCGTGCCGACCGCCCCGACGCGCAGCAGCCCGTCGTACGGGCCGTCGCCGAGCGCGGAGCCGGCTGGCGGGGCGGCGACCACGAGCACCACGTCGGCGTCGGCTGAGAAGCCGAGCAGGGCGGCCCGGTGCGCCTCGGTCAGAGTCACCTCGGCCGGCACCATCACCACGTCGGCACCGGCGTCGACGGCCAGCCCGACGGCGCGTACCACGTTGTCACCGGTCGCCCTCCCGTCGCGCAGCGGGATGCGGACCGGGAGGATCACGGCCCCGGGTGCCATCCCGGTGAAGTGACTTCCCGGGCGTGCCTGTGCTGCGACGATGCCGGCCAGGGCCGTGCCCCGCCCGAGGCAGTCGGTGTCGCCCCGGCCGTCGACGACGTCCACGTCCGCACCGGGGCGGACCCGCCCGGCGAGCGCCGGCACGGTGGCGTCGACCCCGGAGTCGACCACGGCCACGGTCACCCCGTTGCCGGTGCTCCGCTGCCAGGCGACGCTCGGCGCGAGCCGCAACTGCGCCCATGGCACCGCCATGTCGCTGGTGGTGGCCGCTGAACCGCAACCGTCGCCGGACGAACGGCCGTCGGCTCTCGGCGGCGGTGGCGTGGGCGGGGTCGGGACGCGGGTCGGCAGGAGTCCGTGCAGGACCCCGTCGCCGTACGCATCCCAGGGCAGGACGAGTAGCCACCCGACCCGGAGCACCGTCGGGTCGGTGAGCGTGCCACCGTCCGGCTGGATGCGTCCCTGGTTGAGTGCGACGATCGACAGGTAGCGGTCGCCGCTGCCCAGCAGCCGGGTCGAGATGTCCCACAGAGACTCCGCCGCGCCGCTGTCGGTGCCCCGCACGACGTAGTACTTGACGTGGGAACCGGCCGGATTCGGCACCGGTCCGGCCCGGGCCGGCGCTGGGGCGCCGAGAAACAGCAGAGCGGCGACCAACGGTGCGATGAACCGTCGTGGTGCTCCCAACGATCACACCTCCAGGTCACCAGCCGGCCCCGTCACGACTGCCCCGCCGTCTTGCAAGATACCCGGATCCGTCGTAGCCGTTGACCGATCATCGCGCTCCCGCCACCGTGTGAACCTGACGACGGTGGCGTGCGTAGTGGGTGCGGCAACCGGGGTGTAGCGGGCCGGTGGTCCGGAGTGGATCTCGGTCGGGAAGGGACGGTCGACGATGGGGCTTCGCGTCAGTCGACGCCGGACCGGTGGCATGGCTGCGGTAGTGCTGGTGTCCGCCCTGCTGGCGCTCGCGACTGTCGGACCGGCCCGTGCCGCTGCACCGGCGGATACGCCGACGCCAGCGACCACGGGTTCCACCCGGTACTACGTCGTCGGCGTGACCGATCAGGGCACACCGGAGTTCCTGTACCAGATCGCGGCTCGCACTCTCGGCGACGGCAACCGGTTCCGGGAGATCTTCGAGCTCAACCGGGACCGGTTGCAGCCGGACGGCGAGCGGCTCACCGACCCGCTGGTGCTGCGCGAGGGCTGGCTGCTGGAGTTGCCGGCCGACGCCGAGGGACCCGGGGTGACGGTGGGACCGTTGCCGGAGGTGACGGCACCGGCCGCATCCGCCAGTGAGGCGCCGGTCGCCGGACCGCCGCCGACCGACCCGGACCCGGACGATGTCGGCGGCTTCCTGTTCCGGCTGGCTGCCTTCGGTGTCATGGTGGTGCTGCTCGCGATCGTGCTGTGGATGCTGCGACGCGGGCGGTCGGGACCGAGCCAGGCTGTCACCGCGTCGGTCGGGGAACCGTCCGCACCGCGCATCCGACCGGAGCGCAGCCCGGCATCCGGAGCGCAGGTCGCCCGGGCGTCCGGACCGCCGATGCCCGCCGTCGTCGTTTCGGCTGACACCGGACCGTCGGACACCGTCCCGGCATCCGACCCGCGCAGGAGGATTGCCGCCCCGGTCCCGCCACCGGTGCCCGCCCGCGTCGGTCTGACCGCCGAGGCCGGGCCGGGCCCCGTGAGCGACCAGGCCACCGATGTCGGGCCCCGCCCGGCGAGCACCCCGACCACCGATGTCGGCCCGGCCGTCAGCGCCAGCCCGTTCACCGATGCCGGCCCGGACCCCACGAGCGCGCCGGATCTCACTGACGGGCCCGAGACCAGCGGCGCGCCGGACGGCCCGACCGTCACCTCCCGCAGCCCGGCCAGCACGTCGGACGGTCCGATCGTCGCGTCGAGCTCGCGGGACGGGATCGACCAGCGGTTCACCTCCGGCCGGCCGGACCCCGCCGTGCACCCTCGACCCGAGAGCGGGACCAGCGGATACACCAAACTGCGGACCGAACTCGACGACGCGTCCACCGCACTGCGGGTCCAGCTCGTCGGGGCGGCCGGACCGTCCGAGCCGCCCGCGTACGCCTGGTTGGCCGACGACGAACAGCTCATCGGCGCCAGACTGCCGGTCCTGCTGGGCCACCGCGACGGGTGGGCCCTCTGGGTCGACCTGGCCCGGACCCCCGACGTCCTGACCGTGACCGGTGACCCGGTCGCCTGCCGACGACGGGCCGCGTCACTCGCCGGGCAACTGCTCGCGTCGGGCGTGGGCGTGATGGTCGTCGGCGACGCTCTCGGTGCCGACCCGCCGCCCGGCGTCCGCTGGTGGGACGACTTCCCCCTGGACGTGCCCGACCCTGGCAGCGGCCCGACCGTCGTGTTCAGTGGCGGGTTACGCGGCGCCCGGCTGCGGGCCGCGCGACGGATGGCGGCGGACAGCGGCGGCCGGGTGGTGCCGGTGCTCACCGGGGAGGTCCTCCGCGCCCGATGGTCGATCGTGGTCGACGTGACGACCCCGACCGGAGCGGTCACCCCGACTCAGGCGGACGGTGGCACGGCCGACAGCATCGCCGGCAACGACACAGCGGCCGACGACCCGGGGAGGACCATCCAGCCCTGAGCCGTCGGCCGGAACCTGCGGGTGACCGTCACCCGGGGATAGGCCCGGCTCGGCAGCGCCAGAGCGATCCCGGCAGCGCGCAGGCGCGGGGCCCGCGAGCGCACCAGCGGCAGATCGCCCAACCGATCCGCGGTCGCCGCGACGTCGATCGCCCGCCGCGGGGGCACCCGCAACTCGACCAGCCAGTGGCCGTCCCGGACACCAGGCTGCTCGCGGTGCAGCGGCAGCCAACCGCCGGGCAGCGCCCGTGCCGTGATGGGCACCAACGCGTAGCAGCGGCCGATGCGGGCCCGGGGCCAGCGGTCCGCGTCGTTGGGCAGGCCGACCACCCCGTGCCGCGCCCCGGAACACCGCAGCCAGACCGGTGCCGGCTCGTCGAATTCCTGCTCCAGCGTGGACACCGAGGCCCGGTCCAGGGAATAGGCGGCGAGCAACCGGACCCGGTCGAGCCGACCGGCCGGCAACAGGTACGCGTCGGCCTGCGCCAGCAGGTGCTGCAGGTCGGCCGGCACGTGCAGGTCGAGAGAGGTGACCCGGACGGCCCCGCCGGGTGCCACCCGGGCCCGGAACAGATACTCGCCACGGCGGCCGGCGGCGGCCTGCGCCAGATCGGGACGACCGATCAGGAACAGCTCCGCGGCCGGTATGCCACCGGCCAGCACCTCGGCGGGCGGAACCGGTGCCGTCACGTACAACTCGACCGGGGCGGTGTTCACCGGCAGGCCGTCGGTCAACCAGCTCACGCCGTACCCGGCGGGCCGTTGCGGATCGGCGGCGAGCACCGGCCGACGGCCCGCTGGTTGGTCGGTCGGCATGTCGGTCGGCACCACGCTGGTCCGAGGGGCGGCCGTCAGGCCGGCCATGATGACCTCGGTGGTCGGCAGCAGCCGGCCGTCGGCGGTGCTCAGGTAGCGCGGCGCACCGCCGCAGTCGCTGTCCGGCTGATGGTCCTGCCACCGGCCTGGCGCGCCACCGGCGTCCAGCGCCCGCAGGTCACCGGAGTCGGCAATAATCTCGGCGGTGCCACCGACCGGCGGCGTCCACACCGTCGCCCCACTGGCCTCGGCGAGCGCCGCGAGCGCGGCGGCCAGCCGGACCCGCTCGGCCGGATCAGCCGGCCAGGTGAGCCATAGCCGCAGGTCACCACCGTAGAGCGGCAGGGCGGACAGGGCCGCGGCCAGCGCCGGGCCGGTCAGGATCTCCTGGGTGCCCCGGTAGTCGCCGACCAGGAACCCGGCGGACCGGATCGTGACGGCCACGGTGACCAGATCGGGGTCGCCCGGAGCGAGGCGGGCCACCGCCGCCCGCCGGGCGGTGAAATCGGCCCGCGTCGCCAGCGCCAGCCCACCGGGCAGCGCCAGCGCGACCGTCCCGGTCCGGGCCTGCACAGTCCCGTCGACCAGATCGAACCAGCCGGGCAGCGACGACTCCAGACCCGGCGGCTGGATCACCATCCAGTCGACCGGGTTGCCGCCGGCCCGCTCCACGGCGACCGCGTCCCGTGGTGCCTCCGGCTCCTCGGGCAGCCACCGGTGCCGGACGTCGGCGCCCGCCGGTGTGATCAGCACGTCCTGACCGAGCATGGCGGCGACCTCGCGGAACAGGCTCGCCCGGCGCTCCCCGTCGGCGGTCAGCATCCGCACGTCGTCACCGGCGGCCCCCGAGCGGCGTACCAGGTCGGCGATGTCCTTCGCGGTCAGCGCCGGGCCGTCCGACCCGAGCGCCGCCAGCGCGCCGTCCGGTCGCGGCTCCAACCAGACGTCGAACAGTCCCTCCACCCGGCGGTGCCGGGCCACGTCGAGGCGACGGATCTGAGGGGGACCGCCGGACGCCGCGCGCGCGATGGGCCGCATATCGTCCATCTATAGCACCGCCGTACGACCTATGTGGATCACCGGCGACACACGCGATGAACCGGTCCGGCCCGGCGTGCGTAGTGCAGGCGTCGACATGGGGTGGACCCACCCGAGCGGAGGAGGCTGTCGGTGACGACACAGCGGCGTCTGTGGATCCGATGGTGGTGCGGGCTGCTCGTGCTGGCCGTCGTCGCGTCGCTGGCCACACCGCGTCCGGCGGCCGCCGCCCCGGTGGAGACCTACGCCAAGTACTACGTCGTCACCTCGTCCTACCAGGGCGAGCCGGAGCGGCTGTCGGTGATCACACAGCGGTTCCTGGGCACCACGGCACGGACCACCGACGTCCTGCACCTCAACACCGGCCGGGTGCAACCCGACGGCGGCCGGCTCACCGACCCGGACACGCTGCGTCCGGGCTGGATCATCGTGCTGCCCTGGGACGCCTACGGCGAGGGAGTCCGCTACGGCATGCTCTCCGCCGTCGGCACCCCCACCCCGACGCCAGGCACCCGACCGTCGACCGACCCCACCCCGACGCGGTCCCCGGCACCCGACACCGGCCGCTGCGCGGTCGCGGCCGGCCCGCAGACCGGCTCGGACTGGGCCCGGCAGGAACTGGCCGCCGAGCAGGCATGGGCACTCACCGAGGGCAGCGGCGTCCTGGTCGCGGTGGTCGACTCCGGAGTGGACGGCAGCCGTCCCCCGCTCGGCGGGCGGGTCACCACCGGGGTCGACATCGTCGCCGGCAACGAGCGCGGTGACGTCGACTGTCTCGGCTCCGGCACCGCGATGGCCGGCATCATCGCCGCCCGGGACGACGGAACCGAGACCGGCGGCGGCGTCGCCCCCGCCTCGGCCGTGCTGCCCGTGCGGGTGGTGACGACGACCCCACAGGCGCGGGCCGCCGACGTCGCCACCGGCATCGAGGTCGCCGTCTCCGCCGGCAGCACCGTGGTGGCGCTCGGCGGATACGTCGACCCGGCCGCCCCGGAGGTGGCCGCGGCGATCCGCGCCGCGCTCGCGCACGACGTGGTCGTCGTGGCCGGCGCCGCGACGAACACCGACCCCGCGACCGGGCCCGACGACGCGGACGGCCTGCTGCGGGTCGCCGGTGTCGGGGCCGACGGCCAACTGGCCGCCGACTACCGCAGCGGTGCGGTGGACCTGGTCGCGCCCGCCATCGACATCGCCACCCTCGTCGCCGGCAGGGACGGGACGCGGGCCGGCAGCGGCACCCAGTACGCGGTCGCGTTCGTCGCAGGAGCCGCCGCGCTGGTCCGGGCGGCGCTGCCCAACCTCGACGCCGCGGCGGTGGCCCACCGGCTGCGGGTCACCGCGAACCCGGCCGCCTCGCGCGTACCGGACCCGCTGACCGGCTTCGGCATGGTCGACGCCGGCGCGGCCGTGACCGCGACGCTGTCCGAGGAGGAACGGCACGACGAACTCGCCACCCTCGGCGACGACGCGCCCCCCGCACCGGCGGCAGTGGCCGTGCTGGTGGTGCTCCTGCTGGCCGCGGCGGCCGGAGGTCTCGCCTGGTGGTCACGACGGTTCCGCAACCGATCCGGCGGCACGATCCCCGACGACGTGCCGAGCCACGACCACCAGCACCGGCCCGACGATGATCTGCCGGCCCGACCGCCGGCCGACCGGATCGACTGAGAGGAGACGGCGGTGCCCGTCGGACGTACGGTCTGCCGAGCTGCGCTCGGCATCTGTGTCGCGGTCACGGCGCTGGTCGTACCGGCGGCCCCCGCCCACTCCCGACAGAACGAACCGCCGGCCCTGCCGACGGTGACCGACGGGTGCGTCGGCGCGTCACCGGTCACCGTCACGGGGATGCCGTGGGCGGTGGCCCGGCTGGGTCCGTCGGCGGCCTGGCCACTGACCCGTGGTGCCGGGGTGATCGTGGCGGTGGTCGACAGCGGGGTCAGCGCCACCGTCCCGGCACTGCGCGGAGCCGTGTCGGCCGGTCGGGACGTGACCGACGGTGCCCGCGCCGACCGGGACTGCCTCGGCCGGGGCACCACGCTGGCCGGGATCGTCGCCGCCCGCCCGATCAGCGGCACCGCGGTCGTCGGGATCGCCCCGGCGGCGACGGTGCTGCCGATCCGGATCATCGATCGCGACGGGCGGGTGCCGCCGACCGGGCTCGCCGACGGGATCCGGGCCGCCACCACCCTCGGCGCCGACGTGATCCTGGTCGGCACCGGCCGTCCCGGCACCGACGACCGGCTCGCCTCGGCGGTCGCCGAGGCCGTGGCCCGCGACATCGTGGTGGTCGCCGCCGTCGACGACCGGGCGACACCGTCGTCGGCCACCGCGCCATCGGCCTGGTATCCGGCCGCGTTCCCGCAGGTGCTGGCCGTCGGCGGGATCGACCCGGACGGCGCACCGACCGAGGACAGCCCACCGTCGGCCGGCGTCGACCTGGTGGCGCCCGCCACTGGCGCGGTCAGCGTCGCACCCACCGGCACCGGCCACTACCGGGTCGGTGGTCCCGCCGTCGCCGCCGCGTACGTCGCCGGGACCGCCGCGCTGGTGCGGTCGTACCACCCGGGGCTGACCCAGGCGCAGGTCCGCGACCGGCTGCGGCTGACCGCCGAACCACCGTCGGTGCCGGGTGACCCCTGGCTGGGCGCCGGCACCGTCGACCCGTACGCGGCGGTCACCGTGATCGACCCGACGCTGGCCGGAACCCCGACCCGCGAACCGGTCCCGGCGGCCGTCCTGGCACCCGTCCCGGCGCCCGATCCGGCGGTCCGTCGCGCCGCCGTGGGGACCGCCCTCCTGCTCCTGTCGACCGCCGTGGCACTGCTCTCGGTCGCGATCCTGCGGCGTGGCCGACGCCGCCGCTGGGATCCGCGCTGACCGCACGTCATCCGGCGACGCCGGCCACCGCACCGGCCGACGGCGACAGCTCCGGCGGCGGCGTCCACCCGGTCTGGATCAGTCGGTGCCCCCGGCGGGTGCACAGCAGCGCGCGCCCCGGCGGCAGGATGCGCGGCTTGGTGTTGCCGAGCAGCGGCCCCTCCGACGGCGGGCAGGACAGCGCCAGGTCGGGACTGTTCGTCTCCTGTAGCCGACGGATCAGCGGGTCCATCGACATCCGCATCACCCCGGCCGCACCCCTCGTCAGGACCAGGTGGAAGCCGATGTCGGTGCCCTGCGGCAGGAACGGGATCAGCGGGGCCAGCGGACTGTCGTGGCCGGCGAGCAGGTCGTAGTCGTCGACGAGGACGAACAGCCGCGGCCCGGTCCACCAGTCCCGGCGACGCAGTTGCTCGGGCGTGACGTCGGTGCCCGGCATCCGGCTCTGCAGCCCCTCGACCGCACTGGCCACGGTCTCCTTCGTGGCCCCCGGGGACACCGAGTACCCGAGCCGGTACGGCGCGGGAACGGAGTCGAAGAGCCGCCGACGGTAGTCCACCACCATGATCCGGGCCTCCTTCGGCGTGAACCGCCGGGTCACCCCGTCGACCAGCAGACGCAGCAGACTGGTCTTGCCGCTCTCCGTGTCGCCCAGGGCGGTCAGGTGCGGCACCTCCTCGAAGTTGTGCCAGACCGGCTGCATCCGCTCCTCGTCGATGCCGAGGGCCACCCGCAGGTCGCCGTCCGGCGGCGGCAGCTCGGTGGCCGGCAGCAGGGCGGGCAGCGTACGCACCGGCGGCGCGGGCTGCCCGGCCCAGAAGTCCCGCACCGACGCGGTCAGGTCCCGAGCACCCTCGGCCACGCTGTCCGCGTCACCGCAGCCGTCGATACGCGGCAACCCGCCGAGGAAGTGCATCTTCTGTGCCGTCAGCCCTCGACCGGGCAGGTGCGGCACCGTGGCCGCCAACCGCAGGTCGATGGCGGAGTCGACGGCGTCACCGAGACGCAGTTCCAGCCGGGTGCCGAGCTGGTCCCGCATGCCGTGGTGCACCTCGGACCAGCGGGCGGCGGTGAGCAGCACGTGCACCCCGAAGTTGAGCCCCCGCGCGACGATCTGCCGGATCGCGGTGTCCGCGGCCTCGAACTCCTGCCGCACCGTGAACCAGCCGTCGACCACCAGGAACACGTCACCGTACGGGTCGTCGGCGATCGTGCCGTCGGCCCGCGCCCGCCGGTAGGTGGCCATCGAGTCGACGCCGAGACTGCCGAAGCGCCGCTCCCGCTCGGTGACCAGGGCACTGATCTCGGCGACGATCCGGCTCACCCGGTCGATCTCCAACCGCCCGGCGACGCTGCCGACGTGCGGCAGGTCGGCGATCGTCGACAGGGTGCCCCCACCGAAGTCCAGACAGTAGAACTGCACCTGCGCCGGACTGTGGGTCAACGCCAACGCGCAGATCACCGTACGCAGCAGCGTGCTCTTGCCGCTCTGCGGACCACCGGCGATGCCCACGTGCCCACCGACGCCGGCCAGGTCCACCACCATCAGCTCACGGACCTGCTCGAACGGCTTGTCCACGAACCCCACCGGCACCGCCAGGCGACCGGCGCCGGGCCAGTCGGCGGCCCGCAGCCCGTCCTGCGGATCCGGGGCCAGCGCGGGCAGCAACTGGTCCAGCGTCGGCGCGGCGGACAACGGCGGCAGCCACACCTGATGCGCCGGCGGCCCCTGGTCGACGAGCTGGGACACCACGACCGACAACACACTCGGCGCCGTCACGTCGGCCTCGTCCGGCGTGACCTCCGCCGCCGAGGGCGCCTCCACCGGAGTGCGGTACGGCACGTGCTCCAACAGATACGGCACCAACTGCCGCTGCACCACGTCCTGCCGGGACCGGACGGCCCTGGGCCGGTGCGCACCGGAGACGTAGGCGGCCTTGAACCGGATCAGCGTCGACACGTCGGTCCGCAGATAACCGTTGCCGGGCTGACTGGGCAACTCGTGCGCGTCCGGCACACCGATCACCGATCGCGACTCCATCGACGAGAACGTCCGCAGTCCGATCCGGTACGACAGGTGCGACTCCAACTGGGTGATCCGACCGTCGTCGAGGCGCTGACTGGCCAGCAGCAGATGCACCGCGAGCGACCGTCCCAGCCGACCGATCATGACGAACAGGTCGATGAAGTCACGGTGCGCGGCGAGCAGTTCACTGAACTCGTCGACCACGACGAACAACGTGGGCAACGGATCCAGCGGAGCTCCCTGAGCGCGGGCACGTTCGTAGTCCAGCGCCGAGCTGTAGCCACCGGCCTGCCGCAGCAGCTCCTGCCGGCGGACCAGTTCCCCGTGCAGCGCGTCGCGCATCCGGCTCACCAGCGCCGCCTCGTCGGCCAGGTTGGTGATCACCGCCGAGGTGTGCGGCAGCCGGTCCAGCCCCAGGAACGTGGCACCGCCCTTGAAGTCCACCAGGATCAGGTTCAACGTCTCACTGGAGTGCGTCGCCGCGAGCGCCAGCACGAGCGTACGCAGCAGCTCGCTCTTGCCCGAGCCGGTCGCCCCGATCAGCATGCCGTGCGGACCCATCCCGCCCAGCGCCGACTCCTTGATGTCCAACTCCACCGGCGCACCGTCGGAGTCCACCCCGATCGGCACCCGCAGCCGGTCCGTCGCCGACCGGGGCGCCCAGGCGACGTCGAGATCGAGCCGGCTCAGGTCGGCGACCCCGAGCAGCGCCCCCAGGTCGAAGTCGGAGTCGAGCGCCTCGGCGACCGGCTCGGTGGCGACACCGAGCCGGTACGGCGACAGGATCCGCGCCACCGCCCGGGCCCGGGCGACACTGAGCCGGTCGGCGCGGGCCAACGGCGACCGCTTCTCCCGACCGACCGCGTCGTGCCGCACCATCTCCAACCGGTCCTCGACCAGGTCGAGCCAGAGCAGATGCCGGGGCGTACTGGCCGGCGCGGTGCCGATGTCGACCAGCACCGCGTTGCGGTAACCGCCGGAGGTCATCCGGGCCCCGGTCGGGATCCGCCCACCGTCACAGACGACCAGCACGTACGGCTCGTCGCGACTCGGCGTGGCGCCCTGCTCGTAGCGCGGGCGGGCGAGGAACCCCTCACCGAGCAGCCGCTCCACCCCCTCGATGCTCTCCGCGACCAGCCGCGTGGCCCCGGCCGCGTCCTGCTCGACCGGATGCTGGATGTGCGGCAGCCACTTCGCCCACTCCCAGGCGGCGGCGCCCTCACCACCCAGACACAGCGCGACCACCACCTCCTCGGGCGCGTGCAGGGTCACCAACTGAGTGATCATGGCGCGCAGCACCGCACGGACACCGTCGGCGTCACCGGTGAACCGGATCAGCGCGAAACCGCGCAGGAACACGGCGACCGGTTGGTCCTCAAGCGTGTTGTACGCCTTGATGAAACGGCGCAGCGACTTCGCCGACAACGGCTCCAGATCCTCGATCGGCTTGGTCTGCAACGGCACGATCGGGGTGGCCAACCGCGCGCGACCGGTGCCCAGCCGAACCTCCAGGAAATCCGGATGGCTGGCCCGGCGCTCCCACCGCCGCGACGTCATCGCCACCGACCACAGCGCACCGGGGTCGGGATGCCGCCAGGCGCCCGCGTCGCGCTGCTGGGCCACGGTCCGTCGCACCCGGCGGCGGTTCTGCGCCAGGTAGCGCAGATAGTCGCGGCGGTCGCCGCCGAGCCGACGTTTGCGGTCACCGCCGGAACTCACCATCAGCCCGATCAGCATCCCGCCCATCGCGACCACCATCAGACCGATCATCACCCAGGTCATCGCGCCCCGGCCGCCACCGACGAACATCAGCATCATGACGCCGGACATCACCATCATCGGCATGATCGTCATGACCTGACGCAGCCCACCCGACTGCGTCTCGGGCAGTTCGGGCGGCTCCTGGAGGCTGATCTCACCCGCCGGCATCTCCGGGCCGTTACGCCGCGCAGGTCGCCGGAACACCACTGTGGTCACGGTCCGCCCTCCTGTCCCGCTGCGGACCGCCCCGATCGACCGCCCGCGCGCTCCTACTACGCACCGACTCGGGCGACGGGTCAAAAAATTTTCCGCACCTGCGTTGAACCGCCTCGACGACGGCCCGTAGAGAGGGCATGACCATCGCCGTTGGTGAGCAGATGTGCCGACTGGTCGTCTGCGGACCGGATCGGCAGATCGAGCTGGCCGTACCCGCCCAGGTGCTGGTCGCCGACCTGCTGCCGGCACTGCTGCACCACCTCGGGGAGGACCTGGCGGACACCGGTCTGCTGCACGGCGGCTGGGTGCTGCAGCGCCTCGGCGCACCACCGTTCGACGAGGACGGCACCGTCGCCTCCCTCGGCCTCCGCGACGGCGACACGGTGCACCTGCGCCCGCGCGCCGAACAGATCCCGCCGGTCGACTTCGACGACCTGATCGACGGCGTGGCCACCGGAGCCCGCGCGCGGTCCGGCCTGTGGCGACCGCAGATGGTGCGCTGGGCGGCGCTCGGCGTACTCGGTGTACTGCTCGGCACCGGCGTCGCCGTGCTGGCGGCACCCGGCCCACCCGTACCCCGCCTGCTCTGCGCGGCCGGGCTCGCGCTGGGCTGCCTGGCCGCCGCGTTCGCGCTCACCCGGGCCGTCGGTGACCGGGCCGCCGGCACGGTCTTCCTGGTCGCCGCCGTCGCACACGCCGGCCTCGCCGGACTGCTGGTGCCGGAGATCGGCCGCCCCGACACCACCCTGACGGTGGACGGGCCACGGCTCGTCGTCGCGGCGACCGCCGTGTTCACCACCGCCGCCCTCGGCCGGATCCTGCTCGGCCGGGCCGGTCCACTCTTCGCCACCGTCCTCACCGCAGCCCTGTTCACCGCCGCCGGCGCCGCACTCGCCGCGTTCGTCCCGATGAGCACCGTGCGGGCCGCCGCCGTCGTCGCGGTCGCCGCCACCGTCGCCGGTACGGCCGTGCCCCTGCTCGCCTTCCGCCTCGCCGGACTGCACCTCGAACCGCTGCCCGTGCAGCCCGAGCATCTGCAGGACGGCATCGACCCCGAGCCGAGCGAACCGCTGCTGAACCGGACCGCCACCGCCGACCGCTACATGACCGCGCTGTACACCGGCCTGGCCGCCGTCACGCTCGTCGCCCTGACGCTGGTCGGTGCCGCCGACGGCTGGGCGGCACCGACCCTGGTCGTCCTCGTCGCCACCGTACGGCTGCTCGCCGCCCGCCCGATGACCAGCGCATGGCACCGACTCGCACTGTGCACACCGGCCGTGCTCGGACTGGCCACGGTCCTGCTGCACGTGAGCACCGCCGGCGCCGGCTGGCCGCGCCTACTGGTCCCGGCCGTCCTGGTGCCGATCGGCGCGGCACTGCTGATCACCGCCGCCCGCACCCTGCCCGGTCGGCGGCTCATGCCGTACTGGGGACGCATCGGCGACCTGACCCACACCCTGGCGATGGTCGCGGTCTTCCCGGTCCTGCTCGCCGTCCTCGACGTCTACGCCTTCGCCCGGGCCCTGGGCGGCTGAGGGTCGTGCAGTCACGTCGGGACCAGGTGCAGGCCCAGTCGTACGTGCTGGGCCGACTCACCGGCGCGCTGGTGGCGGGGGAACCGGAGACACCGGAGAACCCGCACCGTCGCATGCTGGTCGGCAGCCTCGCCGGACTGCTGGTCGCCGCCCTGGTCGTCGCCGGCTTCGCGGTCTACGGCTTCCTGCGCCCCGGCGGCGCCGACAGTTGGCGAGCGCCCCGACAACTCGTCGTCGAGAAGGAGACCGGCAGCCGGTACGTCCTCGTCGACGGCACGCTGCGCCCGGTGCTCAACTACACCTCCGCCCGGCTGATCCTCGGCGCCGTACCCAAGGTCGTCTCGGTCTCCGGCCGCTCGCTGGCCGACGTACCACGCGGACGCCCGCTCGGCATCGTCGGTGCCCCCGACGCCCTCCCCGCACCCGGAGCGCTCGACGGCACCGCCTGGCACGTCTGTGCGCCGGCAACCCGGGACGGCGCGGACACCCAGGCCACCACGACCACCCTGGCGGTCGACCGGTCGATGACCGACATCCCGCTGCCTGCGGACCAGGCGATGGTCGCCCGCGTCGCGGCCGGTCCGACGTTCCTGGTCTGGCAGGGGCGACGCTTCGCGTTGACCCGCGACTGGCTGAGTCGGGCTTTCGGCTACGACGGCATACCCGTACTGGTCGAGCCCGGCTGGCTGGAGCAACTGCCGGTCGGCCCGGACCTCGCGCCGGTGCCCGTACCCGACCGGGGTCGACCGGGACCGGAGGTGGACGGCCGCCCCACCCGGATCGGCCAACTCTTCGTGGTCCGCGTCGCGGGCCTGCCCGAACGTCACTACCTGCTGCACCGCGACGGGCTCAGCCAACTCGGCCCGCTGGCTTACGGCCTGGTGGAGAGCGACCCGGACACGGCCGGGGCGTACCGGCCCGCGCCGGTGGCGCCGACGGCGATGAGCCCTGCGGCGCTGGCCCGGCTGCCGGTCTCCACCCAGCCGACCGTCCCCGCCGACCTGCCACCCACCCCGCCGACCCGGGCCGAACCCGGACCGGGCCGCGTCTGGTGCGTGCGGCACACCGACGGCGGGGGCATCGGGGTGACGTCACGACCACCCCTGACCGCACCGGCTGCCCGCACCGTCGACGGCACCGGTGTGACCCGCACCGCCCAGACGGCCGGCGCGGTGTCGATCGCCCCCGGGGTCGGCGGCCTCGTCCGGCTCGGTCGCCCCGGTCAGCTTCCCGGCATCGGCTACTTCCTGGTCACCGACGCCGGGATCAAGTATCCGCTCGCCGACCCGTCCGTCGCCGAGGCTCTCGGCTACCACCTGGACGGCGCGGCGACGGTGACCAGAGGCCTGCTGGACCTGCTGCCGACCGGACCGCTGCTCGACCCCGAGCTGGCCCGCAGATGACCGGCACCGCGACCGCGACGGCCGGACGGACCGGACACCCGACACGAAGGAGAGCGAGATGCCCGCACAGAACGAAGTAGACGAACAGACCATCCGCCAACTGCTGTCGGCGTTCGAGGTGGCGATGGCCAACTGCAACGCCGCCGACGCCAGCGTCGACGCGGTCAACTCGTCGATGCAGTGGCACGGCGAGGCCCGCACCCTCTACGGACAGGAACTGTCCAACTGGCGCGGCGGCCTCAACCAGGTCCGCAACGGTCTGGAGATGCTGCGGACCGCGATGAGCCAGTACCTCCAGGCCACCAGCAACGCCGAGCTGGAGACCTCCTCGCACTCCCGCTGGTACCAGGGCGACTGACCGCCTCCTGCGACGAAAGGAATCCCCGATGGCCACCTACGGACTCAACCCCGACGGACTGCTCGGCAGCGGCGAGGAACTGCGCGGCGTCACCCGGTCGATCGACAACGCCCTCGACGAGCTGAACGCCGTCGTCAACCGGTTCATCACGATGAACCTCGGCGGTGCCGCCGAGTCGTACCGGGCGGCGCAGACCGTCTGGGAGGGCGGAATGACGACGATGAACAACTCGCTCGGCTCCGGTGCCGCCGCCATCGACCGCATCCGCGAGACGTACCAGGTCGCGGACGCCCAGGGCGCGGCCCTGTTCCAGGGCAACCTCTGAACGGGGTACGAGAATGCCGATCCACGTCGACGACGGGATGCTCAACGACTTCGTCGCCGTCAACATGACCCTGGCCACGCAGGCGCCCGGCGCTGCGCAGGGACCGATCAACAACCTGGTCATCCGTCCCGGACACGAGAACTTCGTGGTCGGGCAGACCCTCGCCAACCTGATCCGCACCAACGGCTCCGCGATCCAGGCCCGGCTGGACGAGATCGGCACCCTGTCCGCCACCCGCGGGCAGCAGTTGCGGGCGTTCATGGCGCTCACCGACGGTGCCGAGACGCTCAACGAGATGTCGGCCGCCGAGTTCGGCAGCCGGCTGCCGGCCTTCTGACCACCCTCGGGCCCGGGCACGACCTGCGACAACGGGAGGAGCAACATGACCCAGCCTGGTGACGCGTTCACCGGTAGCCGGTCCATGGAGTGGATGCCGGCGTTGCGGGACGTGCTCGGGTCCGAGGAACAGGCGGACCCGGGGGTCGCGGCCCGCAACACCTGGATCCAGCTCGACACCTCGTTCTGGCAGGTGACCGAGAACGGCAACCAGAGCCCGTGGAACCACTGGATGCCCGGTGACCAGGAGGGCTGGAACCGGATCACCCTCTATCGCAAACGTCGGCACGGCGGCCGGGACTCCCGGATGTACTTCCAGCTCATCCGGGGCTGGGTCACCTTCTTCGAAGGCGGCGACGACTCCCCGGCCAGCCATTCGCAGCGGACGGTGAACGCCAGCGGTCCGATCGTCTCCGGCATCCGCGCCAACCAGTTCCTGGACGCCCAGACGTTCTCCGACGCCGCCCACCTCTACTGGCAGGTGACGGACTGGCTGATGAACGGCGGCCAACCGGCCGTCCGGGCCGTGGTCGACCGGATCGACCAGGACCGGGCCGGCTTCGACGGTACGGCCGCCGACGCGTTCGTCTTCGCCATGGCCGACATGGCCCGGACCATGCTCTATCTCAAGGAGAACATCACCGAACAGGGCGACTGGGTCCAACTGCTCAACGACAACAGCACCGCGATCGGCACCTTCAAGACCGCGATGGAGAACGCCTGGAACGCTTTCGTCGCCTACCGCTACCACGACCCGAACTGGCTGGTGTGGGAGGTGCTGCGCGCCATGGAGCGCCAGGTCGACGAGCACGACGCG
This sequence comes from Micromonospora sp. NPDC003241, assembly GCF_053589795.1. Classification (NCBI taxonomy): domain Bacteria; kingdom Bacillati; phylum Actinomycetota; class Actinomycetes; order Micromonosporales; family Micromonosporaceae; genus Micromonospora; species Micromonospora sp. NPDC003241. The sequence goes on along the minus strand of NZ_JBSFSO010000017.1, from coordinate 36,076 downwards.
CGGACGAGCAGTGGGACCTGGACGGCCGGGCCCGAACAGCCGTGGACGTTCTCGTTCCCGGACCAGGGCCTCGGCACGTACGACCTGATGAGCAACGACGGCTGGAACCAACTGAACGACGCGATGAAGTCGACCTGGGTCAGCAACCTGGAGGCGTTGAACCTCGCCTCGGTCAACGCCACCCAGGCGCTCATCACCAGCTTCAACCTGACGATCCAGGCGATGCGACGCGGGGTCTTCCCGCTGTACCGGGGCGTCTACTACTCGCCGCAGGACGACAACCCGTTCGGCAACGGTCCGAACAACCCGTTCGGCAACGGGCCGGGCGGGGGCGGCTCCGGCGGCTCCGACTTCGGCGGTGGGCCGGGCGGTGACGAGTTCGGCGCGAACATCGGCGGTGGCGGGAACGACGGCGGCTCCGGCGGCGCGGAGTTCGGTGGCGGTGGCTCGGGCGGCGCCGACTTCGGCGATGGGTCGGGTGGTGAGGGCTTCGGCGGTGCGAACGTCGGCGGCGGTCCGGGGGGTTCCGGCTCCAGCGGATCCTTCGACCCGTCCGGCCTCGGCGCCGAGGGATCCGGCGGCGGGTCGGGCGGAGCGTTCGGCAGCGGTGGCGCGGGTGGGGGGTCCACCGGTGGATTCGACCCGTCCGGTCTTGGCGGCGGCGGATCCAGCGGCACTGTCGGCCTCGATGGCCTGGGCGGTGGTACCGGCGGTGTGGGCGGTGGTATCGGCAGCGGCGGTACGGCCGGCTCCGGCTCCTTCCTGCCCGGCCTGGGCGGTGGTGTCGTGGGCGGCGCGCCCGGTGGCGGGACGTCCGGTGGCGGTTCCCGATCCGGGTCCGGCGGCAGCGCCGGCCTGGGCGGCCTGACCCCGCCGTCCACGTCGAATCCGTCGGGCGGTGACTCGGGCGTCGTCGGCGGTCCGGGCCGTGACGGCTCGGCGTCGGGCGGCGTGTCGACCGGCGGCAGCGGTGGCCTGGGTGGCCTGACGCCGCCGTCCACGTCGTACCCCTCGGTCGTCGATCCCGGGGCGGTCGGCGGTGTGGGCTCCGGAGGCTTCGACTCCGGCGGCTCGTCGGCCGGCCTCAACGGCGGTGCCGTCATCGGTCCGATCGGCGAACCACCGCCCGGCTACGTGGCGGGCTCGGCCCTACCCGGCTTCGCCGGCGTGGCCGGCAACGGCACCGGCGCGGTCACCAGTGGCGGGTTCATGGCCGGTGCACCGTTCGGACCCGCCGGGGCAGCCGGTGCCGGGATACCCGGGATGGGCGGCATGGGCGGCTTCCCGATGATGCCGCCGATGGGTGGCCTGGGGCAGGGCGGCGGCCGCGACAACGACAAGGACCGCGAACGGACCACCTGGCTCGCCGAGGAGGAAGAGGTGTGGGGCACCGATCCCGACTGCGCCCCGGCCGTGATCGGTCGCGACGACCTCGACGAGGCGGACTCCGGTGAGGGTATGCGCCCCGGCCGGTCGAACGTGCCGTCGCGTGGTCCGGGATCGCCGTACGGCCCGACGCACCGGGACACCACCCGGCGTCGGAACTAGTGAGGAGGTAACGACATGCCCGGTCCCCTGCAGGACCAGATCGAGCAGGCGTACGCCGAACTGGCCGCCAGCCAGGCGGCGATCGCCGACGTGCAGTCCCGTCTGGACGGCTCCGAGACGAGCGTGACGTCGAAGAACCGGGTCATCACGGTCACCGTCAACAGCCGTGGCGATCTCGTCGACATCCGGTTCCTGAGCCGGTCGTACCGCAGCATGCCGTCGGCCGAGCTGGCGACCCTGCTCGTCGACACCATCGGAGCGGCCCGACAGCAGGCCCAGGCAGCCGTCGCGGCCGCCTTCGCCGCGGTCCTGCCGCCCGGGATGCCGGTCCTCGACATGATCAACGGAGAGGCCGACTTCGAGTCGATGATGCGCGACGCCCTCCGGCTGGTGAACGACCCGTGGCCCGGCACCGACCCACCCACGTCCCGACCGACCGGAGCAGCGGCGGCAGACAGCGGTGACGGTACCGGGAGCCGACCGTGAGCGCCCCGCTGTCGGCGGACACGGACCGGCTGCGGCAGGAGGCGTTCGCCGCCTACTTCGCGCACATGCAGGCGGTCGTCGAGACGTTCGAGGGCGAGGTGGGTGCTAACACCCCGGTCGTGCTCAGCGTCCGTGGCGAGGTCGACGAGGCGGTCGCCGCCGACCTGGACCGCGAGTTGCCGACGGCGCGGTACCTGCTGACCGGCCTGCGGGAGCTGGCCGTCGGCGATGGGAGTCGGGTGGAGGAGCTGGCCGCGCTGCTGGCCAGGTACGAGGCGGAGAACGGGGACACGGCGACCGGCTGGTCCGGCGGCCCACCCGTGCGTAGCTGACGGTGCCCGAGCGCTGGGGAAGGTGAGCGGAGATGGGGATCGAGGCGTCGGACGACCTCGCCGGCTTCCTCAAGTGGATCTCGGGGGAGGACTTCCCCGGGACCGACGAGGACCGCCTGTTCGGGCTCTCCCGGGCCTACAACGGTGCGGCCGACGGGGTCGACTCCGCCCTTCCGCTCCTCGTCGACGCCGTGCGCTCGATCCGACGGGGCGTGTCCGGCCGGGCCGACGAGGCGTTCGTCGAGTCGATGCAGGAGTACGTCCGCAACCCCGGCTACCTCGCGGTCGCCGCCGACCAGCTGCGTGACCTTGGCGCCAAGAGCCGCGCCTCGGGAACCCAGGTCCAGTACGTCAAGATGATGATCATCGGCGCGCTGATCCAGCTGATGATCGACTTCATCGTCGCCCTCGCCTTCTCGTTCTTCAACCCGGGCGCGGCACTGAACTGGCTGGCGGCCCGGGTCGCCGTGTTCCGCTTCCTGGTCCGTACGCTGCTCGGTCGGCTGATCCAGATGGTCGCCGTCAACCAGGTGGTCGGCATCGGCCTGCAGGTGCTGATGGACGCCATCGTCCAGCGGCTGCAACTGTCGATGGGCACCCGCGACCGCTGGGACGGCAAGCTGACCCGCGACGCCGCGGCGGTCGGCGCGCTCGGTGGCGCGGTCTCCACCTTCCTCGGTCCGGCGATCAACCTCCTGGCCCGGCGGCTCGGCGGCCCCGGTGCGCGGGCGCTGACCGACGCCGGTGCCGACTCGGTGCCTCCGCCCGGCAAGACGTTCCGCCAGGCGCTGACCACACCCGAACCCAAACCGACCGGGCGTCAGGCCACCGCCGACGCAGCCGGTGAGATGGCCTCCGAGGCCGCCGTCGAATACCTGACCGAGGGCCTCTACGGGGTGATGACCGGCCAGGGATGGAACGTCGGCGGTGCGGCGGCGGTCTCCGGGGCGGTGTCCGGAGCGGCCAGCGCCGCCGGCACGAACATCGGCGACGCGATCCGGCCGGGCCCCGACGGCAGCACCCGGGACGCCGAGCCCGACGACCCGGGGCCCCCGAGCACGACGCCGACACCGGATCCCACCTCGAAGTCCTCGCCCCCACCGTCCACGGACGCCTCATCGGCTGCCGACACGCCGCCGCCCCTCGACGTCCCCTCGTCGGCCGATACTCCGCCGCCGCCCGGCCCTGATGGTGTCGGTACACCCGCCGCATCCGACGGCACCGGCACGCCCGCCGTGATCGGCACGCCCGGAGGACCGTCCGACGGCCGATCCGGCACGTCCGCTGGACGGGACCCGGCCCCGGCCCCGGCCCCCGGCACCCCCGGTGGCCAGAACGCCGACCGGTCAGGATCACCGCTGCCGGACGACGCCCGGCCCTCGCCCGTCCCGGCGGCAGACATCGCCGCGGCCGGCGGGCCGACTTCCACCCCACCGGCACCGCCTGCCGCGCCCGTGCCCCCGGTGACACCCACACCCTCTCTCGGCGGCCAGGCGGCCGCGACCCCCGCACCATCGGTGGGCGGGCAGGCGGCAACGAGTCCCACCCCGACCACCGCCCCCACCGGTGCCGCACCCACATCCGGATCCAGCACCGGCACCTCCCCGGCGAGCACGCCCACGAACGGCGGCGGGTCGACCGCCAACCCCACCGCGAACGGCGGGCCGTCGCCCGCACCCCCCGCCGCCCCCACACCGGTGCCGGCAGCGGCGACCACCACGGGCACCCCGACTGCTCCGGCCAGCACGGTCTCGTCCACCGGCCCGGCATCCACCGGCCCGGCATCCACCGGCCCGGCATCCACCGGCCCGGCATCCACCGGCCCGGCATCCACCGGCCCGGCATCCACCGGGTCGTCCGGCACGCCGTCGTCCGGTCCGGTGCCAGTCCGGCCGGCGGCCGTGACGGGCACGGTTGCCACCCCTGCGCCGTCACCGGTGTCGTCGTCCCTGACCACCTCCACCGCTGCGCCGACGCCGGGGCCGTCCGCCTCGGCCACCGCCGCCTCCGCCTCGGCCACCACCGCCTCCGCGTCGCCGTCTACCGCCCCGCTCGCCGGCCGGCCGGGCGCCGTGCCCACTGCGGCCACCACCGGGGCGAGCACCGTCACGCCGAGCCTCAGCCCGGCCACCCCGCCCGCCCGCACACCGACGGACACCACACCGACGGACACCACACCGCGAACGGACGGTGGACCGAGAGGGGGCCTCCGAGCGCGGGACGTCGAGGCGGGGATCGAGGCCACTCCGCGAGCGGATCCCCAGCCGGACGCCACGGTCGTGCGACGGGACTACCCATGGCTGTCCGGGGTCAACCCGAACCGGGGCCGGGGCGGCGAGTTCGGCACGAACTGCGTACTCACGGCGATCGTCACGGACCTGGCCTTCACCGAGAGACTGCGGCCCGGTGAACGCCTACAGGCATCACCGTCCACGCTGGCTCCGTTGGCGCACCTGACCCGATACCGCGACCGCGCACCGGTGGCCGTGGCGGACTTCGCCGCCGTCACGCGACTCATGCGGTCCGCACCGCAGGGCTCCCGGGGCATCGTCGTCGTACACGTCACGGGTCGGGACTTCGCCCACGCGTTCAACGTGATCCACGACCACAACGGGGTGGTCTTCCTCGACGGCCAGAACGGTACGCTCGCCGACCTCACGATTCAGCCCGACACGGTGCTGTTCGTCCCGACCACGGACGGCGTGCCGGTCGACGGGCCGGTCCGGGGCCTGGAGGTGCCGATCGGTGGCCGCTCGTCGGAGACCACCGGCGGACGGCTGGACGGCACGGACTCCGGCGGCGACGCCGAGACGGTCGTCCCGCTGCCGAGGCCCGAGGGCATCGAGGACATCGAGGGGAGCGGGACCGCCGGTGCCGAGGAGACGGCACTGCTCAGCGTCGACCACCCGGAAGGGGAGCATCCCGCGCCGGACCCGCTCGACGACGGCCTGGTGGCGGTCGGCTACCTGGCCGCCGGTTCGCTGGGCGCCGCCGAGGTGGTCCGGGTGGCCGGTCTCGCCGAGGTCGAGCGGGCCGCGCGGGAGCTGGTCCGGCAGCGCGGCAGTGGGAAGGTACGCGGCCTCGACGAGTTCCTCCGCCGGCTGCACAACGACGCCGACGGCAGCGGCGACCTGCACGGGCTCGTCGGTCGAGGGGAGCACGTCCCGGTCACCGTCGACGGTCGGCAGGTGGAACTGCGCGTCTCGGTGACGCTGGACGAGCTGCGCCGCACCGCTGACCAGGACCCGGACACGGTGCTGACCCGGATCGACCGGGCGGGGGCGGTCACCACCGCGAGCGGCATCACCAAGTCGAAGAGCGGTGGCGTCGACGCCTCGCTGACGGTGAGCCCGGCCGGCGCCGTCGAGCCCGGTTTCGTCGGTGGTGGACTCAACCTGCACGCCACCCTCCGGCGACTGACGCAGGCACTGTCCACGCTCCGGTCCCTGGTGACCCACCGGCAGGCCCGGCCGAGCAACGGCGCGGACCGGATCGCGGCAACCGCGACGTACCGGTTGGAGCTGTGGGAACGCGCCGCCGACGGGACCAACCAGCAGGTCGGCCCGGCCCGGGAGGTACCCACCGAGGCGATCCTGAAGATCCCCCGGCACGCCCTGGTCGCCGACCGGAACGAGCAGCGCGCCGAGGGACTCGGACCGTCGACGATCCCCCGGGTCCACCAGGTCGAGGCCGCAGTCGTACCCGAGCTGTGGCGGCTGGCCGAGCGCACGCTGCCACCCGGGTTGTTCGCGGTCGGCTCGGCGAGCCGGGCCGAACTGTCGCGCCTGCTCAGCGCCCGCAACGTCGAGGCGGCACTGGAGGAGTTCACCGGCGGGCTGCGCATCCCGGCCCTGTGGAACGAGACGACCAACGAGGTCGCCGGGCCGTTCACCATCACGGCCAGCAGCGCCGAGCACATCGTCCGTTCCACCGCCACCGACGTCGTACTACGCGACAGTGCGCAGTTGGTGGTGGCCAACGAACACAGCGCGGCGGCCTCGGCGAGTTTCGGGGTGGCGCTCCAGGCCGGGTGGAACGGGCCACGCGACGAGTCGGGCCTCCCACTGACCGGGTCGGTCGGCGTCGGGGTCGCCGGCCGTCGGGAACAGGCGGCGCTGGGCGGCGGCAGCGGCGGACGCAAGCGGGCGGTCATCTACACCGGCGAGACCGAGTTACGCGACTACCCGGTCACCTGGAGAATCCAGGGCGCCGGCATCGACGAGGTCTCCACCGAACCCGACCACCTCTTCGTCCGGGCGGCGACCGACCTGCCGCCGGACCTGCCCACCGGCCAGGGCACCCGCCTGCCGGACGATGCCCAGGTAATGACCGGACCGCTCGGTGACGGCGCGGTACGGGACGTGACTGGTCTCGCCGAGGTCCTCGCCGACATCGAGACCGTCCTGCGGGCGCACCCGGGCTTCGTCGTCGACGGACCGGCACCGGTGGACACCATCCGCACCCTGCGGGACCTGATGGAACACCGCCGCAACGAGGAGTCACTGCGGACCGCCCTGAGCCAGCCGGCGGTACGCGCCATGGTGGACAGCCTCTTCGACACCGGGATCGTGGTGGAACTGAAGCGGTACGGCTGGTTCCGCAACGAGTACGTCCGGATCGTGCTGACCGCGACCCGGACCGCGGGACGCCGCACCGGCCAGTCCCAGTCGATCTCGATGCGGGAGACCGACATCGGTGGCGACCGCGCGCAGGCCCACACCTCCGTCAGCCGGGACTACCAGGCCGGCATCCGCTTCGGCTTCTTCGACCGCTGGCGCAAGCCGTCGTCGCGGGCACTGGCCGCCGCCGGCGTCGGCTACCAGTACACCCGCACCAACGGACGCAAGCTGGCGACCGGACAGCAGGTCGCCCAGGTGGAGATGTCGGTCAGCCCGACGCCGAAGGACGGCCGGACCACCGCCCGCGAGTACGAACTGGACCTCGACTTCCAGGTGGAGGTCTCCTCGTACAGCCGCCCCCGATCGCTGTACCGCACCGTCACCGGCGGCGTGCTGTCGCACCGCAGCGACCGGCGGTGGGTCGGGCTGCCGGACGGGCAGAACCTGGACCCCAATCACCTGGAGTTCTCCGGCACCCCGCAGACCATCCGGCTTCGGCCCGGCAGGATGCGGATCTGGCTGTCCGAGTTGTGGGCCGACCGGATGGGTGTCGAGGAGCCGGCCCCCCGGCCGGACGGTGCCACGGACGACCGGGCAGCCCCGGTCTTCCACGAGGTCACCGAGACCGCACCGCCGCCGCTGCCCTTCGCCGGCCTGCCGCTGCGGTTCCACACCGAGGGCGTCGGCCCGCTCGCCCCGATCCGGGACGCGGCGCTCGACCTGCTCGAGGGACTGCCGCACGGCGACGTGCTGACCGCCCCGGGGAGCGCGTCCCGTAGCCAGATCGACGGGTTCTTCACCCCGGAGTTCGCCAACGGCCGGACCCGTAACCTGATCAGCCCCGGCGAGACCTCGGGCACGCTGTTCGCCGGGGGAGTGTTCCGCGACGACCTCGGCTCGTTGCAGGTCGCGTTCGCGCCGACCGCCTTCCGCCCGGTCGACCCCGGCGCCTGGGAACTCGAGTCGTCGATGGCGGGCAGCTACCCGATCACCTCGGCGCAGGTCACCGGGGGAATGCACACCGTGCGCCTGTTCGGGCTGTTCGGGCACCGGGGCGACGGCGACTACGCCGGCAATGCCAGCCTGCAACCCGGTGTGCAGTGGCACGACGACCTGCGGACCACGACGGCCACCGACACCGGTGGTGCCGAACGCAACGTCGTCCAGAGCGGCGCGTTCGTCTTCTACCGGGTCGACGGCGACTGGCACCTGACCGCACGAACCCAGTGGGCCGGCGCGTCCGACTTCCTCACCGGCCAGATCGGCGTCCGACACCAGCGTGTGTCCGTGGAGAACGGCCTGCTCATCGCAGTCGCCCTACGCGACGTCCAGACCACCAACGCCTGGATCGAACAGCACAACGCCGACCCGGCCAACGCCGACCGGCAGATCCCGACTCTGCCGCTGCCACCGGACCCACCCACCCCACCGAAGACCATCCACCTGCCCCCGGCGACCGGTGCCCCGACCTGGCGGATCCCGGACAACCTGACGCTGGACTCCGGTGACTTGGGCCGGGCCTGGGTGGACAACCTGGGCGGCCCGGACCTCTACCAGCAGATTCGGGACCGGCTCCGGGAGCAGGGCGTCGACCTGCTCCCGGACGAGCCGCTGCGGGATCCGCTCGGCAACGTCGGCCGGGCCAAGGCGATCTTCGGCCGGTTCGGCCTGGCCGCGTTCGTCGACAGCCTGCTCTCCAACGACCTACTGGTACGCCTCTACGACCGGCGACGCATGCGCCGGTTCGTCTTCGTGGCGCGGACGACCACCGGAGTCGACGTCCGGATCCAGGCCCGACTCACCCCACCGCGCCTGACAGAGATCATCTCCGACCCGACCGAGATCGAGTACTACACGAAGGCCAACCGCACCGCCGCCGTGGACAGGTCGAGAGGCGTCACCGTCGACGTCAGCGGAAGCTACGTCCCCGGTCGGGACACCAGCGGCAGCGACCCGGAGAACCCCCCCAAGCACCACGGCGGAGTGTTCGGCGCCGGCCCCGGTGCCCGCCTCGGACACCAGAGCGACGCGGACCGGTCCACCGCCACGGCAGCGGTCGACGAGCGCGTCGTCACCGGAACCGGACCACTGATCGAGTTCGAGAGCATCCTCGAACTCACCGTCACCACCTCGGACACGAACCGCAGCGCCCCGATCCGGGTACCGATCCGGGTACCGATCCGACTGCGGATCCCCGAGTCCGCCAGCCGGGTACGCGAACCCGTACCGGAACCGCCGTCCGCAGACCGGCCCACCGGCGGACCACGTGCACTGACCTCCGCACAGACCGAGCCGAACGCCATACGACGGTGGCAGCGCGGCGGCACCCGCCTGCCGACCGAGGCGATGGTCACGTCCTTCCCGGCCGCGCGGGCGTCCGAGGACGCCGCCCGGATGGCGGTCGCCGCGCACGCCCGCACCTCGCGCCTCCAGCGGGCCATCGGCACCGACCCGCTGCGCAATCCACGGTCCATCGTCCCGGCAGCCGTCCACGACCAGGCCACCCCGGAATGGTCGAAGGCTCAGTACCCCCGGATCGCGAACGAGGGCGTCACGACCGGGCTGACCGGCCCCGGCATCGCGCCGCGCTACCGCGCGGTCCTCGAACGGTACGCGCGCCTCGGCCCGCCGTCGCTGGCCCGGATCGTCACCGACGACCGGATGGAACGACCCAAACAGGTATCGGTGGCGAGCACCACCCAGACGCAGTCCCGCAACCTCGCCGGCTTCGAGGTCGACCTCCGCACCGGGACCTCCGGCATCAACCCGGTCACCCGACACGACGCGCCGATGCCGGGCCAACTCGGAGTCGGCTCGGGCAGCGCCGCCCGGTCCGGTACGACCGCCAACACCGGCTCGAACGTGAAGTACCGGGGCCGCACGATGGTCTTCACCTTCACCGTCGAGGAACGGCACGTGGTCCGCGACCCGACGGACCCGCTCGGAGACCGGGCCGGGACCGAGGTGACACTGCCCGGCACGATCGAGGTGCAGGTACCCGAGGAGGTGGCCCGGGCCAACGGCTGGCTCGACGACACCGACCCGGCCCGCCGTCACGCCATCGACTCGACGATCGCGGCCTGGGAGAACGCGTTGACCAGCCGGGCCGACTGGTTGCAGAGGGCAGCCGAGTGGCGTGCCGCCGACGCCGAGCTACGCGACCTTCCCCCGGACGCGACAGACGGCCGGCGTGACCAGGCCGAAGCGGAGGTCACGGCAGCCCGGATCGAGAGCCGGGCGGCCCAGGAGCGATACCTACAGGCCAGAGCGGACGCCGAGGGACTTGCCGACCGGCTCGCTGCGGGCCGCGTCCGACAACCGGCCGACGCGACAGCCCACCGGATCCCGGCGTTGCCGGAGAACGAAGCAGCCCGACGACGGTTCGAGCAGGATCGCGGCCAGGCCCTGAACACCCTCGCCTTGACCACCGCCGAGGACCTGGCGACCGCCCTGGACCGCCACACCGCAGACTTCCGGACGGCGCTGCGCCGACCGCGCTCCGCCACCGTCGACCAACTGCGCCACCTGGCGACCGCCCGGGCGCACCGGGACCAGCTCGTCCAACTCGCCGACCAGGTGCGTCGCGGTGAGCTGACTCCGGAGGCGGTCGCCGACGCGCGCCGGGAGCCATCCGGACGACCCGGTGTCGACCAGCGGCTGGTGCACCTGGCCGCGGCCGCCCGCGCACTGCTCGACCAGGTCAGGGCGAACGCGCCCGCCGAGCCCGACCTGACCCCGGTGTTGCGGGCCCAGCGCCGGGTGTCGCGTCACCAGCTCCCACCACCCGGCGCAGGGCAGCGCGCCTGGTTCCAGACCAGGTCCGTCCGGATCCAGCACACCGTGGCCGGGCTCCAGCGCACCGCAGCCAGGCTCACGCACACCGCGGGTGGACTCCACCGCAAAGCCGCGGGGCGCGACCTGCACAAGGAGTTCCGCCGACTGGTCGGACCCGGCGGTCGAGCCGGCGGTGACCACCTGCTGGCGCGAGCCGCCGCCCTCCTCGCCCTGGCCGAGGAGATCGAGGCCGCCTGGCACACCGGCACGACCGAAGCCGCCGCCCGGTTCGCGGCCGAGTTCACCGACCGGCCACTGTCGCCTCCACCACTGCCCGGTCTGGCACCGGTCGACCGGGCCACCGTCGACCGGCGACTCGCGGCACTGGACCCCGACACCGTGGTCCAGCTCCGACGCCGGGTGGACGCCATCGTCGCCGGCCGCAGCACCGGTACGCCACAATCGGCCGCCGCCCTGCTCGACCACGGTTACCGGGTCACCGCCGCGCTGCTCGACGGCACCGATCCGCACATCGTCGCCCGTCGGCTGGCCCACACCCAGGCCCCGTCGACCGACACCGACCCCCCGACGTCCCCGGTCGAGCAACATCGTCGACGGACCGCCCGTTTCACCGGCGGCCGTCGCAGTGGTTCGACCACGAGCGAGCCGTACGAGCCGGTCACCGGACGGTTCCGCACCGACGACCCGGCAACCCGGGACCGGCTGCGCGCCGACCTGGTCGGAGGACTGTCCCAGGAGCGCCGCAACGACCTCGACGACAGGATCCGCCTGCTCGGACTCGACGACGGGCAGCCGGTGCTGCTGCTCTGGGTACGCCGCCCCGCACCGGAACCGGGCACGTCCCCCGAACCTGATCTGCCGGACGCCTTCCTGGAGCAGCTCGCCGGGGAGTACCAGGACCGACACCCGACCGGACGGGTGCTGCTGATCGGCGACGACCCCGGCCCTGCCCTGCGGATCCGCCGTCCCGACCTGTTCACCGACACCCACCTGACCGGTGCGCCGTCGACGGCCGGTCCGAACGCCGACGACCGCGCCGAACAGGCGTACCTCCTCGACCGGCTCCGCCAGGACGGCCACCGGCCACTGCTCTCGGTCGACGTGTCGGACGACACCGCCGACCTGTCCGCGCTGTTCGGTATCGACACCGTGTACCTCGAACGAGGCGCGTCGCGAGGCGCCCCCACCGATCGGGTCGCCCGCTCCGGCGATGCGCCGAACGGTCCGGTCCCGCAGCGGGACGCGGCGGTGTCGACATGGCGTCGGCAGCGGTTCGAGGCCCCGACCGAGTGGCTCGTCCACCACGCCCGACTCGCCCACATCGTCGACCAGAGCCCGACCGAGGCCACCGTCGCGCAACGACGGACACACCTGCGCGAACTCTGGGAGGCGATCGACGACTGGCGGCAGACGGTGACGGAGCAGGAGGTCCGGCTCACCGCCTCGGCCGACGACGCGCCCGACTGGATCGGCCGAGGCCAGGCCCTGGCCGAATCGCTGCTGGCCGCCTACCTCGCCCTCGACCCGGACAGCGTCCCCGCGCACCTGCCCGACCCGCTGGTCGGCTCGGTCCTGGATCACCAGATCGAGGCCGCCCACGCCCTGGTCGTCGAGCTGGACCCGACTCGGCACCTGCGACTGACGCCGGGAGAACTCGACCGGATCTTCACACCGCCCGAGGGGATGCGGCGAGCCGGTCACGAGGGCACTCCCGACCGATCAAGCAGCGACGAGACCACGCAGGCCGAGCGGACCGACCAGGACGACGAGGACACACACGGGGTGCCGCTCGGCTGGCAGGCGCGGCAGGAACGGGGTCTCCTCATCGTCGAGACCGACGGCCTGCGCAGCATCGACCGGGACGGCGGGCCTCCCCGCCCACCTGGACCACCGCCCCCCGGACACGGTCCGACCGACGGGGACGGTCCGACCGACGGGGACGGTCCGACCGACGGGGACGGTCCGACCGACGGGGACGGTCCGACCGACGGCCGGCCAGAGGGTGCGGGCCTCGATCAGGACCGCGACCCGGCCGCAGCGAAGGACGCCTCCCACACCGGTGGGTCGCCGCACCAGCGGTCCCGGCAGGAGACCGGCGGTCACCAGCGACGCTCCAACGCCCCGGTGGACCGATCCGACGGCAGCCGGTCCGAGGTCGGGCAGACCATCGCCGACGTGCGACGGCTGCTGTCCGTCGCGCAGACCCGACAGATGGTCGACGGCCTGCGTGACCGCATCGACCACATGCTGTCCCGCGTGCCGCAGGACAGCCCGGACCACGCCGAGCTGCGCCGGTTGCACGAACGCACCCGGGCCTGGCGTCCGGCCGGAATCCCGATCGACGTGCCCGGTGCCGGGCGGCTGCGGCTGCGTGACGTTCCCGACGACCGCGACTGTCTGTTCTGGGCGGTGCTCGAAGCGAGCCGGCGGCAACGTGTGCCACTGCCCGGCGACCCGGCCGGCCCGGCGGACCTCCGCGCCCATGCCGCCGACCTGATAGCGCAGCAGCCGGCGAGGTTCGCGCCACATCTCGGTCGTACCGCCGGCCGGATCATCGCCGACCAGCTCCACCATCAGCACGCCGACACCCGACTCACCCCCGGCTGGGAGTACGCGCCGGCCACCGCCGAGACCCGGGAGGCATGGCGTGCCGAGGCGGAGCTCGACGAACTACGCCGTCGCGCCAGGGCACGCCAGATGGTCGGCGTCGACGACCTCACCCGGGAGGACCTGCGCGCCCTGCTGACCGCCGAGGACCCGACCACCGCTCGGACCCTTGCCGACCACGTTCGGGCCGCCGTCGCCGAGCGGGAACAGCGGCAGCCGAGGGTGCAGTGGCTCCGGGAGGTCGCCGACCGGATCGACCGCGGCGACCGCAACCTCCTGGGGATGCTGGCCGTCCACTTCACCGGCCGCGACGAGGCCGGCAACGCCGAGGTGGTCAGGCTGGTCCTCGACACCGTCGAACGGCACGGCCGGGCACCCAGCGGTGTGGAACTGCTCGAGGCCGCGATGCGGCAACGCGACCTGTGGAACTCGGCGATCGGCGACGACCTGCCGGCGGCCCTGGCCGTGGCCCTCGACCTCAACATCGTCGTGGTCCCCATCGACCGGGGCCGCGACCGCGTGCCGTTCGTGGCAGGGGTTCCCCTGCCACTGCGCTCCGAGGCGCCCCACGGCCTCTACATCGCCCGCGACTTCAACCACTTCCAGTCCCTCGAACCGACCGACGGCACCCCGCGGGCCGGTGGGGCGCACCCGCCACCGTCCGGCACCACCGCATCCGGCAGCACCGCGTCGGGGAGCACCGTCCGGTGGCACCGTTCCGATCTCAGTCCGACCGCACTGCACCAGGCCGTCGACGCCGTCATCATCCGGTACGACCTGTCCCCACCGGTCGACCCGACGTTCCTCCACGGACTGCGCACCCGGGTCCAGGAGGCCCTGGTCCAGGGTGACGACCCGGTGGCCGCCGCCGACCGGTTCGCCGCCGTCCACGGCTACTTCCCCACGACCACTCTGGCGGGACCATGACCGAGCACCCCTCTCTCGCGCTGCACCACCTCCTGCTCCGCCTCGACGGGAACTTCCCCGACGACCTGGTCAGCGAGGCCCGTACCTGGCTGGCCGAGGGCCTGGTGCGCGACGTCGCCGAAGCGGTCGTTTTCACCGCGCTGACCGGTGACGCTCCGCTGAGCGCCGCGGACCTCGTCGTCCTCTCCGAAACGCTGTCGTCGGCCGGGGCCGACACCGCCGCCCTCGCCGAGGTCCGGCGCACCGACGGGCCGCCGCTGCCCGCGTACGCGCTGGCGCCCGCCGGCCCCGAGGCGCTCGCCGAGCAGCGACTGCCGGCCATCCTCGACCTCACCGCCGGGCACACTGGTCCGGGCGCCCCGGACCCGATCGACATCGCCGTCCTCGCCGCGATGCCGGCGCTGGCCGACGTCGAGGCGCTGTGGCGGTCGTGGCGCTACCCGCCCGACGGCACCCCACCCCGACGCGTGTACCTCGTGCACCGACCCGACGGGACGCTGGCGACGGCCGCCGCCCGGTTGCAGGCCGTGCTACGCGAGGCGGGGGAGACCGCGCCACTGGTGCAGGTCTTCGACGACGTCACGACCCTGCCCGCGCATCACCGGACCGCCCTGGACTGTGCGGCGCTGCTGTGGACACCCCGGCCACACGCCCCGGTCAGGTTCGCCGAGTCGCCGGGCTTCGCCCCCGACCGACCCCGCCTCGACGGGCCGGACCGCGATCGGGTGCTGACCCGTCTCGCGTACGGCGTGCCACTGCTGACCACCGCGACGCTCCTGGACGACGCCCTGGACCGCACCCGGACCGGGACCGTACCCACGGACCTGCGCACCGACGGGGAGTGGATCTGGAGCGAACAGATCACCTACTACCTCGACCGGCACCGGCTCGCACCCGGGCCCACCTTCCTGGCCCACCTGCGCGCCTGCGGCCCGCACCCGCCCGAGGTCGGGCCCGCCGTACTGCACCGTGCCCGGGCCGCGCTGTGGGCGACGACCACAGGTCGACGGGAAACTGCGCGCCGACCGTGAACCGTGTCGGTCCGGCGGTCGTAGTGGGGGCACTCGGGCCGGGACGCCCACCACCGGCGGAAGGGAGAACCGCGGATGGCCGCGACGACGGTGGCGGAGACAGGGGTGCTGACCGAACCGGTCGGCGACGCGCTGCTGCTGCGCACCGCCGCCGAGGACCCGGATCCCGTGGTACGCCTGGTCGGGTCGCTGCCCGCCGAGACCGACCGGGTCACGGTGGTCAGTACGCCACAGGTCACCGCTCTACCGCAGTTCTTCGTGGTGCTGTCCCGGGTGCTCGGGGCGGAGTTGGGCGGCAGCGCCGATGGGATCCGGTTGCTGCCGCTCGGCGAGTACGCCGACCGTTCCGTCGTCGACCGGGCCGCACGTGGGCTGGCGGAGCGGATCGGCCAGGCGGTGACGATCCCACGAGACCCGCTGCCCGGGGACCAGACCGGGTGGACCGGCCCGTACGAATGGCGGGTCTACCCACCCGGCCGCCCGGCCGGAACGGGCCAGGACTGGCCCGCCCCGGCACCGCCCACCCGCGCCGTGCCGCCGGGCGTACGCACCGCCACCGGCTGGTCGTTGCTGGACACCGGCTCACCCGTAACCGGTTCGCCCGCCACCGGCAGCGCTGCGGCCGGATTCGTGGTGGAGATCGAGGTCGGCGCGACCGGGTTCCGGAATGCCGGTCGACCGGTGCCACCGGCGACCCTGGCCACCCTGCTCACGACCGTCCGGGACGACGACCCCCGTCCGGTCGTGCTGGTCGTCACCGGCACGACACCGACCGGGTCGGCCGCCGCCGGACTGATCTTCGGCGGGCTGGCCACCGCCCTGGGTGAACCGATCCTCGTCTGCACCGGCACGGTCATCGCGGCCGACGACGGAACGCTGACGACCACGACGACGTTCCACCGCTGGCCGCCCCGCAACGGTCCCACCACACCACGTCCACAGGAGATCGGTGCCACGCTCTCCGTCGACCCGGATCCGGACGGTCCTGCGGCGAGCGACGAACCGATGCCGGTGGCCCTCGACCCTGCCTCGATCATCGAACTGCGCGACGGCGACCGGTGGCGGGTGCCGACGGCGGTCGACCCCGCCCGATGGTCCGCACCCGTTCCCGCCGGCCGCGCCGTACCCCCGGATCGCCTGCCGCCCGCCCTTGGCGAGGGACGGCCCTCCGCACCGGCATCGGACCCGACGATCATCACCGAGCCGCACCGCGTCGACCCGTCCGATCAGACGGAAGCCGACTCCGCCCGACTCGCCACCGACATCCCGGTCACGGTCCCCGTGAGCCCGAGCCCGACCGGCCCAGCCGGCCAGGCACCCGTCCACGGCCCGCCGCCGGGCCCGCCGGTGGTGACGTCCGACGGACCGACCGGTGGCACGCCGCCCGTGGTACCAGGGGAGTCCGGGTCGCCCACGCCGCCGCCCGGGCCCACCGGCCCGGACGACACACACCCCGAGGCGCCGCCCGGACCGGCCCCGTCCCGCGCCGTCGCTCGCCGGCTCGACGACAGGTGGGGCCCGGACGACCGGACCCGACTCCGACAGGTGCTCGACGGCCGCTACGACGGGTACGCCCGAATGGTGACCCGGGTGCTGGCCGAGGAGCCGGGACTCCGGGCCGCCGGCGCCGCCGCCGACGTGGTCGCCGCCCTGGTGGCACTCTGCGCCTACGGCGGATCCGAGCGCGACCGGATCAACGACGCCCTGCGCGGCGGCCCGGACGGCGTCCCGGAGCTGTTGCTGCTCGCCCGTGGGGCCCGGCACGGACTGCGCCGGCTGCCCACCGTCCTGGGACCGGTGCACGCTCACGGGGAGGTCCCGAGCCCGATTCTCGACGGCTACCAGCCCGGCGACGAACTGGTGGAGCCCGCCTTCGTCGACGTGGACCTGGTCCGGCGGCCGACCTCGGCGGCGACCGTGGAGTTCGCGATCTGGTCGGCCACCGCCCGCCGCGTCGACCGGTTCGGATCGGGGGCCCTCTTCCCGCCCGGCAGCCGCTTCGTCGTCCTCGCGGTCGACCCGGCCGACACCCCCGGCCGGCCGTCCCGGGTACTGCTCGGCGACCTGGCCGGCGCCGGGCCGCAACCAGCCCGCACGGTCGGCCGGATGCGCGACCGACTACGCCAGGCGCAGGAACAGCACGTCCCGCCACCGTCCGACGCCATCGACCCCCACGGGACCAGCCGGCTGCTGCGGTTCGCCCCCGGCCTGCACGACGACGGCCGGCGTCTCGTCCCCGAGCCATCCGAGGCCACCGGCCCGGCATCCGACCCCGAACGTGGAGGTACCCGACCGTGAGCCAGGGTGTGCTGTCGGTCTCCCAGACCGATCCGGACTGCCTGCCGACCATCTCCGACGCACTCGCCCTGGCCCGTCCGGGCGTCACCGTCGTCGTGCAGCCCGGCATCTACCAGGAACGGTTACGGCTCACCGGTGACGTGACCCTGGTCGCCGAGGACGGCCGGGGGTCGGTCACCGTACACGGAGTGGGCGGCCCGGCGGTCTTCCACTCCGGTGGCACCGTGGCGCTGCGCGGGCTGGTCCTCACCGGCGGCGACGAGGCGTTCCCGGCGGTCCAGGTCGCCGCCGGCACCCTGTGCATGACCCAGTGCGAGGTGCACGCCGACGCGGTGGTCGGCGTGCACGCCGCCGCCGGCCGCCTCGAACTGAGCGACTGCCTGGTCAGCAACCCGGGCGGTGCCGGCTTCCTGATCGACGGCGGTGCTGCCGGTACGGTCACCGACACCACCGTGCGCAACGTGGCGGCGGCGGCCGTCGTGATCGCAGGTGGTGCCGATCCGGTGTTCCGCCGCTGCACGGTCACCGACGTGCGGGGCGCCGGGGTGCTGTCCACCCGCGCCGGTCGGGGCCTGGTCGACGGCTGCGACATCAGCGCGGTCGACGGCCCGGCCGTCGCGGTCGAGCACGACGGGACGGTACGCGTCGCACGCAGCGTCGTGCACGACAGCCCCGGCTCCGGGCTGATCACCACCGGCGGCCGACCGGTACTCGACGACTGCGAGTTCCGCGACCTCGGCGGCCACGGCATCGTCGTCTCCGGGGACGCCGATCCGACCGCCCGTCGGTGCACCGTCACCGGCACCACCGGCCACGGCGTGATCGTGCTGGGCACCACCACCGGCACCCTTGTCGACTGCCAGATCAGCGCGACCGGGGCCGCCGCGTTCGCCGTCACCGGGCAGGCCACGCCCCGGGTCGAGGGCGGCCGGATCGGCGGCGGCACCGGGATCGCGGTGCTGCTCGACGGTGCGGTCGGCGGCACGTTCACCGGAGTGACCGTCGACGGTGGCCGGACCGGCTTCCTGGTGCGCGCCGGTGCGGACCCGGTGCTGACCGACGCCACCGTCCGCGACTGCTCCGGCTACGGCATCGAGTCCGTCGACGGCGGGCGTGGCACCGTGCAGGGCGGCACGGTCACCGGCGGTACGGCCGCGGTCCGGGTGGCCGCCGACAGCACGCTGACCCTGACCGACTGCCGGATCCGTGGCGGCGGCGTCGGGCTGCTCGTCGCCGACGACGGATCGGTCACCGCCACCTCCTGCGACGTCGCGCAGACCGGGGGACCGGGTGCCGACGTCGGTGCCGGCGCACGGCTGCGTCTCGTGCAGACCCGGGTGCACGGCTGCACCGGCCACGGCATACGGTTCGCCATCCGGTCCGGGGGACGACTCGACCGGTGCGAGGTCTTCGACAACACCGGCGACGGCGTGGTGCTGGAGACCCTGGAGCCGGTGCCGATGGACGGCACGACCGTCCGTGGCAACACCGGCCAGCAGGTCCGCCGGACCGTACCCGCGACGGGCTCCGTACCTGCGACGGGATCCGTACCGGCGGACGGTGGCCGGTCGGACGACGCCCCGGCACCGGCGGCCCGCCCGGCACCGGCACCGATCGGCACCCCGACACCGATCGGCACCCCGACACCGACCGGCACCCCGACACCGACCGGCACCCCGACACCGCCCGTCGCAGCGGACGGACCGGACCGGCCGGGCGACGACCCGGCCACCCCGCTGTTGGCGGAACTCGACGCCCTGGTCGGACTCGCCGCAGTCAAACGCGAGGTGGCGACGATGGTCGGACTGCACCGGGTGGCGCGACGGCGCAGCGCCGCCGGCCTGCCGATGCCGCCGATGTCCCGGCACATGGTCTTCGCCGGCGCCCCCGGAACCGGCAAGACCACAGTGGCCCGCCTCTACGGCGAGATCCTGGCCGCCCTCCAGGTGCTGCCCGGCGGACAACTGGTCGAGGTGTCCCGCGCCGACCTGGTCGCCGAGCACGTCGGCGGCACGGCGGTGAAGACCACGCAACGGTTCACCGAAGCGATCGGCGGCGTGCTGTTCCTCGACGAGGCGTACACGCTGGCGCCGGTCGACGGCGGCGGCGGTCACGACTTCGGACGGGAGGCGATCGACACCCTGGTCAAGCTCATGGAGGACCACCGCGACGAGGTGGTGGTGATCGTCGCCGGATACTCCCCGCAGATGCGGGCCTTCCTCGACTCGAACCCGGGGCTGGCGTCCCGCTTCTCCCGCACGGTCGAGTTCGACAGCTACACCGACGACGAGCTGGTCACCATCGTCGAGCGACTGTGCAGCACCCACCACTACTCGCTGGAGTACGACACCCGCCTGGCGCTGGCCGGATGGTTCCGGGCGATGCCGCGCGGCGAGTCGTTCGGCAACGCCCGGGTCGCCCGCAAGGTGTTCGAGGACATGATCGGCCGGCAGGCCTACCGGCTCTCGGAGGCCGGTGCCTCCTCCGGAGTGGAACTGGCGCAACTGCTGCCCCAGGACCTCGGTGTCGCGCCCGAAGCCGAAGGCAGCCCGGGTACGCCCCGACTCTCCGAACTGGACCTGCTGCTCGGCGAACTCGGCAACATGATCGGACTTGCCGGGGTGAAGCGTGAGGTGGCCGAGCTGATCGACCTGCTGGCCAACATCCGCCAACGGGTCCGGGCCGGACTGCCCGCCCCGTCGGTCTCGCGGCACCTGGTCTTCTCCGGCCCGCCCGGCACCGGCAAGACCACCGTCGCCCGCCTCTACGGCCGGCTGCTCCACGCGCTCGGCGTGCTGACGGCCGGGCAACTGGTCGAGGTCGACCGCGCCGACCTGGTCGGTGAGTACGTCGGCCACACCGCGCACCGGACCAAAGAGGCGTTCGAACGGGCTCGCGGCGGCGTCCTGTTCATCGACGAGGCGTACACCCTCGCGCCGCTGGACGCCCGCAACGACTTCGGACGGGAGGCGATCGACACCCTGGTCAAGCTCATGGAGGACCACCGTGACGAGGTGGTGGTGATCGCCGCCGGCTACGAGACGGAGATGGCCGCCTTCCTGGCCGCCAACGCCGGCCTGCAGTCCCGGTTCACCCGCCGGATCCACTTCGACGGCTACTCGCCGGACGAACTCGTCGCGATCTTCGAGGGACTGGCCCGGGCCAGCGGGTACGAATGCCCGGGCGACACGTTGACGGCCCTACGCAGCCACTTCGAGCAGGTGGAGACCGGCCGTACGTTCGGCAACGGCCGGTACGCCCGGCAACTGCTCGACGAGGTGGTCACCCGGCAGGCGCGCCGGCTCCGCTCGGTCACCGCCCCCAGCGTCGACGACCTGCGGACTCTGCGGGTCGACGACGTCCGGGCCCGAACGACTGTCCACATGTGACATCGGCGACCATGCGCGGGTCGGTACCGGATCGTGAAGTGACGCCCGTATGCTTTCGCCCGCACCGTCGGTACACGAAGCCAGGCAGGGCCGAGAAGTGGGCCCCGCCCCGGCACCGACGGTGGCCGGACAGGAAAGGCGGGTCGGTGGCGACGGTGTCGAGCGGGGCCGGTGCAGACGCCTCAGCCACACCGGACGAGACACCGACACCCGGTGCCGAATCCCGGATGAGCCTGATCTACGAGACCCACTCCGAACCGCTGTTCCGCTTCCTGCTCAGGCTCTCGCTCGGGGCCCGACACATCGCCGAGGACCTGTTGCAGGAGACGATGGTCCGGGCCTGGCGCAACATCGACCATCTGTCGTCGGACCCGGAGACCCAGCGTCGCTGGCTGTTCACCGTGGCCCGGCGGATCGCGATCGACGCGGCGCGGGCCCGACAGGCCCGCCCGACCGAGGTCGGTGCCGTCGACGTCTCCCGGATGCCGACCACGACCGACCACGTCGAGGAGATCGTCGCCGTGCACACCGTCCACGACGCCCTGCCGAGGCTCAAGCCGGAGCAGCGTACGGTGTTGATCGACCTGTACTTCCACGGACGGTCCACCGCCGAGATCGCCGCCCGGCTCGACATCCCCGAGGGTACGGTCAAGTCCCGCGCCCACTACGGGCTGCGGGCACTGCGCGCCATCGTCGGGCCGACGGACGGGGTATGACATGTGCCATCCGCCGCAGCACAGCATGGACCCGGACCCGCGTGATGACTGACGTTGACAGCGACCACGCAGCAGCGCGGCAGACCTGCGCCCTCTACCTGGCCGGCGCGTTGGACCCGGCGGCCGAGGCCGCTTTCGAGGTGCACCTCGCCGGCTGCGGGGAGTGCCTCGACGAGTGCGACCGGGTGGGGCCTCTCGCGCTGGCCTTGGCGCAGTTCGACGACGAGCCGTCCGACCTCGACCCGCACGCCGAGCCCGGCTCCGTGGCCGCGCCCGCGCACACCACCCACGCGGCCGGATCCGCCGTGGCACCGACAGCCGGGTCCGGCGAGGTCGAGGACCAGCCCGGCACCCGACCGACCTCCGCCGGCACGCCGAGGCGGACGGCTCCGACCGGACCTCAGGGCGTCCGACCGGGAGCCCCCCGGCGTCGGTTCTCCCGCCGGCTACGGCTTGCTGCCGGCGCACTGGCCGCGACCGTCGTCCTCGTCGGGGGCCTGGCCGTCGGGCTGCCTCGGCTCACCGGCGAGCCGACGGTGGTCACACCGGTCGGCGTCGCGACCGCCGAAGGCGTGGGAGGCGGCTCGGCGCGCCTGTCGGTCTCCATCGCCGAGACCGAGGGCCGGTCGACGATCGTCGCCAGCGTCGTCGGGCTGGAGAGCGGCATCCGCTACCGACTCTTCGGGGTCACCCGCGACGGACAGACCCACGAGGTGGTCGAGTGGGACGGCCGGCCCGGCGCGCAGGAGGTCAGCGGCGAACTCGACGCCACCCTCGCCGAGCTGACCTTTTTCACCGTCGCCCGGACGGACGGCGGCCCGGTCGTCTCGGCCCGCCTGGACCCCGTCACCCCCACGCCGACCGGCTGAGCCTCAGCCCCGACGCCACTTCTGATTGGCCGTACCCGAGCAGGTCCACAACTGCAGGCGGGTGCCCCAGTCCCGGATGTCGACGCACTTGTCGGTGTGCGGGTTGACGATGTCGCCCGCACTGGTCAGCCGGAACTGTTGAGCCCAGCCACCGTTGCAGTCGGCGAGCTGAATGGCCGTACCGTCGGTCGTTCCCGCCCAGGCCAGATCCATGCACTTGCCGAGCGCCATCATCGTGCCCTTGCTGAACGACCACTTCTGGCCGACGTTCCCGGAGACACAGCGCGCCATCTGCAACTGGGCACCATCCACCGACCTGGCCCCGGGCACCTCGATGCACCGGTCCTCCCAGCCGATCATGGGTCGTCCGGGGTAGCTGGGTGGTGCGGTCGTCGCCGGAGGTGGCGTCGTGCGCGCCGGCGTCGCCCGGCCCGGAGTCGGCAGAGCCGGAGTCGGTGGTGCCGGCGGAGCCGGTGGGGGAGCGTCGGCGAGTGGCGGTGCCGACGGGCTACCCGACCTCGGGCCGGTGGTCGGCGCGGCCGGGGGCGCACCGAGCCGTGAGTCCCGCGCATAGTGCTCGGCGTACGCCAGCACCATGCCGGTGAAATCGCGCAGCCCGGCCGCGTCCGGTACCCCACCGGCCTGCTGCACCACGGTCGTGCCCCACTGGTAGGCGGCCAGGGCGATCGGATACGGGTCGGTCCCGAGTCCGGCCAGCTCACCGGAGAGGCTGCACATCGCCCGCCCCAGGGTCGGAATCGCCACGGTCGGATCCCACGGTGAGGCCGACGGTGCGGCGTACCGGGCCCAGATGGCCGGCAGGAACTGCGCGATGCCCTGCCCGCCGTTGGGGCCGAGCAGGTTGGGGTTGAATCCGGACGACGCCATCAGCTGTGCCGCCACCCGGGCCGGGGTCACCGTCGCGCACACCTTCCCGGCGGTGAGCACCAGGTCGAGGTAGGCACCGGGGACCGGCCGGGGCGCGGTGCCCGGCGTCGGCGCGGCTTCGACCGGACGCGGTGGCGGAGTCGGCTCGACGGTCACGGCCAGGTCCGACCGGCTGGCATAACCCTCGGCGTAGGCGGCGACCGTCGCGACGTAGTCCTCGGCGGACGTCGGTACCCCGCCAGCCGCACGAACCGCGTCGGCGCCGGAGTGGTACGCCGCCAACGCCAACCGCCACGGGTCACCGCTGACACCGGCGTGTCGCACCTGGCCGACCAGGTCACACATGTGCCGGGCGAGCGCCAGGATGTTCGCGGCGGCGTCCAGCCGGGGCGCCTGCGGCCACGGTGCCCACTGCTGCCACGTCGCCTCGGTGAGGGCGGCCACACCAGCACCGCCGGCGGCGGAGCGCTGGTTGACCTCGAAACCCGACGCCGCCATCACCTGGCCGGCGAGCCGCGCCGGGGTCAGCGCGGGACATGACAGTGCCGCCGCGACGATCGCCGTCGCCTGGTCGGCCGGTACGTCCTTGCCGACCAGAACGGCCGGTTCGGCGGTCGCGGTGCCGATGCTGGACGCCACGGCGGAGACCCCGAGCATGGCGAGCACTCCGGTGATCGCGACCGCCCGACGCAGCCGTACGTCGAGCCGGCGGTAGCGGGCAACGAAGCGCCTGGCCAGGGACGCGGCGAGGTCGCCGATCCGACGGATGGCGTCGGCGCCAGACGTCACCTGCACAGCGACCCTCCTCGTCATGGAATCCGCTGCCTACTACGCCCGCGAATGGGCCGAAGTTCACGACCGATCGCCCTGAATCGAAGCCTACTGTCCACCATGGCCGCCGGACGGCCCCGCCCGCAGTCCGCTGGTGGACAGCGCGCTGGGCAAGGTCCGAATCGTTCGGTTTGGGATAGGACAACAAGGGCAACTATCTGCCTCGGCCCGATTCGGAGTACACAGTGGAGGTTCTCGCGATGGCCGTTGACGTGTCGGTGCAGACGAAGAGGCCCGGATGGCCGGAGATCCTCGTCGGGCTGGCCGTGATGGCGCTGGTCGGCTACGGCCTCCCCATCACCCTCGACCGGACCGGAGCGGCCGACGGGCTCAGCCCGGTCACGTCCGGCCTCATTCTGGCCGCCCTCTCGGGTGTCGCCGGTCTCATCGCCTTCGCGGCCGCCGCGCGCATCCGCTCCACGAACTGGAGCGACCTCGGTGTCCGTCCGACGACCGGCCGCTGGCTCCTGCTCGGGGTAGCGGGTGGCCTGGTCGCCCTGGTCGTCTCCCGGATCGTCGCCGCCGCGGTCTACTACCTCACCGGTCCGTCCGAGAATGTCCAGCAGCCGTATCTCGACGCGGCCGGCGACGGGATCCTCACGCTGATCCTGTCGTTGCTGTTTCTGGCGGTCCTGACGCCCATCGGCGAGGAGTTCCTGTTCCGCGGGATCGTCACCACGGCACTGCTGCGCTACGGCGCGGTCGTCGGCGTCGTCGGCAGTTCATTGATCTTCGCGCTGATGCACGGCCTGAACCTCGTCTTCGTGACCGCACTGGTCGTCGGCCTGGTCGCCGCCGAAGTGTTCCGCCGCAGCGGCTCCATCTGGCCCGCCGTCGCGGTACACGTCACCAACAACCTGCTCGGGCAGGTGCTGGCCCTGCTCCTGGCGAGTGCGGCCTGACCGGACCGTGCCACGCGCCGACACACCGGGACGCTCGAAGCGGTGGCACCGGTTCGGTGCCACCGCAGACGTCGGAGAGGGGCCAGGGTACGTGACGGGCGCTCGGCGCCTATTGCGATCAGGATGACTTCCTAGGACGGCCTGGGCGGTGTGGTCGCGATCGGATCCGCTCCCACCGTGCGGTGACCGCGTCGGGCCGTCGGGCGACAACGGTGGTTGTCGCCCGACGGTCGGCGGAGCGGTACGGGATCAGGCCGCGAGGGTCTGTAGTTCGGCGAGTCCTCCGCAGGTGGTCCCGCCGAGGTTCTTGAACGAGATCGTGATCTGGCGTTCGGACGTTCCGTTGGTGTTGATGCGCTGGCGGTAGATCATGCGGGTGACCTCGAACTGGCAGGTGATGGGGTAGCTGCCCTGAGGTGACGCGCCGACCAGGTAGGCCGAGGTGACGGGGTTCGCGTTGGTCCAGGTCGTGGACCACGTGGCGCCGGACGCCATGGATGCGATGTTGAAGCTGTACGAGACGGCGGTGGAGCCGAGTCGGATATCGGTCTGGCAGGCGATGGTGCCCACGTTCTTGACCTCCACCCAGAACTGACGGAGCGCACCCGCCGCACCCGGCTGCACGAACCAGGTGCGGGTCACCCGGAACTGGCAGGCCGCCGAGCTGGTGGCGCCACTCGGGTTGAGCCCCACCACCCAGTTGGTGTGCCAGGGGATGTTCCACAGGTAGGTCTGGGTGCCGCCCGGGCTGACACCGCCGGTGGAGGCGTAGGCCGAGCTGCTCACCGCGGCGAGCTGCACCGTCGCGCCACAGGCGATCGAGCCGACGTTCTTGAGCGTGAACTGGAACTGCCGTTGCCCGCCCCACAGTTGGACGTACTGGCTGCTGATCGTCTCGAACTGGCACATCGTCGAGGTGGTGGCGCCGGCTGGGTTGTAGCCGACCACGTAGGCGGCGTCGGCGGGGGCGTTGTTCCAGGTCCACCCCTGCGTGCCGCCGACTGCGACCGTACCGGTGAACCAGGTCGCGGCGATGCCGATGCCACCCTTCGCGGCGGTGCCGAGCCCGTCCGAGGCTGTCGCGGCGGCCCGGGCGTCCCGCAACGCGGGCTGCGACGCCGGGTCGGCCTGCGCCATGCCGGCTGCTGCGACGAGCAGGCCGAGCACGGTTGCGGCGACCACGGCGGCGCGGATTCTTCCTCCCATTGAAGCTCCTTCGCGATATCGGTCCGGGTCGTTCGCCCGGCCATCTCTGAGGCTGCGCGGGCCGCCTTGCCATCGGCTAGCCGTCCGATAGCCGCCCAGGTGGCGACGAATAGAATGCGATAGATGCGCTGAGGTGGGGGACGCATGAGATGGCGCCTGCTCGGTCCGGTCGAGGCCGTGGTGCGCGGGGAGCCGGTGCCGTTGGGGCGGCCCCAGCAGCGCGCCGTGCTGGCCTATCTGCTGCTCAACGCGAACGTGCTGGTGTCGGCCGAACAGGTGGCCGAAGCGCTGTGGGGCGGGGCGCCGCCCGCACGGGCACGCGCGCAGGTCCAGGTCTGCGTCTCCCGATTACGGCACCTGACCCGCACCGCCGACCTACCCGAAATGATCTTCTCGGGATCCGGCGGGTACCGTCTCGACCTCCACGACGCCGACCTGGACACGACGGTCTTCTCCGGTCTCGTCGCGGATGCTCGCCGCCACACCGACGCGGGCGAGCACGAACCGGCGGCCACCCTGCTGCGACAGGCGCTGGCGTTGTGGCGCGGTCCGGCGCTCGCGGGCGCGTCCGCCGCGTTCGTGCCGGGGGCCGCCGCCAGCCTGCACGACAAGCAGCTGGCCGCCTCCGAGGACCTGTTCGACGCCGAGTTCGCACTCGGCCGGCACGCCGAGGCGGTGGCGCCGCTGCGCAGGTTGACGGCCGCGAACCCCTGGCACGAGGGCCTCGTCGTGCGATTGATGACGGCGCTGGCCGGATCGGGCCATCAGGCCGAGGCGCTACGGGTGTTCGAGCGGATCCGTCGCCGACTCGCCGACGAGTTGGGCGTCGAGCCCGGAGCGCGGCTCGCGGAGACCCACAGACAGGTGCTGCGGCAGCAGTTCCCGCCGAGCCGGCCCGCGCCCGCCGTCGCCGACACCGGCCCGAGCCCGCGCCCGGCCCAACTGCCCGCCGGCCTGTCGACCTTCACCGGTCGCGTGGACGCGCTCGCCGAGCTGGACGCGATGCTGGAGCGGGCGCGCGCGAGCGGCGCCCTGGCGGTCGTCGCGATCATCGGCACCGCCGGGGTCGGCAAGACGGCCCTGGCGATCCGGTGGGCACACCGGGTCCGGTCACAGTTCGACGGCGGCCAGCTCTTCCTCGACCTGGGCGGACACTCACCCGGGGCACCGTTGGCACCGTTGGACGCCTTGTCACGCTGCCTTCGCGCGCTCGGTGTGCCGCCCACCCAGGTTCCGGACGACGTCGACGAGGCGGCGAATCTCTACCGCAGCGTGGTCGCCGACAAGCAGATGCTGTTCCTGCTCGACAACGCCCGGGACACGGCGCACGTCCAGCCGCTGCTGCCCGGCGGCGCCGGCTGCCTGGTGATCGTGACCAGCCGGAGTCACCTCGGTGGGCTGGCCACCCGCCACGACGCACAGCGGTTGTCGTTGGACGTGCTCGCACCCTCGGAGGCCACCGAGCTGCTGGCCCGCGTCATCGGCGAGGACCGCGTCAGCGGGCAGGAGGCCACGCTCGCCGAACTGGCTCGGGACTGCGCCCATCTGCCGCTGGCACTGCGCATCGCCGCGGCGGACCTGCAAACCCGTCGGCACGAGACGATCAGCGACTACCTGGCCCGGCTGCGCGCCGGCGATCCGCTGACCATGCTGACCGTCCGCGAGGACGAGCAGATCGCGGTCCGATCGGCGTTCGCTGCCTCCTACCGGACCCTGCCACCGCGACTCCGGCGACTCTTCCGGCTGTTCGGCCTGGTGCCCGGCGCCGACGTGACCGCGGAGTCGGCCGCCGTGATGCTGGGATGTGGAGCCGCGGAGGCGGCCGAACTGCTCTCCCGCCTGGCCGACGCCCATCTGGTGCAGGAACGGACGGCGGGCCGCTTCGGCACCCACGACCTGCTCGGCCGGTACGTCGCCGAGCTCGCGAGCCTCGACGACAACCGGCGGACCCTGGACGACCTGCTCTCCTGGTACCTGTTCAGCGTGTACGCCGCAGCCGACCGGTTGTATCCGCAGGTGCTGCGCGTACCCGTGCAGTCAGCTGTCCCCGCGCGTGGGCACCTGCGGTTCACCAGCCACGTCGACGCTCTCGCCTGGCTCGACGCGGAACGGCACAACCTCGTCGCCGCGACCCGACACGCGACGCGTCAGGAACTGCACACGCTGGCCTGGTCACTGGCGGACGCGTTACGCGGATACCTGTGGCTGGGGATGCACACCGCCCAATGGTCCGAGGTCGCCCGCCTCGGTCTCTCCGCTGCCCGGGCCGCGCGCCACGACCAGGCCGAGGCGGCAGCCCGACTGAGCCTGGCGGCCCTGTACTGGCGACTGGAACGGTTCTCCGAGGCGATCGACGAGTACCGCCTGGCGCTGCGGTCGGCGCACCGGTCGGGATGGCGCGAAGGGCAGGCGGCGGCGCTGGGCAACCTGGGCCCGGTCTACCGGATGACCGGCCAGCCACACGAAGCCCTGCGGGTCGTGCGACAGGCGTTGGAGCTGAACGAGAGCAGCGGCCGCACGGCCGGCGTCGCCGTCAACCACAACAACCTCGGACTGGTCTGCGCCGACCTCGGACGCCTCACCGAAGCCGCCGATCACCACCAGGCTGCGCTCACCCTGGCGCAACGGAACAAGGCGGTGGGCAGCCGCGCGCTGATCCTGAGCAACCTGGGCTCGGTCTATCACCTCCTCGGCCGCTCCGACGATGCGGTGCGGACGTTGACGACCGCGCTTGAGCTGCACGAGCAGACGGGCAGCCGAGGCCGCGCCACCACCCTGTGCGCACTGGCCCGGGTGCACCACGCACGTGGCGACGATGCCCGCGCCACCTCGCTCGCCCGTCAGGCACTCGACATGGCGCGCGAGCCGGCCGAGCCCCGACTCGAAGCGGTCGCACTTCACATCCTGGGCGTCGTGGATCGGAGCGTCGGCATCCTGCTGGACGCGTTGACGTACGCACGCGCGTCCGCGGACCGCTACATCGAGGCCGACATCATCGTCAGCCTCGCCGACCTCGACGAGCCCGCCGCACTCGCCTGGTGCCACGCAGCGCTGTCCATCGCGCGGCAGTGCGGGTACCGGCTGCTCGAAGGCCGGGCACTCGCCGCCCGGGCCGCCGCCGAGCACCGGGGCGGCGACTCGGCCACCGCCTGGCACAGCGCCCAACTCGCCGCCCGGTCGCACGCCGACACCGGCCACCAGCCGGGCACCGACCGGATCAACAACTTCCTCGTCCTGCTCTCGTCGGTTCCCTCACCCGGGTAACGGCCGCTGCCCCGGCAACGGCCGTCGTACCGGGAAGCGCTCGTTCCAGATCCGCTGTCACCGTCCGGCTCGGCGGTACCTGCCGGGGGCAGTCCCGTACCGGCGTTTGAACGCGGTGGCGAACGCGAACTCGGACGTGTAGCCGACGCGTACCGCGATGCCGCTCAGCGTCGTATCGGTTTCGTGGAGAAGCCGGGCGGCCGTGGTCATCCGCCACCAGGTCAGATAGGTCAGCGGCGGCTTTCCGAGCAGCGTGGTGAAGCGGCGCGCGAACGGCGCACGGGACAGCCCCGCCTCGGCGGCGAGTGTCGCGACGGTCCACGGCCGCGCGAGGTCGCTGTGGATGGCCCGCAGTGCGGCGGCGGTGGCCGGATCGTTGAGTGCCGCTGCCCAGCCCGTGGTCACGGTCCCGGGTGCCGGCTTGTGGTCGAGCCAGGACCGCAGGATGTGCAGCAGCAGGGTGTCGAGCAACGCCGGGATGACGGCGTCGGTACCGAGGCGAGGCCGTTCCAGCTCGCCGGCGAGCAGGTCCACGGTGGCGCGGAGTTCTGGGTGTCGCCCGAGGTGCGCGGGCAGATGGATGAGCTCGGGCAGGTCGTCGAGCAGCGGATGCGTATGGACCGGATCGAGTTGGTACGCGCCGCACAGGGTGACCGTGGCAGCGGCGTCGCCGACGTCCGAGACGTACCGCGCCAGGGCTGGGTCGTTCGGGTCGCAGGCGGGCGCGGTGGGTGCGGTCGTCGGGCTGTCGGCCAGCGTGTGGCCACGACCGTGCGGCCGGAACACGATGTCCCCGGCGGCAAGCGGCACCGGGCCGGTGTCCGGGGCGATGAGCCAGCACGGCCCCTGCAGGACTATCTGGAAACCGGCGGAGCCGGGTACGGGTGCGAACTGCTGCGCCCACGGGGCGTGCCACGCGATTCGCGCGGAGCGCGGCCGGCCGGCTCGCAGGACCGTGATCACGTCACTGAGTACGTCCATCGTGGGCAGGTTATCGCCACCGAAGACGATCGAGTATGAACAGGGGACTCAGGAGCATGGATCGTCTTCGGATGCCGCCATAGGTTCGAGTGGTGAGAGCCCTGCGAATCCACCAGTACGGTGATGCCTCGGTCATCCGCGAGGAAGACGTGCCGCGCCCGACGCCGGGGCGGGGTGAGGTACTGATCAAGGTCGCCGCGACCTCGTTCAATCCGTCCGACGTCGGCCTGCGCCGTGGACTGCTGCGGGCCGTCCTTCCGCTGGATCTGCCGTACACCCTCGGCGGGGACGTCGCCGGCACGATCGTCGAACTCGGCGGCGGCGTGCACACCCCCGCCGTGGGCGATCGGGTGATCGGACGGGTCGACACGGGCGGCGCCGCGGCCGAGTACGTCACCGCCGCCGCCGACACCGTCGTGGCGGCGCCCACCTCCGTTCCCCTTCCGCACGCCGCCGCCATCCCGATCGCCGGTGTCACGGCCTGGCAGGCGGTGTTCGAGCACGCGGGCATCACCGCGGGGCAGCGGGTGCTGGTCAACGGGGCGGGCGGTGGCGTCGGCGGGTTCGCGGTCCAACTCGCCAAGTACGCCGGTGCCCACGTCATCGCCACGGCCAGCCCGCGCAGTGCCGACGTGGTCCGCCATCTCGGCGCCGACGAGATCGTCGACTACACGACCACGCCCCTCGGCGAGGCGCTCGCCACCCCGGTCGACGTGATTCTCAACGTCGTCGTGGTCAGTGCCCGGCACGCCGCGGCACTGATGTCGCTGGTGCGCCCAGAAGGCGTCGTCGTGTCCGCCGCCGGTGCGCTGACGGCACCCGCCGGGTCGGCGACGGCGGCGTTACGCTTCGTGGCCCGCAACGACACCCGCCACCTCGCCGCCCTCGTCGCCCTCGTGGACGCCGGTGCCGTCCGTCTCGACATCGCCGCGTCGCGTCCTCTCACCGACCTGGCCTCGGTGCACCGCGACGCCGAGTCCGGACGCGTCCGGGGCAAGACGATCCTGGTGCCGTGAGGTCGGCGCTCAGCGGGCGCCCAGCATCTCGGTGATCCGGGTGTAGAACGGGGCCGGGTCGCCGGCGAGCGAGGCCTTCACCATCGCGGTCCAGTCGTCGACGATCACCTCGATCGACCCGGCGGCCAGCCCGTCGAGCGCTCGACGCGGGACGTCGCGGGGGTCGATCTTGGGTCCGTCGTAGTCGGCGGTGATGTCCGTGTCGGCGGCGCCGAGGAGCACGCCCTGGACCAGGGTGCCCTGGGCGGCGAGTTCGAGGCGTACGCCGTTCGTCATGTTCCACTCGGCGGCCTTGGCGGCGGCGTACGAGCCGGTGCCCGGGCCGGCGAACCACGACAGCGCCGAGAGCACGTTCACGATCGCGCCACCGCCGTTGGCGGCGAGTACGGGGGCGAACTCGCGGATCACGTCGAGCGTGCCCCAGAAGTGCGTGTCCATCTCGCGGCGGACCTCGGTCAGCTCGCCGGTGACGAGCGGGGCGCCGGTCGCGATGCCGGCGTTGTTGACCAGCAGCGTGACGTCACGCGCGGTCGCCGCCGCCGCGACGACGGACTCGTGGTCGAGCAGGTCGAGTCGCAGCGGCACCACGCGACTGTCGTCGAAGTCGAGGATCTCGGGGCGACGGGCCGTCGCGTACACCTTGCTCGCCCCGCGATCGAGCAGCTCGAGCACGAACTGGCGGCCGATACCGCGGTTGGATCCGGTGACGAGGGCGATCTGGTCGGCGATGTTCATGGCTCCGTGCTCCCTGCCTGGGTCGATTCGGGGTGGGACCGTGTCCGGCCCGACGTCGACTACGGTAAAAGCTGACGTTGACGTCAAGGGCAAGTCGGATTGTGGAGCCGATGGAGGACGTGGATGCGGATCGGTGACGTCGCGCGGCGCTCAGGCGTGAGTACGCGAGCGCTGCGGTACTACGAGGAGCAGGGTCTGCTCACCTCGGAGCGGTCTCCCAGGGGCCAGCGCACCTATCCCGAGTCAGCCGTCGAACGGGTGCGGTTGATCCAACAGTTCTTCGCCGCCGGTGTGCCCAGCCGAACCATCCTGCAGCTGATGCCCTACGTCGACGCCGGACACGGTTCCCGCGAGGCGTTCGCGCTGCTGACCGCCGAGCGCGACCGGATCACCGCCGCCATGGCCGATCTCGCCGCCGCCCGCGACGCCCTCGACCGCATGATCGACATTGCGAACCATCCGACCGCCGAACACTGCCCTGCGCTGCGTGAGCCGCCCTGGACGCCGTACGCGCCCGTCGACGCCGCCGCGTCGGTCACTTCTGACCGTGGGGCGTCAGGCCGTCCGATGACCGCCTCCGCCCGCTGAGCGGCAGGCATGTCGCGGCCCACGTGTTTTCGTTACCGCTGGAGCAACCCGGCAACAGAAGCCTAAAGCAACCGCAACCATCGATGGCTCATCCTTGCCTAGCCTGGGTGTCGCACCGAACCCGGTGCACCACAAGGTTTCCCGCGCCCCATCGTCCACTATGGATTCAGGCGCGGCATGTGCCGGCCGCTGCCACGGCCGGCCCAGGAAGGAGCAGCCACGTGAGGCTCACCCACCTCGTCACCCGCCGCCGGCTCGGCACTCTGGGCGCCGCCACGCTCGCGGGCGCACTACTCGCCACGGCCGGGCTCAACCCGGCGGCGGCCGCACCGGTCACCGGCACCGTTCTCGGCGCCGACCTGCCGACCGCCGTCCCGGGCAGCTACATCGTCGTACTCAGGGACGGGCAGCAGCTCACCCGAGCCAGCGCCGAGCGTGTCACCGCCCGGCACGGCGGTGGCCAGGTCGACCGGCTCTACGGACGGACGGTGAACGGCTACTCCGCCACCCTCACCGAGCGGGCCGCCCGCCGCCTGGCGGCCGACCCGGCCGTCGCCTACGTCGAGCAGGACCAGCGGGTACAGGCGCTGGCCACCCAGCCGAACCCGCCGTCCTGGGGTCTCGACCGGATCGACCAACGGTACCTTCCGCTGAACCAGTCGTTCACCTACGGTCCGAGCAACGGGGTCCGGATCTACGTGGTCGACACCGGAGTCCGGATCACCCACCAGGACTTCGGTGGCCGGGCGGTGCACGGCTACGACGCAGTCGACAACGACTACAACACCGACGACGGTAACGGGCACGGCACCTTCGTCGCCTCGGTCGCCGCCGGGAGCGCCTACGGAGTGGCCAAGAACGCCACCGTCGTCGGGGTCCGGGTGCTCAACAACAGCGGCTCCGGCACCACGGCCGGGGTCATCGCCGGTGTCGACTGGGTCACCGCGAACGCGACCCGGCCGGCGGTGGCCAACCTGAGCCTCGGCGGCGGCGCCAGCACCACCCTCGACGCCGCGG
Organism: Micromonospora sp. NPDC003241; assembly: GCF_053589795.1. Lineage (NCBI taxonomy): Bacteria > Bacillati > Actinomycetota > Actinomycetes > Micromonosporales > Micromonosporaceae > Micromonospora > Micromonospora sp. NPDC003241. The sequence goes on along the minus strand of NZ_JBSFSO010000017.1, from coordinate 2,031 downwards.
TCCGGCGATCCATCAACGCGGGAATCACCTACGCCATCGCCGCGGGCAACTCCGGCGTACCGGCCACCGGCACCTCACCAGCCCGGGTCACCGAGGCGCTGACCGTCGGCGCCACCGACCGCACCGACACCCGTCCCGCCTGGTCCAACTACGGCACCGCGCTGGACCTGTTCGCCCCGGGTGTCTCGATCACCGCCGCCTGGCGGACCAGCAACACCGCCACGTACACCGGCAGCGGCACCTCGTTCGCTGCCCCGCACGTGGCCGGCGCCGCCGCGATCTATCTGCGGAACAACCCGTCGGCGTCGCCGGCGACCGTGAACGCGGCGATCGTCGCCGCCGCGACCCCGAACGTCGTCATCAACCCCGGAGCCGGCTCACCCAACCGCCTGCTCTACATCGGCACCTTCGGGAGCTGACAGCGGGGCGACCGTCCGCACCGTGACCCGGTGCGGACGGTCGTCCGGTCGCCGGAACCGCCCGCCGCCGACCTGGGTGTGCGGGCCAGGGCGCTCCTGCCGCACCAACTGGTGCGCAGTGGGACGGGCGGAACCTGTCACCGCCTGGTGTCGGTCGGCAGGGAGGCGCGGTCAGCGGCCTGCCGGCCGGACTCCCAGCCGTCGCGGCTGTCCACCCGGATGGCCCGGGACCGGACCGTGTCGGGGAAGACCCGTCGCATGGTCTCGCGGATCTGCTCGTCCCGCGCGGCGAGCACCGGCAGCAGGTCGGCCGCGTCGCTCGCACCGTTCCCGTCCCGCCGATCGGTGGCCTGCGCCAACGCGACCTGCGCCGCGGCGGTCAGCCGTTCGTCGATCCGGTCGGCGAAGGCCACCAGGAAGGACTGACGGTACGCCTTCAGCCTGCCTCGCCCGGCCTTACCGCCCGGCGGTTCGGTCCGGGCCATCGCCTGGTGCGCCTGCACCAGCAGCGAGGTGTAGAGCAGGTCCACCGCGTCGATGTCGGTGTCGAAGCCGAAGACGGTGCTGAACCCCAGCTCCGGTGACCAGACCGTGTGGCAGCGGTTCGCCTTGGCGACGGCGGCCAGCAGGGACGCCTTCTCCCCGTCGTGCGGGTGGTCCACACCGATCCGGCGCGCGTACGGCACCACCCGAGTCGTGCCACCGTTACGCGCTGCCAACAGCGCCTCGTCCAGACTGTGCCGGGTGACCAGTTCCTGCGCCTTGGCGGTGTACGCCTGCGCCTCGGCCGGAAACGTCGTCGACTCCGCCTTGGCGAGCAGGGCGCGTACCCGATCCAGCAGCCGGGCGTCGGTCCGCGACGACCCCGACCCGCCCACCGGCGCGGCGGCGGAACCGGGCGGCGGGACGAGCACCTCGATCGGCGGGAGCGCGGCCAGGATGGCGAGCAGGCCCAACACCAGGTCGAGTACGGCCACCCGGTCGAGCCGCCAGCGGGCCACGAGCGCGTCGACGTACGTGGCGTCGTCCGCCCACCAGACCTGCGCCCCGAGGGCGTCCGCCTGCGCCAGCCACCGCCCGTCGACCGTGGCGCGGGGAAACTGTCGCAGGTACTCGGCGACCGCGTCGGTCACCAGCTCGGCCTGGCGCGGCAGGCCCCGTCGCGCGACCACCCGGTGCAGCTCGGTCGGCTGCCACCCGCCCCGCCACAGCCGCGCGAACGCCTCGTCCCGCGCCGCCACCAGCGCCGGGTCGACGTCGACCGACGGTGTGACGGTCAGCGCGTCCAGCCCCGCCTCGTAGTCGACCGCCCCGGCGAGAACCGCCCTGATCCGTTCCCGCACCGATGTCACCAGCCCAAGCCTACGGAGCCCGGGTCGTTGATGTGCAGCGGTGGGCGGGCCCGACCTGACGTCGAGCCCGCCCGGTTCATCAGTCACACCTCGCAGGTGTCAGACCTTGCCGCGCAGTCGGTGGATCTGCGTACCGGCCAGGTCGGTCACGATCATCTGGCTGCGAGCCGGAACTGCTGGTTGGTTTGTCCGTGGCAGTCGTAGAGCTGGATCTGGGCGCCGTTGGTGGTGTTCCAGGCGTCGAGGCAGCGGCCGGATTG